>NZ_WHTD01000050.1 GCF_009379765.1 Actinophytocola sp. | reverse complement strand
GCCGTCGGGGTGCCCGATCGTCATCTCAGGCCGCTGACCGTGTCGCGATGCGGACCGCGTCTTCCAGGTGGTCGCTTGGGATGCCGTACTCGTCGGCTACCACGTCTAGGGGCTCACCAGCGCGGAACAGTCCCAGTGCGTCTTCGAGCCGGGCGCCACCGCGAACGAAGATCGGTTGGCCGAACCCGCGGGTGGGATCGACCACGATCTCGGCGACCTCGTAGGCGGGAAGCCTGATCAGGCGCACGTAGCCGTGGTCGTCGAACTCCAAACGCCGGAGGTAGGCAGCCACGACCTCGTTGAACACCCGCTGACCGTTGCGCACCACCACCAAATCGCGCGCGGCACGAACCAAGCCAGGGTCGTCGGTCGCCTCGGCATAGTCGAACAAGACCTCGGCGCCGTCGGTGTACAGACGTCGACTCGCCAACGCATGGGACAGCCCGATCTGGGTGTCGAGCTGCTCCAGGGCCGGGCGGATGCGTTGCATCGGCACACCGCTGCGGCGGATCGCGGTCAACACCGCCCCTTCAGCCAAGCCGATGAAAGGGATGATCGGCAGCCGTATTGCACGACGAGGAAGCGTGGTGAGGATCGGCGCACCGACCGCCTCTCGGCGCCCGGGCGGATGGTTCCGGTAGCCGTGCGCCCACGAGTTCAACGTGCTCGTAGGAACGTCCAGGTAGCGGGCAGCCTCGGGCACCGTGTAGAGCGCCGTGGAGAACCGACCAAGGACATCGGTGCGCTCATCGACAACGCTCATGCAGAGATCACCACCTTCCGCCACCACCGTGGGCTCACATCATCTCGGCTTCAGCCACACGGCAACGTCCATGACACGCCGCCGCAGCCAGTCACCACCACTATTGTCCACTCAGAGACGGAGGTTGACCTGGGGCACTCTGTGTAAACGGAACCGCAGATGTTACTGCGCGTAACCTCTCAGGCTGCCACCTACGTGCCTTGGACCTCTCCACTGACAGCGACGTACCGGCACGACCGGGTTCATACCGACATGGGGCAAACGTGAACCGTTCGACATCCGCTCTGGCGGCCCTGTCCGCAGACGAGAAGGCCACCGTGCTCAATGGGCTGCTCATCGCTCGACCGGACCTTCGAGAGCTCGCCGAAACCTATGCCGTCCGGCTTATGTCGACCGAAGACCGTTCCGCGGTCACCGTCGCCGTCGCCGGCAGGTTGCGTGGTCTGGATATCGAGGAGCTCAACGGCCGCGCCGGGTACCGGCCGGGTCGTGGGTATGTCCATCCGGTCGAGGCCGCGGCCGAGATCATGGACGAAGCGCTGGAGCCCTTTCTGCGCGATCTCGAACGTCGAGCGGCGCTCGGCATGACAACCGCGGCTACCGAACTCGCGGTACGCATCCTGCTGGGCTTGTACGAGTGTCGCGACGGGAGCAGCGAAACGCTGCTGGAATACTCCCCGGACTACGCTGCCGAACGCGCCGCGAACGTGGTGGACCAGTGCGCGAAACTCGGCATCGACCTGCCCCGCGCGGAACTACCCGATCTCCTGCCCGAGTGGGACGGCATCCTGTGCTGACACTCGTCGGCCGACCGAAGGCGAGTGAGGTGTCAGGCAGGTTGGCGTGGTCGAGTTCCTCCCGTAACGCCCGCTTGGGCCGGCACTCAACGCGGCCAGGTGCGACTGGAAGTCCTCCGCACGGTCACCGCGGGTGAACAACGCTCTGGCCTCGCTCAACAGGCCCGCGGCAACCCGGTAAGAGTCCCGGTCCTTGTGGCCGATCGACTGGTCGGCGGCAGAGGGCAGGACCGGAATCGTGTCAGCCGGGTGGTCGGCGGCGCGGTGCCGGGCCAGCCGCAGCCACAAACTCGTCTTGGCAACCACCGTCAACCGCCGCATGCCACGCCGCCTCGGCATCGCCTTCCCGCGGTAACCGTTGCCACCTGCCCGCCGAACACGGCGCGACGGCTCTACGGTGGGTCGCGTGGACGATCTCCGGCTGGCGGAGGAGTTGGCGAGCCTGCGCGCCCTGACTGCGCAACTGCGGGCGGAGAACGCACGGTTGCTGCGCCTGCTGGAGCTGACCCCGAAACAGGCGGCGCCGCCAGGCCCGGCGCAGACCGGCTTCTTCGAAGCGCATCCGGGCCCGGTCGGCCGGCAGTCAGCGCCCGACGTGAAGCTCGAGTTCTTCGCTGCCCTGTTCGCTGCCCGGACTGATATCTATGCCACCCGGTGGGAGAACACGCGCGCAGGCAAGGCCGGTTGGCTACCGGCGGTGCGTGGTGGGTGGCGCAAGGGCGTACGGCACGACGACCGGGACTACCTGCCGCTCACGAAGGAGGTTCTGCGTGCACACCTGACCGGGGAGACGCACGTCGGGCTGTATCCGCTGCTGGACGGAGACCTCTGCTGGTGGCTGGCGGCCGACTTCGACGGGCAGACGGCGATGCTCGACGCCTTGGCGTACCTGAAGGCCGCCCGAACCTGGTCGGTGCCCGCGGCGCTGGAGGTATCCCGGTCCGGAGTCGGCGCGCACACGTGGGTGTTCTTCACCGCGCCCGTGCCCGCCGAGTCCGCCCGCCGGCTGGGTTCCGCGCTGTTGCGGGAGGCGATGGCAGTACGCGGTCACATGGACCTGGCCAGCTACGACCGGTTGTTCCCGTCGCAGGACGTGCTACCCGCAGGCGGCGTGGGAAACCTGATCGCCGCGCCCCTGCACGGCAAGGCCCGCCAGGATGGGGCGACCATGTTCCTCGACCTGGCCACGATGGAACCGCACGAGGACCAATGGGTGTTCCTCTCCACACTTGGCCGGATGAGCCCGGCCGAGATCAACCGGGTCGCGCGCCGAGCAGGGCAGATCACGGTCGGCGCGAGCATTGATCGGATCGGCGCACCGGTGTCGACCCGAATCCGTGTAGCACCACCACCGATCGTGCACGCACGGCTCGGCGCGGGGATCCGGGTGGAGGCGGGCGAGCTAACCCCGCCGCTGCACGCGACACTCAAACACGCCGCGTCGATGTCGAACCCGCTGTTCTACGAACGCCAGCGACTGCGAATGTCCACCTGGGACACACCGCGGTTCCTGCGCAACTATGACGAGACCATCGACGGCGGACTCATCCTGCCCCGCGGCTTGGCCGACAATGTGGCCGCGTTGGTCGACCAGTCCGGCAGCCGCCTCGAAGTGACCGACGAGCGAGCGGCCGGCGAGCCACGAGAGTTCACCTTCACGGCCACACTGACCCGCCCACAACAGGACGCCGTGACCGATCTGCGTGAACACGACCTGGGCGTGCTGGTCGCGCCACCGGGCGCGGGCAAGACCGTCATCGCCTGCGCCCTGATCGCCGCCCATGCGACGTCGACGCTCGTGCTCGTCGACCGCAAGACCCTGGCCGACCAGTGGCGTACCCGCATCGCCGACTTGCTGGAAGTCAAGGCCGGCCAACTCGGCGGCGGCCGCCGCAAGACCCATGGCGTGGTCGACGTCGCAATGCTGCAAACCTTGGCACGCAAGGACAACCTAACTGAGCTCGTCGGCGGGTACGGCCTCGTTGTCGTGGACGAGTGCCACCACATCCCCGCGGCGGCGTTCGAGCACGCCGTCAAGCAAATCCCGGCCCGACGCTGGCTCGGGCTCACCGCCACCCCGTACCGCCGCGACAAGCTCGACGACCTGATCGCACTGCAACTCGGCCCGGTCCGCCACACCATCACCCACACCACGCAGCCCGCTCCGGCCCGTGACACACCCCAACTCGAGCTCGAGCAAACCGAGCAGCGACCGGCACCCGTACTGCACGTGCACGACACCACGTACCGCTACCTCGGCGACGCCGACCCCACCATGCCCGGCGGAATGGCGGCCATCTACCGCGACCTCGTCGCCGACGACGCCCGCACCATCCAGGTGGTCGACGACGTGACCGCGGCACTGAAACGAGGCCGGCACTGCCTGGTGCTCACCCAGTGGACCACCCACATCGAGCGGTTCACCGACGAGTTCCGAAGGCGCGGTCTCGACCCGGTCGTGCTGCGCGGCGGCATGACCACCAAGGCCCGCCACCACGCCCTCGCCCGACTGAAAGCGGACGGATCACCGCTGCTGGTGGTCGCCACAGGCCCGTTCGTCGGCGAGGGATTCGACTGCCCCGTCCTGGACACACTCTTCCTCGCCGCACCGATCGCCTTCAAAGGGCGCCTGGTCCAGTACGCCGGACGGATCCTGCGCGCATACCCGGGCAAGACCACCGCCGAGGTGCACGACTACCACGACATAGGCACCGGCGTCCTAGCCTCATCCCTGACCAAACGCGCACCCGGCTACGTCAGCCTCGGCTTCCCCGACCCCCGCCGCTCAGCCTCACGCCGTTGACCTCATCGCTTGCCTGACCCGGCAGGACGCAGCCCAGCTCCGCAACGCCGTACGGAACTTCAACTCCACTTCTCGGCCACCCGCGCATGGTGCTATGCCGCGCGCACTGGGCGTAGCTGTGATGGCCACCACCGGCCCCGGAAACAACCTGCGGTTAGCCGATCATGACGCGACCATCGTGTTCGTCCGCCGAGACGTGCGCCGACTCGCCTGCCAACGACACACCGCCGACAAGTGGTCCACGCGGCCACAACTACGGGATCAGAAGGTTCTAGCTGCAGGAATGACACGCGGTCATCCCTTTAACCAGCGGGCGCATCCCTGTACTTACAGGGATAGTTAAAAGGGACAGATCATGAGATCCCATCCCTTGTGCACGATCAACAAGTCTCTGACCTGCTGATCTGTGTGCGCGCCCGAAGGGATTCGAACCCCCAACCTTCTGATCCGTAGTTCCCAAGTGATCATGATCCGTGATCACACCCAGTACCGCGCCTGGCCGATCTATGCAGGTCAGGCGCGGTACTGCTGTCTTTGGTGCCGAATGGTCACAAGTCGTTCCACCTCATCCGGGCACACTTCGGGCACACAATGGGCACACCTTCATCGTGTCGAATCAGGACGCGGAGAGCGACATCCGACACACTGTCGGTTATGACTGATCTCGCCTCCCGCAACCATCGCTGCCGACCTGGCTACGAGTTCCGTGACGCGATCGCGCTCCCCGGTTGGGACGAGCAGAGCGTGTGGGGCTACGACGAGGGCAGCGGCTCGTTCTTCGCTCAGCTCTGGGCCAACGGCAGTTCGTCGGACTCCCCGGAAATCTGGCTGTCCGGGGTGACCGTGACCTACCCATGGCCGGGCTCCATCGCGCTGGAGATCGCCGAGCGCACCCGCGCCGACCAGTTCGAGATCATCCACGCACTCGGCCTCGCCGACCCAAAGCCGAACACACGATCGACCGACGAGATCAGGCGCAAGGCGCTCAGCGTCACCATGGCCGCCGACCGAACACCCGACCCGAACATTCTCGGGCAGCGGTTGGCTCTTAACTGGGTCGCCGGTTTTGGCTCCACCTGTCCCGGCTCGCTGCGGAGCTGGCCGTCAGAGCAGGTACCGAGGCCGGCGCAGGTCGACGCCGAGCACCACTACGTCACCGGGCGGATCTATCGCGGCCAGGATCGCACTGTCTACTCCGGCGCAGACGAGGCGCTCTGGTGGGCGCTCGGCCGCTAAGCCGCGAGTGCCCGTCCCGGTTTGCGAGCTGGCGGTGGACTGGTGTGGGCTGGTGCAGTGCGTAAGACAGACCCGCTGAACGCTCGCCAATTGGACGTGCTGCGCCGGATCTCGTCGGGCGAGGACATCGGGGGCGACCCGACAGCAAAGACTTCTGCGAGGGCGTTGCATGGTCGTGGCTTGGCGGAGGTCAGCACACGGGGCGGCTGGCACGCTGAGATCACCGACGCGGGCCGCTTCTACCTCGACCACGGCACCCCGCTCGGGAGTGCGAGCCGTCTTGCGCCACGGCGAGCCCAACGCCACCTTCAAGCGCGAAGCCTGCCCGGACGACGCCGAAACGTAAGCCGCCGCACACCACGGCGAGGATCGCGGCCGAGCGCCGTCAGGCCGCCACGGACCTCGTCGCACGGCTGGTCGACGACGAGCGCGTGATGATCTCGAACCCCGACGATGACGAGGTCACCGAGTGGCGCAAGATCGTGGACTTCGCCAAGCGTCACAGAATGGTGCCGGACGGCAAGCGCATCGAGAAGACCCGCATGTGGGACGGAGACCTCCGCATCGCCCTGCTCGACGGCGGTCATTTCAACGCGAAGCCGCCACTGGATCCCGCACAACGAGTCGACGTGCCAGACTACGTTGACCAGCTACACCCGCTGCTGTCACATCTGAAGAACTCCGCCGCGACCCTGGACGTGTCGCCTGAACAGGCACCACGCGCGCTGAGGATCATGCACACCGTGCTCACCGAGGCTGAGCGCCGCGGATACGACACCGGATGGGCAGAAGACACGTCAGAAGGCGTCGAGATCCGAGACGGCAACTTCCGGCTGCACATCACCATGACTGAGGAGCGGAAACAACGCGACCTCTTGCCGACGCCGGAAGAGCTGGCCAACAAGAAGATCTATACCTGGCAACGTATTCAACCCGAAACGAAGTGGGTTCACTCGGGCAAACTGAAGATCCAGCTCAGCACCAGCGGCGCCCGCTGGGACCGGCCGGCCTGGTGGGCGGACCGCAAACGCTGGCGCGTCGAGGACAAGCTCAGTGAGCTGGTCGCGGAGATCAATCGACGTGTGCAGGCCGAGCGCGACCGGATCGTCGAGGAGGAACGAGCACGGCTCCAACGTCAACGTGACCGGGAAGCCGCGATGGCCAACGCCCGTGCCCGGTTCCAGCAAGATCGCCGAATCGACGCACTCAACAGGCAACTCAAGAACTGGCAGAAAGCGGCATCCATCCGCGCCTACTGCACCGACGTCGAAGGAGCGCGTTCGGTCGAACACGACACCGAGCAAGCGGATGCGCAAGCTCGCTGGATGGAATGGTGCAGGGCCTACGCCGACCACATCGACCCCGCCAAAACCGGCACGAGAGCACCCGACGAGATCGAACCAACGCCATCCGACTTGAAGCCCTACATGAGACGATTCAGCCCTTACGGAACTTGATCAGATTCGGGAACCTTGCGAATCATTTCCAGCGGTATCCCTAGCTCGCGCTCCAGCACATCCGCCTCACCAACATTGCCAGCGGACCGGACTGCGTTGATCGCTCTCTCCACCAACTTACCTAGCCGGACGGCCTCGCCCCGCAACGCAACCAACTCGTCATAACGATCTTTTGCCTCAGCTCCACACCATTGCCTTATCTGGGCTCGCGCTGGCGCATACTGCTCGTCTACTTTGGCGCACGACTCTGGACTGAAGTAGTAATTTATGCTCTGACTTCCCCTCTGTCGCTCCTTTTGCGCCTCTTGCTCTGCCGCCTCAACTTCCTTGATGACCGTGTCAGCGTACTTCCTAGTCAGCCGCTCGACAATGACTTGCGTCACGCGTCGCGGAACGAACCAGATATCATCTTCACGGAAGGACACCGGGTCGCCGATAATTAGTTCCCGATCTAGGCCAAGGTCGACAAGGAGCGCCTCCAGATCGGAGACTCTCCCAATCCCATCATCACGGTAGTGAACGTTAAGCAAATTCCAGTCCGGAAGATATTCAAAGACCATCAATAACGCGTTCTCTTCCGGGCTATCTAGTGCGCATTCGGATGCTTCGCGAAGTCTCGACCAGCGATCCTCGCTCTCACGCCATGCGTCAACTCCGGACCACAAGACTTTCAAGCGCGCGGGAGGCGCCCATTCCTCACGTCCCTCGAACTCGTCGTCGATGAACTTGACCTGCACCCGAGACGGTCTCCCGGTGCCGAGGCGCACAACCTCGACGCAGGTCACCGGGTCTGTTCCCTTCTTCCGATACGCCCATCGCTCGCCTACTGTCAACTCGCTCAGTTCGCGTGACATGATTGCTCCTTTCCGCTCGGGCTAAACAGAGACGACTTGCCGGATGTGCTTTTCAGCGGAATCAATTTCCCGACCAAGGTCAACAAGCCCGCCGACCATACGGATGATAGTGGAGAACGCCTTTCTTCGTGAGCGCAGCAATTCGAGGGCAAGTTCGAGGTCGCCTGGCCGTTCTCGCCGACAGAAGGAGAACGTGCCGACGAGTCGAACTGAGCGACGGAAGAGGCCGCGCAGCGGGACGGGCAGCGCTACGTCAGGGTGGTACGCGTTCTGCACCACGACCGTGCCGCCGTCTCGGACGAGTCGTAACGCCAGCGCTAGCGGCGACGTGTCGGCCCCGGTGGCCGCGTCGACCACCACGTCAAACGTCCCGGCCTCCACGTCGGTTGAAGATGCGAAGGTAACCGGGACGGTCTCGACCACCGGCACGCTCGGGCTGCGTCGATGGACAAGAGTTACAGCCCATCCTTGCGACTCGGCGTAGAGGGCACTGAGCAAGCCGACCGCGCCCGCGCCAATGACGGCGAGTCGTGCCGGTGGACCGACTGGGTTGCAGCGGAGTCCGTGGATGGCGACTGCGGCAGGGTCGGCGAGCACCGCGTGGTGAGGCACAAGCCCGGTCGGCAGCGGGTGCACGTTGCCGACCGGCACAACGACACGTTCGGCGAATCCGCCGGGCAGGTCCCAACCGATCCGGTGCAGCGACCCGCACAAGTGGATCTCGCCGCGCCCGCACACATCGCAGTGTTCGCACGGGACGAGTGGATCTACAGCGACGATCTCACCGGAGGGAACCATTCCGACGATCTCGTGCCCTGGTCGCCACGGTCGAGGCAGGTCGAACTTGTCGGGGTGCAACAGTTTCGCGGTGTCGCTTCCGCAGAGTCCAGCGTGACTGACCCGCACGACGGTCTCGCCCGCGCGGGCAGTCGGGTCGGCGACATCGTGGAAGCCGAGTGCACCGTCGTGGACTTCCCACGCCTTCATGGCATGCCTTCCAGGTAGCCGGGTATCTGCTCCACGCCGTCGAGCTGATACCCGTTCCACGTCGTGGCTCCGAAGGCGAGCGCGTCATGTGGTCCGCGACGGCGTACCGCGACTGCGGACATACCGGCCGCGAGCGCGCCGTGCAGCTCGTCGCCACCGCCGTCGCGACGTACAGCACGCGGTCGGCCGGAACCGCCAGCATCTCGGTCATCTCGGCATACAGCATCGGGTCGGGCTTGACTCGGCCGATGCGGCAGCTGAACAACGCCACCTCCACGATGGGAGCGAGCAGGCTCGACGGCCATGCCTCCGCGATCTCGGCGCTTGCGTCGCTGAGCAAGCCGAGCTTGATTCCGTTGGCACACAACGTATTCATGGCTTGAGTAACTGAATCATCCGGGTGGAGGCGAGCCGGCGCGAGCGCGCGTAGCACCGTGGCGACCGGTTGAACTGCGGCCCCCGAACTGATCTCGCTGACGAGGTGCTCGGCGAGAGCCTCAACCGTTGGCAGGTCACCGTTGTTGCGCGCTCTCCACGACCGGCGGAAGTAGCCATCGACGGCCGAGGCCGGGCAGTTGGCTGCTGCCGCAACCCTCGCAGCCGCGTGGCGACGCTCGACGGGCGTTGGCGCGGACACCAGGGTGCCGAACAGGTCGAACACCACGGCGTCCACTGCGGGCTACGGGGACGGAATCCGCGCCAGCTTGCGCCCGACCTTGAGGAAGTACGCGCCGGGCTGCCCGCTCAGCTTGTCCTTGACCATGGTGGCCAGCGGCTCACGCGCCTCGTCGGCGGTCAGCGTCACCTGCGTCTGCTCGCCGTCCACCTCGGCGACCAGGCGCAAACCGTTCTGTTGCGCCACGCGGCGCACGTCCCCGTTGCTCTTGGCGAAGCCGAGCGCTCGCACTGTCTCGGTGATCGTCTGGTCCAGATCGCCGATCTCGGGCAGGTCGCCAGCCTCGGCGAAGGTGCGCTTGGAGAAGCGTGCGACGAATTCCTCCCGCGCGGTCATCGCGGCATCGACGCCGTGGATCGCGGCGGTGACCTCGCCAGCGAGGGTCTTCTTGAGGTCCATCGGGTGGAGACTGCCTGCCTGCACACGCTCGTTGGCGATGGCGAGTTCGGCGTCACGCCACTCGGACAGGGCTCGGAAATACGGCTCGACCAGACGGTCTGGAACCGACATGATCTTGCCGAAGATTTCGCCGGGCGGAGCGGTCAAGGGGACGTAGTTGCTCTTGGACTTGCTCATCTTCGCGCCCGTGCCGTCCGTCCCCTCAATCAGCGACGTAGCCACAACGAGTTCCGATGTCTGGCCGCAGATGTCCATTACCTTGCGGCACATTTGCATGTTGAGGAACTGGTCAATTCCGCCGACCTCAAGATCGCATCCCGTTTCCACGGAATCGAGAGCCATGACGACGGAGTACATGAGTTCCGCGAGAGAAAGTCCCTGGCCAGCCTCAAGCCGCTTGCGGAAATCCTCGCGCTGCAACGGCATGGAAGCCGGGATCTGCGCCGTGATCTCTATGATCTGGGGCAAGCTGATGTCGCGAAGCCAGTCACCGTTGTGCTTGAAGTCGGCACGGGTGAAGTCGAAGAACGGCGTGACCTGCTCGCGGTAAGTAACCAGGTTGCGCGCGATGTCCTCGTCGGTCAGCGCCGGACGCTCGTCCGACCGCCCGGAGGGGTCGCCAATCTTGGCGGTCATGTCGCCGACGATGAACACGACCTGGTGACCCATCCGCTGGAAGCGGCTCAAGATCAGCATCGGCACGGCGTGGCCGAGGTGCACCTCAGCGCCGGTCGGGTCGATGCCAAACTTCGCGATGAACCGCCGCCCCTCCTTCTCGGCGTTGGTGATCCGCTCGGCGAGTGCCTCGGCGGAGGGCTGGAGCTGCTGAGAGCGGTCCGCGATGAGCGTCGCCTGCTCGGCCGGCGACAGGTCCGAGTAGTCCATCGTGCGACGCGAGGCGGTTTCCGCGAGCAGTTCGCGCACGGTGTCATCGGTCGCGAGATCGCCGCTCCTCAGCAGGTCAGAGGCGCGATCGACGGACTGGCTCAGTCGGCTCATTGAGGTCTCCCGTAGGTGGATAGCCACCAAATCGTATCGGCTGGGCTACAACCCGGACGTTGGGTTGCAGCAACTGTGGCGTGTCAGGCCGAGTGGTTCTGCCTGGTCAACGCGGCCACAGGTCGATCAGCCAGGTCATGTAGTCGGCGAACTCGGCGACTGCGGTGCGCCAGGTGGAGCCGTGTTCGCGGCAGTGCCGGTGCAGGTCGAGCAGGGTGGCTGAGTCGTAGCGCGGCAGCTGGCACATGAGCTGGTAGGTCGCGGACTCCTCTGGGACAGGCGGTTCGTCGGCGAGCAGGCGGTGCACGTCTTCCGGGCGGATGGTCACGTCGAGCGCTGAGCCGGGGATGCTCTTGCTGAACTTGGGGTGGCCGCCGAAACCGCGCACCATGCGCGTGTAGGCGGCGCTCAGCGCGAACTCGGCTCGAAGCGGCGCGTGCTCGTCGAGACGGTCGCGCACCTGTTGCGCGAAGCGCACGTACCGGTGTTCGTCGACGCCGAGCATGACGAGCACCGCGTCGTGGTCCTGGCCGAGGGCGAGGAAGTCGCCGGCCATGAGCGACAGCGACAATGCGCGGCGGAAGGTCATCGTCGGGTCGACGAGACCGCGCTCGACGTAGTAGCCGTGGTTGTCCTCCTCAGCGGCGTCGAAGTCGACCTGGTCGACGTAACGGCCGAGCAGGTACATCGCTTCGAGCGCCGGTACGTGGCCAATCTGGCTTCGCACGATGCCGGCGTCGGCGTCGAACCCGAGCCGGATGCAGTACTCGGCGAACCGGTCGGCGAGGTCCCGCACCTCGGCGTAGGGCCTTGCCTTGCCGTTGTAGGCGTCCAGGTCGCCGAGCACGATCTGACAGCGTTCGCCGCCACGTTGCAGCTCGATCATCTTCAGGATGTGCGAGACGGTGGCCAGATGCGGAACGCCGGACATGCCGAACCCCGTGGTGACGATCCGACGTCGCTGGTCGGCGTTGGCGAAGTCCTCGCCTTGGTGGTGGCAGAGGTAGCGGACGTTGAGCGTGTCCGGGTCGAGCTTGGCGAGCGGGAAGTCGAACCGCCGCAGGTCAAACGGTGTGTAGCCGAACTCGGCGAGTACCTGCCGGTAGTAGTCCTCGGAGAACAGCACGGCGGTCACGGCATGCGCCCCTCTCTGCGTTCTCGGTCGGCGTGTGTTCGGATTCTGGCCGCGCGGCGTCGGTAGGTGGCGGCCAACTCGACGAGCCGTGCGGCCGTTGCCCATGCCGGTGGCGTTGTGGCGAGTTCGGCGAGTCGTTCGGCGACGTTCGCCATGACGCCGGCCATGTAGTTCGAGAACGCGCCCGGAGTACGCCGGTCGGTCATGCTCGCGTCGTGTACCCGGTAGCGCGTTAGCGGCTCGTCGACCTTGATTCCGTACCCAAGCTCAGCGAGCACATGAAAGAACAGTTCATTGGTGACCGGCAGCAATGCGCGTGCGGCGTCGGTACGCACGACCAATGTGCTCGTCGCGCCGCCGGGATGTGAGTCTTCGGCGAACGGGTAGCCGTCCGCATCGACCACGTACTCGGCGTGTTGCACGAACAGAAGCCGCCGGTCTGCAAGGTAAGGGCTGAGGGTGCGCAGCTTGTTCGGCATGAACGCGTCGTCGGCGTCGAGCAGGGCGATCCAGTCCGCGGCGGTCTCCTCGACGGCTCTGGTCAGTGTGTCGCCGAACCCGGCGTGCGCCTTGCGGACCAGCCGGACGTTCGGATACCGCTCGCACACCACGATGCTGCCGTCCGTCGATCCGTCGTCGATGACGACGACCTCGGCGAGCCGGTAGTCGCCGGGCTCCTGGTCAGTCGTGCTGGCGATCGCCTCGTCGAGATAGCGCTCGTAGTTGTGACTGAGCACCGCGATGGACACAGATGGCAAGTTCATCAGTGGCCGTCATAGATTTCGCGGTAGTCGGCCATGATGTCCTCGTGCTCCTCAGTGCGGTAGCGCGAGAAGCTCACCGAGTCGTGCGGTCGCCAGCCGTCCTGAATCTCGTGATGCGCCTTTCTCATCGCGGTCAGAAGTCGGGCGCCGTACTCGTAGGTCGAGCCGTCCGACCAGTCGAACCAGACGGGCTCGTTGACCCGATCGCGGTGATGCACAACCTGGTCGGGGAGGAACCCTGTGCGCGCGGCCACGGGAAGTGCGCCGAGATCGTAGGCGTGTTCGAGCTGGCCGGAATGGCTCGCCCACCGGTAGGGCAACAGGAGGCAGTCGGCTTCGCGGACGGCCTGGTTCACCTCCGCGTCGGTCGGGAACGGCCGCACGTCGACCAGCAACCGAGGATCTGCGGCGTGGTCGAGGATTGCCCGCCACGCGACGGCCTCGGCGTCGAGACTTGCCCGCGACGGCGCTCTGAGCAGGAGATGAATGGTGGTGTTGGCGAGCTGGCGATCAAAACGCCAGCAGTGCAGCACGGTCTCGATGTCCCGGTTGGCGCGAAGCGATCCGTAGAGCAGAAAGCGGGTCGGTCCGGGCTCCCGTACCTGCGCTCGCCCGTGTTCCGCTGGCTCAGCGACGTAGCCATGCGGCACGAGGACGGCGCGCGGACTCCATCGTTCTGAAACTTCGCGCGCCGCGCCTCGGGTGAGGCAGACGAACAGCGCGCGTTTCTCGGCCAACAGTCGAATGCGGTCGTCATGCGACTCCCTGTCGCCGAACACCGGTGTCGTGTCGTGAGCGGTGAACACGACGTGTTTCGCCGCGCGGCTCGCCTCGGTGAGCGCTTGTTGGAGTATGGGAATCGATTCGAAATCTGGATGGTGTATGTGGATCACGTCCAGCCATTTCCACGGCCGGTGGTCGAGTAGCCAGGAAAGCGTTACATCGCGTGGAACTTCTCGACCGTCCACCGTGGTTTCGTTCAGAATGTGAACGTTTTCGTCTCGGATCTTGCTCGCATATGGCGTCCGTCCTGGGACGTGCACGACACGAACGGTCATCGCCGGTCCAATGCGCTGAGCACAACGAGCTGCGTAGTCAGCCCGCCTCCACCATCATCGCTTCGCGTCAGCTCGAACCGATCGACCACGACTGGGAAGCTCTCGACGAACGCGGAGAACTCGGTGCGTGTCCACTCGCGCACGTGGGACGGATTACCTGGTGGACCAGGGTGTTCGGTGCCTGCTCGCCTGTCACGGGCTGGTGTGGAAAGCACCGCGCATGCCGCGCCGCTGGCAAGCAGGGAGCAGATCAGTCGCATCGTCGGCTGAGGGTTGACGAGGTGTTCAAGGACGTCTGAGCAGACCACGACCGAGCGGGCGACGGTGGCCTCCTCAAGCGGCAGCGCGGTCGCCGTTTCGAGATCGACGTCAAGCCAACACCAGTCGGGAAGGTGGTTGCGACACCAGGAAATATTCGCGCCGAAATCGACGCCAACGATCTCGATATTCGGATCGCCCCGACGCAGCTCGACGAGCTTTCCGGCTCGACCACAGCCGAGATCGATAATTATGCTTCGGCCGCTTGCGCGAGCGAGCTTCAACGTCTCCGGGTATACATCGGGCTGCCAGACAATTCCCGTGTCGTCCTCGTCGACGAAGTATTCGGGTGGAACACGCTCGACGTAGCCGCGAGCGAGGTAATGCAAATCCGCGTCCAGTTCGGCCATGATCACGCGCTCCTCCCAGCAAGTTGGCTCTGATTGGCGCAACGAAGAGCCTCGTCGGTGTGCAAGATGTCGTCGGCGATCGCGAACCCGGCTGACGTTGACGGCGCGACGCCGCTCAGTACCAGCAGGTGTGCCGCGTTCGTCGCGACGAGTACGCGATGACTCGGAATCCCTTGGCCGGCAAGCAGTTCCACCGTTCGTTCGACGGCCTGGATCGGCCCACTCGGCGTCGGCAGTGCACTGAACTCCGCGTAGAGGTCCGTCGTCGGGTCGTCCATCGTTGGCCCAACGGTGCCGCCTCGCACCGAGCACCACTTCCGCACTCCCTGCGGCACGATCTCGTCCAGGTAATGGCCACTCGGCAGCCTCGTCGCCACCACATCCAGCTCAGCGAAACCGAAGCGCGCCAGCGTTTCGGCCGCCACATCAACGCGTGGATGTGCCAGGCCGAACAGCGCGACGTCGGCCCGCACAGGACTGGCCAACGCGCCGAGCCCGAAGCTGAACGGATTTGGGACGTGGAACCGGCCGCCATAGAGCCGATCGAGTGCCGGGATCTCCGGCTCTACGGCCACAAACGCGAACCCGGTTGCGGCCAACTCGGCGCGTACCCCGGCCGCCGTCCGTTGCTCGCGTAGCCCAAGCGCGCGCACCAGGTCACGGGAGCCGAGCGTGGATGACGTGGCCGATGAACCAACCTTGATCACCTGCGCTCCTGCGGCGGCAGCCACCAGCGCTGCCGGCGTCGACACATTGACCGTGCGCACGCCCTTCTTTCCGCTCCCGGCAAGCATGATCGTCGGACGGTCGTTGCCGCTGATCACCGGTCGAGGCGTCGCCCCGTCCATGTCGAGCGCCGCGTGCAACAACGCGACCACATCATCGGCGACAGGTCCCCGCGCCATTACGGCGGTCATGAGCGAACCAAGCACGACATCACGTGTTGGCGCGGCCAGCCCCACAGCGCCGCGGAACGCATCGGCGAACGCCAAGGGGCTGATGCGGTTACCCACGGCGAACGCCGCGAGGACGGCGTGAACAGCTGAGGGAAGCTCCTCAGCAAGAGTGGATCGCGAGACAGCGCTCACGACGTGGTACCTCCCCCATGAAGGGCGCGATCGGCCTACCCATCGCGCTGACCAGATGTTTTGAGCGTCCTACGCCGACGCGCGGGCGAGTTCGGCGCGCACTCGGGCAAGCCGGTCACGCCACCACGCCGCCCGCTCTGGATCGGCCATGGCGTAGGCGTCCAGCAACACGGGGTCCGGCGCTGGCGGTGTGCTCGGTACTGGCAGGTACCCATTGCCCGGCCGCAGCGACGCGTGGTCCGCGACGACATCGCCGTCGAGCAGTGACAGCGTGCCGAGGCCGCAGGCGAAGTCGAGTTCGGGCAGCGCTCCGGCGAGTGCTAGTTGCGCGGCGAGCCCGATGCTGGTTTCCAGCGCTGATGACACCACGCAGGGCAGCCCTGCCGCCTCGGCGACCTGGAGCGAGCGACGGACACCGCCGAGTGGCGTGCACTTGATCACCGCGACGTCGGCAGCACCCGCGACAGCAACGCGTAGCGGGTCCTCGGCGCGGCGGATCGATTCGTCGGCCGCGATGCGTACCTCAACCTTGCGGCGCACGGCAGCGAGTTCCTCGATCGTAGGGCAGGGCTGCTCGACGTACTCCAGGCCACCAGCCGCCTTGTCGAGCTGGCGAATGTGGTTGACGGCGGTGTCGACGTCCCACAGAGCGTTGGCGTCCACCCGGATCGCGCCGTCCTGGCCGAGCGCGTCGCGCACCGCCTCGACGCGGGCGAGATCCTCTGCGAGCGATTCGGGATGATCCGCGACCTTGATCTTGGCAGTCCGGCAACCGGAGTTGGCCGCGATCTCGTGTGCACGCTCGGGCACGACGGCCGGCACGGTGCAGTTTATCGGGATGCGGTCACGTACCGGAGCCGGCCAGCCCTCGGCGACTTGCTCGATCGCCGTCGCCAACCACGACGAAGACTCGCGATCGTCGTACTCGGCGAACGGGCAGAACTCGCCCCACCCGGCCGGTCCCTCGATCAGCTTCCCCTCGCGCACGGTGATGCCCCGGAACCGAGTGCGCATCGGGATGGAGTAGCCACGGGCGGCGTCAAAGTCGATCAACGGACATCCTCAGTGCGCTGGAACTTGTTGCGGGACAACAGGTTCGTGATCCGATCGTCCAGGTCGCCGAGATGCTTCGAGCTGCGTCCCAGCGGCCGAACATTACGTTGCAGCGCGCGAAGCCGGTCGAGCGTGCGAGTCGAGCCGACTTCGGCGGCGGTGCGAACGGCGTCTCTGCCGAGGGCGGCCGCGTGCTCGTAGTCGCGGCCGACCAGGTGCGCTGCGGCAAGATCGGTCTGCACGAAGCACCGGCTGCGGACACGCCACGGCTCGTAGGTGTCCATGGCCTGTGTGATCAGCCGGGTCGCCTGGTCCGCTTCGCCGATGTCACGCATGGACCGGCCGAGGTCGGCGGCAAGGTCGGCGTCCGTGTAGAAGCTGAACCAGGCCGGCTCACCGTCCGCGTGCGCCCGGCCGTGCCGGCGTTCCGCTTCTCGCACCGAGGCGCGTGCGCTACTCGTGTCGCCGAGCACGGCGTGACCTCGTGCCTCGACCGCGTTGATCTGGGCGGTCAGCAACGGCGTCGCCTTGTCGTTGGCGACGTTCAGGCCGGCGCGGGCGAGCGCGACGGCCTGACGTGCGGCACGCAGTCGTTCGTTCTCAACGGGAGCGCTCTGTCCAATGTGGAGTGTCAATCGGCTCATGTCGCACAGCATGTTCGCCGCGAACAGCCGATCGCCCGCGCTCATGGCCAGGTTGAGTGTCTGGATGTAGTAGCGCTGGGCCAGCGAGTGCCTGCCGATGTCGGCGGCCATCGATCCGGCGAGGCGGGACACCTGACCGACCGCGCCGAGCAGTGCCTTGCCGGTCTTCTCCGAGTAGCTACCGTGCATGATCGTGTTCGCTTCTCGGTTCAGGAGCTGCACGACCTCCTCACGGATGCGCGCGGAGCCATACCGGAAGTCGAGCCGACGCAGGTGGGTGACGTGCTCGGTGATGATCTCGACGTCGGACATGCCCACTCGCCGACCGGCGACCCGCGCGGTCGTTTCGGCCGGCGGAACCGTCATCGCGAACAACGCCGGCTCCGAGAAGGCCCCCGCCGCGAAGGCGGATCCGAGTAAGAACTTGCGCCGGTTCATATCCCACCCCGACAGCTCGACAACAGTGCGGACCGTGCCGTCCAGTGTGCCGGAACAACGCAGCCCGTCGTACTGATCATCGACCGCCGGAGACTGGTCGACAAACCCGCACTCCGTGACGGTGATCTACCGACGCAACACGCGTGTGAGCACCTTCGCCACCAAGCGCGGAACTGGCCAACGCGGCTGAGATCCGTCGAGCATCCGCTTCACCGAGGTCGCGGTCGTTCCGAGGTGAACGCCTTCCTCCGAGCCGGTCGTGACAACGGCACGGGCAAGTGCCGCGTTGCTCAGCCCGGCCTCGGACAACAGCACTGGCAGGTCAGAGTTGCCGGCGGCCCCTCTGCCGTCGCGCTCCATCAGGTCACATCCCCGTGCTGTCGTGCGATCACTAACCGTAGTCGATCGTGAACCATCAGCCGGTCTCTGTGAACCCCTCGCGCGCGAAGTGGGAGGGAAGTGCGACCCCTGACAACCAATCGGTCGAAGTGCTCGGCGTTCAGGACTGCCATGCGGGCTAGCTGCACGTTTCGCTTCTTGTGACAGACCAATCACCCGCTGACCAGGAGAACCCATGGCCACAACGACGCTCGTCGCCGACCCCGACGAACCCGAGCAACGTCCGCAAGACGGCGGCCTGACAGTGAGCGCCGAGCAATACGAGCGATGGGGATGGCTGGTCCTTCGCGCCGGCAGCCGCCTCCTACTCGCCGCCAACGAGCGCGTCAGCGCCGTCGAACTGCCGGCCGCGATCGGCGCTGAGGTTCACCACTACCTCGCGGTACGGCTACTCGCGGGTCCAGTGGTCGCGCTGCCGGGCGTGCCCCGACACTGGCTGATGCTCACCGAGTCGGCCGACGACGCCGCGCCGGTCAGCGTGGTCCGGCTACGCGCGAGGAACGCCCTTGTGCACCGCTCCGGCACGTTGGTTCCGCTGCCACCGAGCCGGCTTGAGTCGGGCGCGGTCACCTGGCACGTTCCGCCGTCGATCGATGGGCCGAAGCTGCCACCGTTCAGCGCCGTCGTTGGCGCGACGCGCGCCGTGACCGAGCCGGCCGGCTTGTCGTGACCTCCTCCGCTGCGGCCTTACTCGCGATGACGGTGCTTGCGCTGGTCTTCGTCGCGACGACTGGCCTCGATCTGAGTAGCGCGGTGCGCGACTGGCCGCGCCAGCACTGAGACCCGCTCCGGTGACGTACTGCGTTGACCCGCCCGCACCCATTGGGTCCGCAGTGCCACCGGAGCTTCAAGCGCGGTGGGCCGAGGTTCGGGTCCCTCGGCCGACCTCGGTCCGCCGCGCGCCTCCCGACACACGGAGCATCCACCTTGACCAAGCTGCCCGCGAGTGTCGCCGACGAGCTTGGGCGGCGTCTGCATGACGAAGGATTCCGGCCGCTGCCCGACGTCGATGACGACGGCGAGTTGATCGGTACGCGACTGTGGCGAGTGCGTGGCGGGTACGTCGAGTATCTCGCGCTACGTCACAACGGACTCGCCTATGCACTTCGCGCCGAAGCATCCTTCGACTACCGACGACCCACCGACCACGGTGCGGTGGTGGCGTTCCAGACCGGCCACGCCACTAACGCGCTGGACTGGTTGTTGCGCTGCGCTGCCGCGCCGAACCCGCGTCTTCCGCGCGGTTACGTGCGCCTCGCCGTCTCTGACGAGGGCGGCGAGGGCGTCATCGGCGGGTCGCTCGACGAGTCGGACGTGCCGTAGCCCGAAATCCCCCAGTTCCGTACACACAGCGAGTCGCTATCACGTACCGGTGGTGGCGACACCCGGGGCCGGGGTTACCTCCCCTGGGGTGCCTGATCGGGTTGTCGCCGGAAAGCGGCTGGTCAGAGCCGTGATCGTCGCATCGATCGCGGGTATCACCCGGTTGATGTCCATGCAGTTGACGATGATCCAGGGGGCGGCGTGGTCAGCACCGGCTTTGATCGTCACCCGAACCTGATTGATGAGGGATGCGGACAAGCTGGCTGCTGCGTCGTACTGTTCGGGTGTCGTCGGCACGGTCTCGGTGGCTTCCACCGTGGGCTTTGAGCTGGTACGTCGGGCCATGTGGCCTCTCCTGCCTTGAGTGTCAGCCAAGCGCGTGCGTTGCCCGGCTTCGACGGGTGCGGTATCGGCATGCTGCGTGCCGCATCGGAGATGCACGGTCGAGGCGGTACCCGAACGTGTGACGGCGGGCCGGGTGGCGACGGTGAACTACTCCCAGGGCGCGAAGACCATCCTCGGTTTCCGCATTCGGATCACATTCGGATCACGTTCCGGGGCCTGATCTGAATGATCCGAACGTGATCCGAATGGCGGGTCTTCGGGCTCCAGGGACCACACGGAGCCCTTGCCGAAGCCGTGTACGCGGCGCGAGTAGACACCGGCCTTCTGGCGTGCCCGCTTCAGTGTCGCCTCAGCGATGCCGCCCGCTCGCGCGGCCTTGATGGCCTCGCCCGCCTTCGCGCTGCCGCCCTGATCGGCGAGGTAGCCACGCAGCCACTCGACCGCTCCAGGTCGGTCACGTGGCGAAGATGTTTCAGGCCATCGAGGACCAGAACGAGAAGGTTCAGGCGAACAACAGCGATCGCAAGGCGCTGGAATTGCAGGTCAAGCAGACCTCTCGCCGAGCCGAGAAGCGCAAGCTCCGCGAGCAACTCGCCAGCCTGCCGCCGTACCGGCGCTCGGTCGGCCCATCGAGCCGTAACCGGATCCGGGCGACGCTGCGGGCCGCGCTGAACGATGCGATCGCGCAGCAACTGATCACGTTCAACGCGGCCGAGCACTTCCGTATCGCGGCCAAGCGGCCGAAGCCGGTTGTGTGGACCGACGAGCGCGTCGAGCAGTGGCGCAAGGACGGTATCCGGCCGTCGCCCGTCATGGTCTGGACTCCCGAGCACGCGGCTACGTTCCTCACGCACGTCGAGGACGATCGGCTGTACGCCATATGGCACCTGCTGACCTTCCGGGGCCTGCGCCGGGGCGAGGTGTGCGGCCTGCGGAACGAGGACCTCTACCTCGACGCTCGATACCTCCACGTGGCCAAGCAGCTCACCGAGGTCGACTACGCGGTCGAGGAGAGCGACCCCAAGACCGAGGCGGGCGACCGCCGCGTCGCGCTCGACAAGGAGAGTGTGAAGGTACTCCGCAAGCATCGCGCGCAGCAGGCCAAGGAGAAGCTCGCCTGGGGCGAAGGCTGGGTCGACTCCGGCCGCGTATTCACGCGGGAGAACGGCGAGCAGCTTCGGCCTTCCTGGGTAACGGACCGGTTCGAGGCGCTGTGCGTCGACGCCGGCCTGCCGCCGATCCGGCTGCACGATCTTCGGCACGGCTCGGCGACGATGGCGCTCACGGCCGGCGTCGACATGAAGGTCGTGCAGGAGATGCTCGGGCACAGCTCGATCACGGTGACGAGTGACACGTACTCGTCGGTGATGCCGGAGACCGCTGCCGACGCGGCCGAGAAGATCGCGAGCCTGGTCAATCGGCGCACCGGTACCGATGGGCACACTTCGGGCACACAACGGGGGAAGTCGATCAAGCAGAGTCTGTCCGAAGGGACTAGAAAGAAACAAACCGCCTGGTGAAAGACGGTTTGTGTTTGCGCGCCCGAAGGGATTCGAACCCCCAACCTTCTGATCCGTAGTCAGATGCTCTATCCGTTGAGCTACGGGCGCATGTTCAGTTGTCACTCGGCGCGGGGCCGAATGGCGGAGGCTCCGGGATTTGAACCCGGGAGGGGTTGCCCCCAACCGCATTAGCAGTGCGGCGCCATAGACCAGACTAGGCGAAGCCTCCCGGGGCCCCAGGCCGCTCAGCGGAGAGCCTACAGGGGGCCCGGGACGACCCGCAAAGTGCCTCACCCCTTGAAGGTCAGGAACGCCTGCAGGGAGTCCGGGTTCGCGAGTGCATCTCGGCTGACCGCGCGCTCGGGGGGCGTGCCGGCCAGGATCTTCTTCACCGGGACCTCGCACTTCTTGCCGTTCAGGGTCTTCGGGACCTCCGCCACCACGATGAAGCGGTCCGGCACGTGGCGGGGGGACAGGGCACTGCGGAGCGCACTCCGCAGCCGCGGCTCCAGTGTGGCGAGGTCCACGCCGTCGGCCAGGACCAGGAAGCACAGGAGCTCACCTTCGACGTTCCCCGACGTGTCGATGACCAGGGAGTCCGCCACCTCGTCGAAGCCCTCGACGACCCGGTAGAACTCGCTCGTGCCCATGCGGACGCCACCGCGGTTGAGGGTTGAGTCGCTACGGCCGTAGATCACCGCGGAACCACGGTCGGTGATCCTGATCCAGTCGCCGTGGCGCCAGGTGTTCGGGTACGGCTCGAAGTACGCCTCGTGCAGGCGCGCGCCGGACGGGTCGTTCCACAGGTGGATCGGCATCGACGGCATCGGGCGGGTGATCACCAGCTCGCCCACCTGGTCGGTCAGCTCCTTGCCCTCCTCGTCGTAGGCCGCCACGGCCGCGCCCAGCATTCGGCACGACAGCTCGCCCAGCCAGACGGGCACGTCCGGGGCCGCGCCCACGAATGCCGCACACAGGTCGGTGCCACCCGAGATCGAGCAGATCTGCACGTCCGCGCCCACCTCGTCGGCTATCCAGCGGAAGCCCTCGGGACTCAGCGGCGCTCCGGTCGAGCCCAGGGCCCGCAACGCCGACAGGTCTTGCGAGCGACCCGGCGTCAGGTGCTGCTTCAGGCACGACTGGATATACGGGGCGGACGTACCGAAATACGTCACGCGGTGGCGCTCCGCCAGGCGCCACAGGGTCGACAGGTCCGGGTGCGCCGGGCTGCCGTCGAACAGCACGATCGTCGAGCCGACGAGCAGGCCCGAGATCAGGAAGTTCCACATCATCCAGCCGGTCGTGGTGAACCAGAAGAACCGCTCCCCCGGCCCGAAGTCGCAGTGCAGAGCCAGCGTCTTCAGGTGCTCCAGCACGATCCCGCCGTGACCGTGCACGATGCCCTTCGGCAGGCCGGTCGTCCCGGACGAGTACAGGACCCACAGCGGGTGGTCGAACGGCACCGGGTCGAAGGCGAGCTCAGCGCCGTCGTGCTCGGCGAGCAGCGACGACCACGGGATGGCGCCGTCCAGTGCCGCCTCGGGCGACAGGTAGTCGATGAGCACGGTCGCGCGCAGGGACGGGATGTCGTCGCGGAGCTGCTGAACGGTGGGGCAGACGTCGAACGCGCGGCCGTTGTAGACGTAGCCGTCGACGGCGAACAGCACCACCGGCTCGATCTGGGTGAACCGGTCGGCGATGGCGCGGGCACCGAAGTCCGGGGAGCAGGACGACCAGGTCGCGCCCAGGCTCGCGGCTGCGAGGAACGCCACCAGCGTCTGCGGGGTGTTCGGTGCCAGGGCGACCACCCGGTCGCCACGCCGCACGCCGAGCTCGACCAACGCCGCGCGCATCGCGGCCACCTGGCGGCGGAGCACGCCGTAGGTGACCTGCGCGGACAGCCCGTCCTCGCGTTCGAAGAGCACCGCCAGGTCGTCGTCGGCCTTGCCCGGTCCGGGGCGCAGCGAGTGCTCGGCGTAGTTGAGGGTCGCGCCGGGGAACCACTCGGCGCCGGGCATCGCGTCGCTACCGAGGACCCGCAAGGGCGGCGTGTGGAACGTGACGTCCAGGAACTCGGCCAGCGCGCCCCAGAACCCCTCGAGATCGGTCGTGGACCATTCCCACAACGCCGCGTAGTCCGGCACGTCGACACCGCGCTCGGCACGCAGCCACGCGCGGAACGCCGCCATCCGACTCGCCTCCACCCGCGACGGGTCGGGGCGCCACAACAGCTCTGGAGTGGGGGTCATGACTCCAGTTCATATCCCATATCCCGGGAGGTGGCCATGGTGCTCGCCCCCACACCTACAGACCCTCCAGCATCTCCTCGGCCATCCCGGTGAGGCGCGGCAGGTCGACCGGCGTCACGGTGATCCACGCGCCGTGCCGGCGCAGCGCGTATCGGCCGTCGTCGGTGTCCAGCCAGCTGACCGTGCTCGGCGACCGGACCCCACGACTCGACGCGCCGAGCTGCCCGCCGCCGCGCCGTGAGGTCAACGCGGCGGCGAACACCGACGCGTCGGCCGGGCGCAGGCCGGCCTCGTGCAGGACGCGGACGAACCCGGACACGCCGTCCCGCTCGCCCTCGGCGCACGCGCGCTCGTAGTCGGCGACACTCACGTTCGCGGGTCGGCCAGTGCCGGCCGTTGTCGGCGGCAGCGAGCCGAGCAGCGACCCGGCCACGGCGTTCGACCGGACCGCGCCGAGCCGGATCTCGCCGTCGACCCGGGCAGCGACGGCCGCGTTCTGAGCGTTGGCGGCCGCGTAGCCGACCAGCGGCGAGCCGGGGCCGAGGACCCGCAGGTCGAGGGTGACCTGACCGGTTGCGAGCGTGTGCAGCATCCCGGCGAGGTCTCGGGCCGGGTCGTAGACGGTGCCGAGGTCGCGGTCGGCGAGGGCGCCCGACGCCTCATCGGTCATCTCCGCGCGGGACTCGCGGGTGCGGCCGATGTGGGTGACCTCCAGGGCGGTCGGCGGCTCGCCCAGCCCCATCGCGGTCCAGAGCAGGAAGAACTCGGCCGAGCTCAGCTGGATCCACCCCGAGGCCGGGTCACGCACGGCGGTGGTCCTCCCCGATGACGGGCGGCATCACCGGCGTGTCGTGCATGCCCCAGATGTCCTCGTCCTCCTTGAGGTAGGGCGAGCTCGTGCGCTCGGCGTCCTCGTCGCCGCGGGATCCGCCGCCGCCCATCGGCATGCCGCCCATGCCGGGCTGGCCGCCGGGGTGGCCCTGGGCGCTCGCCGCCGCGGGACGGGTCGACGCAGCCGGTTCGGCGGCGCCGGCGCCCTGACCTGGGCTCGGCGTCGGAGCGGCCCGGCCACCCGCGCCGGCCGAACTGCCGGGGCCGCCGGAGCTGCCGGGGCCGCCGGCGCCGGTCGGGCCCGGTCCGCCCGAGTAGCCGGGGCCGCGCGGCGGGACGGGAACCGAGGCGGGCGGGGTCGGCTGCGGAGGCGGTGGTGGCGGCTGCGGAGGCTGCTCGACGGGGCCGGTGTAGAGCGTGCTGCCGACCTGCGGCGGGCTGAACTGCGGCACGGTGCCATAGACCTCGCGCGAGGACGACTGGAACCGCTCCATCGTGCGGGCCGCCTGCGCGTGCAGGGCCTTCTCATGGTTGATCGGGCCGTGCGGATCGGCGGTGATCGCCGCGGCGTCGGCGAAGTCCCCGCTGATGAAAGCGTTCGCGCTCGGCGGGACCGGGCTGAGCGGGACCGGTTGTGGCGTGGGCAGGTCGATGATCGGGTATGGCGGCGCGGGCATCTCGTCGCGCGCGTTGGTGGCGTTGTCGACCTGGATCGTGACGCAGCCGGAGACCTTGGTGGCGAGGGTGCCGGTGTCGGCGGCCCAATGGGTGAGCGCGCTGAGCGTGTCGCGCGCGAGGTCCGCGGCCTCGCCCTGCCAGGCGGTGGCGGCGGCGTCGACGACCTTGGTGAGCTCCGCGCCGATGTCGGCCAACTCGTCGCCGAGCCGGGCCCACTGCGCCGAGACCTCCATCGCGCCGGTGAGGTCGAGTCCTTTGTGGACCATCTGGTAGAGCTCGGGGTGCGAGTAGGTCAGCCAGTCGACCGCGGCGTCCAGCGAGTCCGGGTCGGGTTCGGGCGCGGGCGGGTAGGGCGGCCAGCACATCGGCGGCCGCGGCCAGTGGGGCGGGTAGCAGCCGCCGGGCGCGATCGATGCCATCGTCACTCCTCCGCGTTCAGGCGGCCGGCGGCGCGGTGCAACGCGTCGGCGGCTTGCTGGTCGGTGGTCTGGTAGAGGCCGGCGGCGAGGCGGATGATCGCCTCGACGGAGTCGAGCAGCTCGTGGAAGCGGCGCAGGACCGGGGTGGCACCGCCGTCCTGGCCGACCGCGACGGTGCGCAGGCGCTCGGACATGATCTGGCCGACCCAGTTGTCGCCGAACTTGAGCGGCGTGTCGAGGGTGCCGCAGTCGGTGACGAGGTCGCCGGAGCGCAGGCGGAGCGTCTGGATCTGGCGGAGCAGTACCTCGGCGGCGGCGAGGTCGATCTGCAGGCCGCCCTCGGCCGCGTGCTGCTTGACCTGCTCGACCTGGCCGGCGACGGGGGCGAGCGCGCCCCCGGCGGCCGAGCCGAATGCCGGCATGGATGGTTCGGTCATCGTGCTCCCCTGAACGATTCGGCGCTGGATGTCACAGTACCGACCCTAGGTCGCGGCCTGCGGCCCGTTGGACGCGCAACGCACACCTCAGGTTTCGCGAGCCGATGAAGATCGACTTCCTCGCGCGCGTGCAGAACGCGAGAAACGTAGGCCCCCGCCCTCTCCGGGGGCACCCCTCAGCGCCAGTCTACTGGGTGTACCCGCTGGTCAAAAGGGTGCGCGGCGGCCTGTGGACAACTTCACGGCGCGAGTGGAAGGTTCAGAGGGCGGCGATCAGGTCGGACAGGCGTTGTTCGACGCGCGCGGTGTCCGCAGGGGTGATCGACAACCATTCCACCCGGTCGCGCGACTGCTCGACGTGCGCGAGGTAGCGGCCCGCGGCCGTGTCGAACCAGTTGACCACCGGGGTGCGGGTGCGGCGGCCCATCGCGTCGACGCGGTTCGCGGCGAGCTGGCCGCCGCCGTGGCGGGCGGACTCCACCAGGGTGATCACCGTGCGCAGGTCGCGGCCCGTCACGCCGCCGGACGTCAGCGCGCGCTCAAGGCCGACGTAGCCGCCGCGCTGGAACTCGTCGATCGCCTCGTCGAAGACCGGGCGCGGCAGGCGGGCCGCACCGCCGGGGCCGGGCTTCTCCTCGGGCAGCAACGCGACCACCGCCGGCACCACCTTGCCCTCGCGCACCGACACCACCCGGACCTCGTCATCCGTCTGAGCCGCCAGCACTCCGAGCGAACCGTGACCGGCGGCGAGGACCCGCACGTACTCGCCGACCGACAGCTGCGCGTCGACCGTGAGCGTGCCGCGGACCAACAGCGCCAGCATCTCCTCGAGCCGGGCCGACACCTCGGAACCGTCATGCAAACCCTTGGCGCGCAACGACTCCCGCACCTGCTCGCGCAGCACCGCCCGATCGTCCATGGTCTCGCCGAACGAGCCGACATCGATCGGGTACGGCATGTCGCCGAGGCCGAGGTGCTCCCAGATGAAGTCGAACTCCAGATGGGACAGGCTGGTCACGGCGCCAAGCATGCCTTAGGGACGCGGCTTCAGCGCATGTGGGAGTCGAACCAGTTGAGCATCCGCTGCCACGCCTCGAACGCCCCGTCCGGGTGAATATCGAACCGGTGATCCGCGGCCGGGAACAACACGACGTCGGTCGCGGTCGCCGAGCGGCTCGCGGCCTCGCGCAGCTGGGCGACCTCGTCGGCGATCTTGTCGCCGTAGAGACCCAGCCACGGACAGCGCAGCTCGGTGGCCACGTCGACCAACGCCGGCAGCCCGTTCGACAGCGGCTGCAGGATCCCACCGCCCGCGACGGACACCGCGGCGCCGATACCCCGCCGGGCCGCGACGACCATCGCGACCGCGCCGCCGAGCTCGAAGCCGACCACGCCGATCCGGTCGGCGCTGATCCCGTGCTGCGCCAACCATCCGAACGCGATGTCCGTGTCGGTCAGCACCGACTCCCCGGACAGGCCGCTAACCCGGTCGACCGCCAACGCCTCGTCGACTTCGGACGATCCGTCGGCGCCGTGGTAGATGTGCGGAGCGACCACCAGCCAGCCCTCCGCGGCCAGGCCACTGGCCAGCGTGCGGACGGTCTCGGTGATCCCGCGGGCCTCGTGCAACACGACCAGCCCACCTCTGACGACCCCCGGCGGTTCGGCGATGGTCATCCGGAGCGCACGCCCGTCGGCAAGCACGACGGGTTCGGTACGGGTGCCTGACATCTCGATACCCAATCACGTCTAGGTGAACATAAGTCAACGAATCCCATCCGAATGGAGTAATCAGAAAAGCAGCTGCACGATCGCCGCGATCCCGACCACCACGATGAGCCCGCGCAGCCACGCCGGCCGCAGCCGCCTGCCGTACCGCGCGCCGACCAGCCCACCCAGCGCGGCGCCGACGGCGAGCAGTGCGACCACGAGCCACGCCACCTCCGCGACTAACACGAACACCACTCCGGACACCAGGTACGCGGTCGCGGTGAGGACGTTCTTCACCGCGTTCAGCCGCTGCAGGTGCTCGTCCATCAGGATGCCCATCAGGGCCAGTGTCATCACTCCTTGCGAGGCGCCGAAATAGCCGCCGTAGACCCCGACCGCGAGGACACCGACCAGCAACGCCGGGCCACCGTGCTCGTGCCGCTTCCGTTCGGCGAGCTTTCGCGCCAGCCACGGCTGGAGCACCACGAGCACGAGGGCGAGCAGGATCAGTACGGGCACGATGGCCTCGAACGCGTCCGGCGGCAACACGAGCAGCAGCGCCGCTCCGCCCAGCGAACCGATCGAGGTCATCGTGACGAGTCGCACCAGGAGGGTGCGCCGCCCGGCGAGCTCGCGCCGGTAGCCGAACGCCCCGCTGACCGAGCCCGGCATGAGCCCGAGTCCGTTGGAGACGTTGGCGACCACCGGCGGGTAGCCGAGCGCGAGCAGGATGGGGAACGACACGAGTGAGCCGGAGCCGATGGCCGCGTTCATGCCGCCGGCCACCACGCCCGCGCCCGCGACGGCGAGTCCTTCGAGTGGGGTCACCGTGGCGGGAACACGCAGAACTCGTTGCCCTCGGGGTCGGTCAGCACGTCGAAGTCGTTCTCGTCGTCGCTTGAGCGCAGGATCGTGGCGCCGAGGCTCACCAGCTCGTCGGTGCGACCGACCACGTCGAGGTGCATGCGGTTCTTGACGGCCTTGCGCTCGGGAACCGGCACCACCCAGATGTGCGGCCCGGCGCCGGTCGGGTCGACGATCGGCACCGGCCAGTCCAGCGGGCGCAGCCAGCCGTCCTCGGGCACCTCGAGGTCGTCCTTGCGCACATAGCCCATCGCGGTGCACCACCAGTCGGCGAGCTTGTGGTGGTCGTTCGCGTCGAGGACCAGATCCTTGAACCGTGCTGCCATGCCCGCATCGTCGCACGTGGACGGCCATGCGCCGATGTGATTCAGGCTGTGCGATTTCGCACGAAACGAGCGAGAGCCCCGAGGGCTTCGCGAGCCTCGGTTGGGGGCAGCCCGGCGAGCTCCGTGGTCGCACTCTCGGCGTAGCGGTGCACGTCGGCGCGTGCTTTGTCGAGACCGGGAGACGCGCGGAGGAGGTCGAGCGCCTCGGCGACCCGGGCCGGATCGGTGACCGCGCCGGTGGCCAGGATCACGCCCAGCCGGGCCGCCCCCGGGCCGTCACCGGCGAGTGCGTGCAGCACCGGCACGGTCACCACCCCCTCGCGCAGGTCGGTGCCGGGCGTCTTGCCGGACTCGGCCGCGGGTGAGCAGATGTCGATCACGTCGTCGGAGATCTGGAAGGCGATGCCGAGTCGCTCGCCGTACCGGGCGAGGGCCCGCGCGTGTGCTTCCGGCGCGTCGGCGACGCGGGCGCCGAGCTCGACGGCCATGGCGATGAGGGAGGCGGACTTGTCGGCCATCACCTGGATGCAGTGGACCATCGGGTCGGTGTGGCGAGGTGCGCGGGTGGCTTCGAGGAGCTGGCCGCGGACCAGCCTGGCAAGGGTCGCCGCCTGGAGCCTGAGCGAGGTCGTGCCGAGGTCGGCGGCGAGCTCGGCGGCGCGGGCGAGAAGAAGGTCGCCGAGCAGGACGGCGATGTTGTTGCCCCACATGGCGTTGGCGGTCGGGACGCCGTGCCGTCTCGGGGCCGCGTCCATGACGTCGTCGTGGTGGAGGGTGGCGACGTGGACGAGCTCGGTGATCACCGCGGCGTCGATGACCTGCGGGCGGTCCGGGTCGCCGAACTGGGCGCCCAGCAAGGCGAGGCGGGGCCGGACACGCTTGCCGCCGGCCTCGATCAGGTGCGTGGTGCCGGTGGTGACGAACCGGTGCTCGGCGTCGGCCAGCACCTTCCGCAGCCGTTCCTCCACTTCGGACATTCGGTGCCGCAGCTCGGTCTCGAGTGTGCTCCCCATGGCCACGAGCCTGCCGGAGAACACAGCGGGGGCGGCTCCCTCCGGAGTCCGGTTCGACTCATCCTCGAGAGTGAGCTTGTTGGCCTCCGGCCCCGGATTCCAGCCTACGGGCGACCACCGACAGGTCCGGAACGCACGCACCGCGCCCTGTGGACAACTCGCGCGCACGCGCGCGTGCAAACCTCAAGTCCCGAACGCCCCCACCCTCTCCGGGGGCACCCCTCGGAGTCAGTCTATCGGGCAAGACCGACAAGAACAGGGCTCGCGGCGGGACTGTGGACAAGTCCGGGCGTTGTGGACAACCTCGTCAGTCGGGGGCGTGTTCGGCCAGCCAGCGGAAGGGGCCGTCAGTGGGGCGGTTCGTCTCCGTGTAGCCGGCTCGGTCGAACAGGGCACGCGAGGCCGTGTTGTCCTCGTGGACGTTGGCCAGGATCGTCGCCGGTGTCTCGCGGGCTCGCAGGGCGCCCTCACCCATCGCGAGAATTCGGCTCGCCAGGCCTCGGCCTCGGTCCCCTGGGGCCACCGTGATGCTGACCTCCCACGTCACCTCGTCCGCGCGGTCGAAGCGGACCGTGCCCACCGGATGGTCGGACTCGATCACCAGCAGCAGGCGGTTCGGGTCGGTCATGGACTTCCGCAGCCAGGTCCGGTGGACGGGCTCGGCCACGACCTGGTGGCCCCGGGACCACTTCAGGGTCTCCGGGTCGTTGCGCCAGGTCAGCAGCAGCTCCGCATCCGACTCGACGGCCTCGCGCACGGTCAGCTCGCACGCGTCCAGGATTCGGTCCGCGCCCCGGCCGTCCACTGCGGCCGACGCGGCGGCGGCCAGGGTCGCGCGGGCCTCGGGGTTCTCGAGCAGGTCGCGGAGGGTTTCGCCGGCACCAGGAAGGTCGGCGACGGTGCCGAGACCCGCGGCCAAGCCTTGGGCCAGCGCCGCCTCGTAGCCCGCGGCCTGGTTGTCGGCCAGCTGGACCAGCGCGGCCGGGACGCCGACGCAGCACAGCTCCATCAACGTCACGCCGGCCGCGCTGACCACGAGGTCGGCCGCGGCGAACAGGGCCGGCAGCTCGATGGTCGGCGGCCGCACCGTGAAGTGCTGGTCGGGTCCGGACGGGACGTCGACCGGCGCGGCCGAGATGGCCCGGACGGACATCGGCGCGCCCGTGTCGCGCAACGCGGTCAGCGCGGCACGCACCGCCTCGCCGGCCGCGCCGCCACCCATCACCACCACTACCCGCGGCGACGTCCCGGGCCGGCGGCGGGCCGAGCGGGCCGAGCGGGCCGCGACGACGTCCGACCGCAGCGGGGCGAAGCGCGGGCCCGCCAGCAGGACCGGCGAACCATCCGGTGGCCGGGGCACCGTGACGAGGTTCGCGTCGACCACGATGTCCGCGGCACGACGTCCGAAGTGGCCGTCCTCCATGGACACCAGCCGCGCGACCGACCGCACCTCCGGCAGCTCGCCCAGCCCGTAGTGATCGACGAGAACCACGTCCGCCCCGATGTCGACGGCCTGTGTAGCAAGGGAAACCGCGGGCAGCACCGGCACACCCAGCGCGGCGAGCCGATCGGCCAGCCACCCGGCGCCACCCACGTCGCCGGCGAAGAACACCCGCCAGCCACGCCCGACCGCGGCCTCGGCCAGCGCCACGCACCGCGACAGGTGGCCGACGCCGATCGCCGGGCCGGCGTCGGCCCGGAGCAGCAGCGCCGTCATGCGGTCGGCATGGCCTTCTGGACGACCTCGGCGTTCAGCGCGACCAGGTCCGGCCGGGACCGCAGCAGCGCGACCACGTCCCGCCAGCTCGGCACCGCGTCGCCCAGCTCCGCGACGATCGCGTCGAGCAGTTCGGCGTCCTGCTCGGTGTCCAACGTCACCCGCAGGTCGGAGTTGTCCTCGCCGACGATCACGCCCGCGCAGCGGTAGACGGCCGGCTGCGGGTAGATCGCCGAGGTCACGTGCTCGCGGTGCCCGCCGGTGGCCCGCTCGTTCTGCTCGGCCAGCACGTCGCGGCGCACCAGCTCCGCGTCGAACCCGCGCGGCAGCGTGCGCACCACGACGTTGCTCACGTACTGCAGGCTCGGGTCGGCCAGCCACAGCCCGATCACCTGCCCGATCAGTGTCGGGTCGTGCAGCGGGCAGTCCGCGGTGAGCCGGACGATCGCGTCGCACGGATGCTCGCGCGCGGCGAGCTCGTAGCGGGCCAGCACGTCGTCGAGCGGGCCACGAACCACCGCGGCCCCGGCGCGGACGGCCTCCTCGGCGACCGGGTCGTCATCGGGCGAATCGGACGTCGCCACGATCACGGTCCCGAGGTTCGCCGCGTGCGCCGCGGCTCTGACTCCCCAGCTCAGGACGCTGCGCCCGCCCAGCCGCCGGAGCACCTTGCCGGGCAGGCGGGTGGACGAGAGCCGTGCCTGGATGACCGCGTTGACTCGCACGGGTGCCATGATGGCGCACTGGCGCAGCCCAGATATCACGGAGGTAACGATGGCTTTGCTGGATGGGGCCAGCATCCTGCTCACCGGCGGGACGGGGTCGTTCGGCAAGGCGTTCATCGCGTACGCGCTCGAGCACCTCAACCCGCGACGGCTCGTGGTGCTCTCCCGCGACGAGCTCAAGCAGTACGAGGCGCGGCAGCTGTTCGGCGACGACCCGCGGCTGCGCTGGTTCATCGGCGACGTCCGGGACCGGCGGCGGCTCGAGCGCGCGATGCACGACATCGACTTCGTCGTGCACGCCGCGGCGCTCAAACAGGTCGACACCGCCGAGTACAACCCGTTCGAGTTCGTGCAGACCAACGTCACCGGCTCACAGAACGTGATCGAGGCGGCCATCGACCGCGGCGTCCAGAAGGTCGTCGCGCTGTCGACGGACAAGGCGTCCAGCCCGATCAACCTCTACGGCGCGACGAAGCTGTGCGCGGACCGGCTGTTCATCAGCGGAAACCATTACGCCGCAGGGCATCCGACCCGGTTCTCGGTCGTGCGCTACGGCAACGTGATGGGTTCACGCGGAAGTGTCATCCCGTTCTTCCGGTCGCTCGCGGAGCGTGGCGAGGCGCTGCCCATCACCGACCTGCGGATGACCCGGTTCTGGATCACGCTGCCGCAGGCGGTCGAGTTCGTGGTGAGCTCGTTCGACCTGATGCACGGCGGCGAGCTGTACGTGCCGCGGATCCCGAGCATGCGGCTGGTCGACCTGGCCAGGGTGATCGCGCCGAACAGCCCGATGAAGGAGGTCGGCGTGCGGCCCGGCGAGAAGCTGCACGAGGAGATGATCGCGCAGGACGACGCGCGGCGGACGCTGCTGCTCGGCGACCGGTACGTCGTGATGCCGCACATCGCGGGCTGGGGCTACGAGCCGCCGACGGACGGTGCGGCGGTGCCGGAAGGGTTCGCGTATCGCTCGGACACCAACGACCGGTGGCTCACCGACGAGGACCTGCGCACGTTGGTCGAGCAGTATGGCTGACCTGCTGCCCTACGGTCGTCAGTCCATTGTGGAGGATGACGTCGCGGCGGTGGCGGCGGTGCTGCGCGGCGACTGGCTGACGACCGGACCGGCGGTGACCCGGTTCGAGTCGGACCTCGCCGGGTGGACCGGTGGGGTGCCGGTGGTGGCCGTGACGTCGGGGACCGCCGCGTTGCACGTCGCGTACGCGGCGTCGGGGATCGGGCCGGGCGACGAGGTCGTGTGCTCGCCGATGACGTTCGTGGCGACGGCCGCGACCGCCGTTCTGCGCGGGGCTTCCGTGGTGTTCGCCGACGTGTCACCGGACACCGGGAACGTGTCGGCGGCGTCGGTGTCCTCGGCGTTGACGCCGCGGACCCGCGTGGTGGCCGCCGTCGACTATGCCGGGCATCCGGCTCCCCTGGACGCCCTGGTGCCGGTCGCGCACGACGCCGGGGCGTTGCTCCTGGAGGACGCGGCTCACTCGATCGGTGGGTCTTGGCAGGGGCGGCCGGTCGGGTCGTGGGCGGATCTGACGACGTTCTCGTTCTTTCCCACGAAGAACCTGACCACTGCCGAGGGTGGGGCAGTGGCGTGCGTGGATCCCTCGCTGCTGCGTCGGGCGCAGGAGTTTCGCAACCACGGGCTGGTGCGGTCGCGGGACCGGCAGCGGTTCCCGGACGAGGGTGGCTGGCACCAGGAGGTGCACGAGTTCGGGCTGAACTACCGGCTGCCGGATGTGTTGTGCGCCTTGGGGTCGAGCCAGCTGAAGCGGTTGGCGTCGTTCGTGGCGCGGAGGGCTACGCTGCACGCCCGGTACACGGCCGGACTGTCCGATGTGGACGGCGTGGCGACACCCGCGAGGCTGCCTGGCGCCGAGCCGGCGTGGCACCTGTATCCGTTGCGGGTGCTCGGCGGGCGACGGCGGGAGTTGTACTCGTTCCTGCGGGAGAACGGGATCGGGGTGCAGGTCAACTACGTTCCGGTGTACTGGCATCCGGTGTTCGCCGATCTGGGCTACAAGCGCGGGCTGTGTCCGAACGCGGAGCGTTTCTACGCCGCGGAGCTGTCGCTGCCGCTGTTCCCGGACCTGGCGGACTCCGATGTGGACCGGGTGATCGACCTGATCCGGGCGTTCTGCACGTGAGCTTCGCCGCCTGGGGCGCGGTGTCGGTGGTCGGCCGGCTCGGCGGCGGGCGTCGGAACGAGGTGCTGGAGCTGCGGCTGGGTGGGGAGCGGGTGGTCGGCCGGGTCAGCCGCCGGTCGGTGGCGTCGCTCGACTGGGAGCTGGATCTGCTGGAGTTCCTGTCGGGCGCGGGGTTCCTGGTGCCGGCGGTGGTGCCGACGGTCGATGGGCGGCGGCAGGTCGACGGGGTGGTCGTGCAGCGCTGGCTGCCTGGCCGGGAGCCGACGGCGGATGACTGGCCGGCGGTGGCGTCGGAGCTGCGCCGGTTGCATTCGGTGACGGCCGGCCGGCCGCAGCGCCCCGACTTTCGCTCGACCACAGAGCTGCTGACCGTCTCCCACGGTGGCGACGTGGACCTGAGCGTGATGCCCGCGTGGGCGGTCGCCGCGTGCCGACGCGCGTGGGCGGCGCTGACCGGCCCGCAGGCGGTCGTGCACGGCGACCCGTGCGCGGAGAACGTGCGGGTGACGGCGGCCGGGATCGGCCTGCTGGACTGGGACGAGGCTCGGGTGGACCATCCGGATCTCGACCTGGCCGACTTGCCGGGTTCGGACCTGCCATATCCGGTGCGGGCGGCGATCGACGCCTGGGAGGCGGCGGCCGGGTGGCAGTTGGAGCCGGACTACGCGCGGTCGCGGCTGGCCAGGCTGGCCCGGTCCGACTAGGAGCGCTCCGCCGCGTCTCGCAACCGCGACCCGCCAGCACAAAAGACCGACGACGTGGCGCGAAAGCTCCCGCGCGCATGCGCGCACGTGCAGAACCCAAGTCCCGAACGCCCCCACCCTCTCCGGGGGCACCCCTCGGAGTCAGTCTATCGGGCAAGACCGACAAGAACAGCGCTAGCGGCGGGACTGTGGACAAGTCCGGGCGTTGTGGACAACTCGCGCCGGGTCAGATCAGGTCCCAGGTCAGCGGGGTTCCCTTCGGCGCGCCACCGCGGAAGTGGCGGCCCAGGACCGTTCCCAGGTCGGCGGGTGGGAGGCCGCCGGAGGGGCGGATCGAGCGGACGTTCGACGTCGTCACCTCGTCGCCTGCCCGCACGTCCTCCACCACGTACAGGGAGCGGCGCAGGCGGAGCACCTCTCGCTCGCTCTCTCGCGGTCCCAGGCGCGGGGCGCCCAGGGCCTGCCAGGCGCGTTCCGTCTCGACGACCAGCGCGGCCAGCTCCGCCGGTTCCAGGGAGAAGTCGCTGTCCACGCCGCCGTCGGAGCGGGCCAGCGTCACGTGCTTCTCGATCGCGCAGGCGCCCAGGGCCACGGCGGCCACCGGGACGCCGATGCCCATCGTGTGGTCGGAGAGGCCCGGGACCACGTCGAACGTGTCGGCGAGCAGCGGGATGCCCCGAAGATTGCTGTCCTCGGGGGGCGCGGGATACGACGCCGTGCACCCCAGGACGATGAGCTGGTCGTTGCCGGCGGCCCGGGCGGTCGTCACCGCGGCGTGGATCTCGGCCACCGTCGCCATTCCCGTCGAGATGACCAGCGGCTTGCCGGTTCGGGCGCACAGCTCCACGAGCGGCAGGTCGACTATCTCCGCGGAGGCGATCTTGTAGGCCGGGGCGTCCAGGGACTCCAACAGGTCGACCGCGGTGGGGTCGAAGGGGCTCGAGAACACGGTCAGGCCGTGGTCGTGGGCCCGCCGGAAGATCTGCTCGTGCCATCCCCACGGAGTGTGGGCCTTCTCGTACAGCCGGTAGAGGTTCTCCCCGCCCCACAGGGAGTGGTCGTCGGAGATACGAAAGGCGGGGAGGTCGACGTCGATCGTGATGGTGTCGGCCCGGTAGGTCTGCAGCTTGAGGGCCTGGGCGCCGGACGCCGCCACCGCGTCGACTATCGCCAGGGCCCGGTCCAGGTCGCCGTTGTGGTTGCCGGACATCTCCGCGATCACGAACGGCCGATGACCCGGCCCGATCGTGTGCTTGCCGATTCGGACCTCACGCATGGCCACCAACGTACAACTACGACGCGCGCCAGGTCGCCTCGCCGTAAGTGTCGGCGAGCAGGTCGCCGAAGATCAACAGGCAGGCGAGACACCGCTCGCCGTCGTCGGTGCAGGTGATCTTGGAGTTGGGCACGCTGTGCTCGCAGAGCGCCTCGCCGAAGTCGCGCCCGGCCTCCTCGCTGCCGAACGCGTGCACCCGATTGTCGTAACCGGATAACCACCACTGGACGTCCACCATGGCCCCGACCTCCCGCAACCTGTGTATACACAGCGTCCAGGAAGGGGACCGTTGACTGAACCGTTGAGTAGTGGAGTCTTCCGGTCAACAATTCACAGTTGAAGCATCAACTGTGAATAATGGTAACGGAGGGTTGTATACAGCGGAGTTCAGTTACTCCGCGTGCGATCCTCGAGCTTTCGCAAGCGATCCTCGTATTGCGCGACCGCGGTGAGCCGCACCCGGATCTGGCTGTGCTCGCGCCGGATCTCGTCGATCAGCGTGCGCGACTCGTCGATCTGGGGCTGGTCCGCCGGCGGCACGGCCGCGATCTTCTCCCGCAGCGACTCCAGCTGGGACTCCTGCGCGGCGATCTGCGGGATGATCCGCTCGAGCTCGTTGGCCGACCAGTGCTGCACCCGCGCCACCTCGCCGAACCGGCGCTCGAGGGCGGCCAGCCGGCGCTCGTAGTCCTTGCGGGCGCGCTCGACGTCCTCGAGGTGCCGCCCGTGGCTGTCGACGGTGCCGTAGAAGTCGTAGAGCCGGTTGCCCTCGACCGGATGGTTGATCCGCCAGTCGACGAGGCGTCCGATGCGGTCGGAGACGCGCTTGCGCAGGGTGGCGATGCGGCTGTCTGACATGGTCAACTTCTCAATCCTCGACTCAGCGGAGCAGGGTGGTTCGGCTGGTCTGCAGCCAAGTCTCCAGCAATCGACCCTCGGCGGCGATCTGGTGCTCCGGGCCGACGATGCAGGAGTCGCCCGCGGCGTGCATCCAGGACGTCTGGGTCGGGTTGTCGACGAACGAGAACCCGGTGAGGATCAGCTCCGCCTCGGGATAGCTGGTCCGCGCGATCCACGCGGCCATCGTCCCGGTGGTGGCCCACGTCGCCTGCTCGCCCGTCGGCAGACCCAGCGCGTCGGACAGCGGCAGCGTCACCTCGCGGTTGGACACCGGCACGAACCCCAGGTCCGCCGGCCACCAGCCCGGAACGTTGTCCGGCTCCCAGTGCAGCCGGCCCGGCTCCACCATCAGGTACAGCCGCCGCCGGTAGTCCTCGAAGACCCACTTCGTCGCGCGCAGCGCGCGGTTGAACACCACCACATGGCAGCGGCTGCCGACCGTGGGCGGCGTACCCGGGTCGTCGATCCGGAAACCGTTCACCCGGATGACGAGATCCGCCGCGTCGATCGCCTTGCCGCGTTCCTCGTCCGGCTCCAGCGGCTGGTTGCCCACCACGGCGACCGTGCGCGGCTCCGGAAGCGCGGCGTAGACGTCCAACAACGAGCGCAGCATGCTCTGCCCCGGGGCGACGTCGACCATGAGCGCAGAAGCTACCAGCACCAGGTGTCCCGGATCGGGTGGCCGCCCCAGGTCGAGCGCGCAATCCGGCCCATGCGGAGCCGCAACACGCCGCCGGTAGGCTCGAGAGCCGTGCCAGCAACCAGCACGGCCGAGCAGGAGCAGGCCACACCTCCCCCCCCTCCTCCGTCGTCCCGCACCTGGGGACGGGCGTTCGAGGACATCACCCAGGGCCTCCGCCAGCGGGAGCTCTGGGGGCATCTGGGGTGGCAGGACATCAAACAGCGGTACCGGCGGTCGGTCATCGGACCACTGTGGATCACGCTGTCGATGGCCATCACCGCCCTCGGGTTGGGACTGCTCTACTCGCAGCTGTTCCACGCGCAGATCCAGACGTTCCTGCCGTACATCACGGTCGGCTTCATCGTGTGGAACTTCATGAACGGCTGCCTCACCGAGGGCACCGACACGTTCATCCGCAACGAGGGCCTCATCAAGCACCTGCCGGCGCCGCTCACGGTGTACGCGCTGCGCACGGTGTGGCGGCTGACCCTGATGTTCGGGCACAACCTGCTGGTCTACGTGGTGGTCGTGGCCATCTTCTGGTCCGACCTGACCACACCTGGCTACACCATCAGCCCCGGCGGCACCGCCCAGCCGGGCATCAGCTGGACGATCCTGCTGGCCATCCCGGCCTTCGCCCTGCTCGCCGTCAACGGCGGCTGGGTGGCGATCCTCTTCGGCATCATCAGCACCCGCTACCGGGACATCCCGCCGGTCGTCGAGAGCCTGACCCAGCTGCTGTTCTTCATGACGCCGATCGTGTGGTCCACCGACATCCTCACCGCGAACTTCGGCGGCGAGGGCGGCTGGCGGGTCCTGGTCGCCGAGCTGAACCCGCTCTACCACTACATCCAACTGCTGCGGGCGCCACTCATCGGCAATACGCAGAGCTGGCACCACTGGGCGGTCGTCGGCGGCTTTACCGTGGTGGGGTGGAGCCTGGCCTTCCTGGCCATGCGCAACTACCGTGCCCGGATCTCCTACTGGGTCTGAGTGAGGCGAACAATCGACATGGTCAGCATCAACGTCTGGAACGCCTCGGTCGACTTCCCGATCTTCGACGCGAAGTCGCGGTCGTTGAAGAAGGCGGTCCTCGGCAAGGTCGGCGGCAAGATCGGCACCGAGCAGAAGGTGCCGATCATCGAGGCGCTGCGCGACATCACGCTCTCCATCAACGAGGGCGACCGGATCGGCCTGGTCGGCCACAACGGCGCGGGCAAGTCCACGCTGCTGCGACTGCTCGCCGGCATCTACGAGCCGACCAGGGGCTCGTCGCGGATCGTGGGCAAGGTCGCGCCGGTGTTCGACCTCGGCGTCGGCATGGACCCGGAGATCTCCGGGCTCGAGAACATCATGATCCGCGGACTGTTCCTCGGCATGACCCGCAAGCAGATGGAGAAGCGGGTCGACGACATCGCGGCCTTCACCGAGCTCGGCGACTACCTGCAGATGCCGCTGCGCACCTACTCCACCGGCATGCGGGTGCGGCTCGCGCTCGGCGTGGTCACCTCGATCGACCCGGAGATCCTGCTGCTCGACGAGGGCATCGGCGCCGTGGACGCTCCGTTCCTCAACAAGGCCAGAACCAGGCTCGTCGACCTGGTCAAGCGCTCCGGCATGTTGGTGTTCGCATCACACCAGGACGACCTATTGTTCGAGCTGTGTAACACGGCGATCTGGATGGACGAGGGTCAGATGAAGATGCAGGGCTCGCTGCGCGAGGTCATCACCGCGTACAAGGGCAAGGACCCGTACTCACATATGGACAAGGAGACCCTCGAGCGGCTCGGCGAGTCCCCGGTGCTCATCACCAAGAGCGGCGAGGTCTGATGAAGTCAAGTGAGCAGCTGCCGGCCGACGCGGTCGTCGCCGTGGTGGTCACCCGGCACCGCAGGGAGCTGCTCGCCGACTCGTTGAAGATGATCGCCGCGCAGACCCGGCCGCCGGACCACCTCGTCGTGGTGGACAACGGGCCGGACGAGCCGGTGCGGGACATCGTCGAGTCCTGTCCGGTGCCGACGACCTACCTGATGTCGCGGCGCAACCTCGGCGGCGCGGGCGGGTTCGCGCTCGGGATGCTGCACGCGCTCGCGCTCGGCGCCGAGTGGGTGTGGTGCGCCGACGACGACGGGCGACCGGCCGACGAGGCCGTGCTCGAGACCCTGCTGACCGAGGCGTCGACCCGCGGGCTGGCGGAGATCTCGCCCGTGGTGACGAACATCGAGACGCCCACCAAGCTGGCGTTCCCGCTGCGCCGCGGGCTGACGTGGAAGCGCAGCACGGCCGAGCTCGGCACGGACTTCCTGCCGGGCATCGCGTCGCTGTTCAACGGCGCGCTGTTCCGCGCGTCGACGCTCGACGTGATCGGCGTGCCGGACTACCGGCTCTTCTTCCGCGGCGACGAGGTCGAGATCCACCGCAGGCTGGTGCGGTCCGGGCTGCCGTTCGGCACCTGCCTGAAGGCGGCGTACCTGCACCCGGACGGCTCGGACGAGTTCAAGCCGATGCTGGGCGGCCGGCTGCACGCGCAGGACCCCGAGAACGAGGTGAAGCGGTACTACACCTACCGCAACCGCGGGTACCTGCTGTCCCAGCCGGGGCTGCGGAAGATCGGCCTCCTGGAGATCGTGCGGTTCGGCCTGTACTTCATCGGGACGAAGCGGGATCCGAAGGCGTTCGTGCAGTGGCTGAAGCTGTGCCGGCAGGGTCGCAAGGAGCACTTCTTCCGGATCTGAGGGCGCTCAGCCGACCTCGATCTGGATCGGGTAGCGCCTCTCGTCCTTGGGCTGGTGGCAGCCCTGGAAGCAGTTGAACAGCGCCAGTGACGTTGTCCCGGCAGCCGTCGCGTCGAACAGGAAGTAGCGGGTGCCCCCGTCGCCCTCCCGGTTGTCCGCGGAGTCCGGGACGTAGTCGTCGCCATTGGTGGTCACGACGGCGGCGTCGGGTTCCTCGCTGAGTGTCCACTTGTCACCCACCGACGCGTTGTCGGTGACCGCGATGGTGAACGACTCCCCCCGCGCGACCTCGATGTGGGTGTCCTCGACCGAGAACTCGGTGCCGTGCTCGGGCTCCGTGGCCTCCGGGACCGTGGTCCCGGGGCTCGCCGTGCCAGGCCGCTCGGCCGCGCACGCCGACCCGAGCAGGATGAGCGCGGCGACGGCCGCGCACCCGGTAACCCGGCGCATCCGCTCACCCCTTTGTCGTCACTGACTGTTTCGGGGACCCTACCCGCGTGGCAGCGCGCCCGGTGCGGGTTCGGCGGGTGTGCTCGTGCGAAGCATTCCGCCCGGTCTCGCGCCTGGGCGGAACCGGAGCCGGCGGGGGCCACTCTCACCCTGCGCCGGACGAGACGCGAGGGGTGCGATGACTGTCGACACGGGTTACCAGGTCAACACGGCGGGCCTCGGCACGCATGCCGGGACCGTCCACGACCAGTCCGTCCGGGTGGCGGCGTACCCCAAGGCGATGCGGCAACTGCAATGCCCGAGCGAGAACCTGCTCGGCGAGCACGCGGACGTGGCCGCCGCGTACGGGAGCTTCCTGAACGCCTGGGTCGAGGAGTTCGAACTCACGTCGAAGGCGCTCGAGGAGACCGGCGTGAAGCTCGACGCCTCGGCCGAGCAGTACGACAGGCTGGACCGGCTGCACGCCGGCGACTTCGACCGCGCTGTGCGCTGAGGAGGGGGACGACCATGGCGACCAGTCGCGAGGAACTGGTGAAGTGGCGCATGATGGCCGGCGCCGACGGGTTCCTCGGCGTGGCGGTGCTCCCGTCCGCGATCGAGGCCTACCTCGAGGTGCCGCCGCCGAAGGGAGACCCGGACGAGCTGCGCGCGATGGCCGGGACCTACCAGTCGATCGGGAAGGACGCCGACGGGGCGCAGGTCGAGGTCGACAACCTGGCAAAAAGCAAGCTGCCCGAGGTCTGGGTCGGCCAGGCGCGCGAGCGGGCGTCCGAGGTGATCACCGCGGTCGCCCGGGAGCTGGACCAGTCGGTGACCGTGATGGGCAAGGCGCGGGGCGAGCTGGACATGCTGGCCGACGGCATCCAGGACGCGCAGGACACACACAGCAGCGGCCAGGACGCCTTACACCAGGCCAAGAACGAGGTCGCCGGCGACATCCAACGGGCCCGCGCCATCGCGCTCACCGGGATGGACCAGGTGATCGCCGGCTTCGACCGGGCCAAGGACAGCCAGGAGTGCGCGGCCCGCGTGTTCACCGACCTCGCGGCACAGGCCAGGGCCTCGCAACTGGACAGCGAGCACCTCGACGCGGCGGACCGGTTGGTGCTCGGACAGAGCGCGGTGCCGGGCGGACCGCACGACGTCAACATCATCATGAGCGCGAACGACGCCGAGCGGGCGAGCGAGCGGCTGGACGAGCTGAGCGCGGGCGACCGGGAGCGGTTCGACGCGATGCTCGACGCGGCCAAGTCGCCGCAGGAGAAGGCATACCTGATGCGCGCGCTCGCCGCCGGGCACTCGATGGACGACATCGAGCGGTTCGGCGAGCAGATCCACCCCTACGGCGACGACCCGGAGTGGCTTCGCAACCACCTGCAGCCGACGTACAACCAGACCGACGAGACGACAGGGGACACGGTCCCGGTGAGCTACGACGGGGCGCCGTGGGAGCAGACGGGTGGCACCTGCGTCGCGGCGTCGACGGTGACCGCGCGGGCGATGGTGGACCCGCTGTACGCGTTCGAGCTGACCACCGGCGGCAACCCCGGCGACGAGGAGTCCACGAGCCCGGATGCGTTCGAGCAGCGGTTTCTCGACGAGACCGAGCGCGTGTACGGCCGGCCGATCGACGACGACGGGCTGAGCAAGGAGCAGGGCGTCGAAGCGGCGAACAACGAGCTCGGGCCGGCCACCGGCGGCGAGTACGAGTTCCGCGACCTGAACACCCCGGAGGAGCGCGAGGCGGTCTTCAACGACGTCGCCGAGTCGGTCGACGAGGGCCGACCGGTGCCGATCCAGGTCGAGGGCTTCGACGACGAGGGCAACCGGTCCGGCCACCAGATGATGATCATCGGGCATGAGAACGGGATGCTGCAGATCTACAACCCGTGGGGCCACACGGTCTGGGTCAGCGAGGACGACTTCGTGAACGGGCACATGGAAGGGGCGTCGGACGATCGGCTGCCCACGGTCGACGGCGTGCACCTGCCCACGTGAGCATGGCACCCTGGGAACGAGGTGGATGACAGGTGACGAACCAGAGCGGCAAGACCGACGCACAGCTCGCCGAGCTCGACGTCGACATGATGCTGCGGGCCGGCCTCGGCGGCACCGAGGCCGGTGCGGACGCCGACCGGACGGCGCTGTTCGGCGACGGCGCGGTGGCCGGGGCGATCCTCCTGGACCGGGTGGACGTGATCCCGCGGTCGGTCGGTTTCCTCGCCGAGATCGTCCGGCGGGGCGGCGCCTCGTACGCGGCCGGGCTGCCGGAGCCGCTGCCGACAGCCGAGCAGACGGCGGTCATCCGACCGTGGCTGGCCGCGGCAACCGAGACCGCCACCACCGCCGACCGCGACGAGAGCGTGGCTCGCTGGCTGGAAGCGGTGGCCGCCGTACTGGCGCTGCGGGCCGGCGCTCGGTAGGCCGGCCCGGTCGCCCGCCGCGACCCGGGTGAGCCGCATCTCGACCGGACCCGGACTGTTGCTGGTCGGCGCTCATCGCCCCGGCCCGGCGGCTGGCTCGTCGTCGAGGTGTCGCTGCGCGCCGCGTCCGGTGGGCGGGACCGTCAGGGGTATGAACAGTTGGGCTGTGGACAACCGGCGTTGTTGTGGACGACTCGGCCGGTTTCGGCTTCGCTCTCGGCTGATCGGCTACGGGCGAACTCATCTTGCCGGGCGCCGGCATCGGTGGTGGTGTCCTCGGTATGGCTGATCCCAAACGTGCTCTTGTCATCCACCTGGCCCACGGCGGTGAACCGCTGGTGTTCGCGCTGTCCGGGGCCGGTGCCCAGGACCTCGACTCGCGCCTGACCGAACTGCTCGCCGACGGCCGGGTGCACGCGCCCGAGCTCGCGGACGGCACCACGGTCGCGGTCAACTTCGCCCATGTGGTCACCGCGCACCTCGACGAGCTGCCGCCGCTCGCGCGGGTCTACGGGAGCGGGCAGCCGAAGCGACACGGGTTCGCGAACTAGCAACGCGGCACAATGCACGAGTGCTAGCAACCAAGGATCGCTAGCGGGTCGGCGCGCTCAACGACCACTTCCTCGCCCGCGACCGGCCTCTCGGCGAGGCCCGGCTGCTCTGGGAGATCGGCCGCGGCGCGGACGTCCGTGAGCTGCGCGGCCGGCTCGACCTCGACCCGGGGTATGTGAGCCGGCCGCTGCGCTCGCCGGAGGCCGCCGGCCTGGTCACGGTCGCCGCCAGCGACGACGACCGGCGGGTCCGGGTCGCCGAGCTGACGAAGGCGGGCCTGCGGGAGCGCGCGGAGCTCGACGACCGCGCGGACCAGGCTGCGGCCTCCCTCCTCGAGCCGCTCGACGCGAACCAGCGCCGGCGGCTCGTGACGGCGATGAAGGAGGTCGACCGGATGCTGACCGCCGCCTTGGTCACGATCACGCCGGTCCCCGACCACGAGCACGCCCGGTACTGCGGGGACTTCTACTTCGCCGCGTTCGACCGGCGGTTCGAGCAGGGCTTCGATCCGGCACGGGGCATCTCGGCCGAGGGCGACCGGCTGCGCCAGCCCGCCGGCCTGCTGCTCGTCGCCGACCTGCGCGGGAGTCCGGTGGGGTGCGGCGCGCTGCGGTTCACGCCGGGCGAGCCGGCTCAGCTCACGCGCATGTGGGTCACGGACGAGGCGCGCGGGCTCGGCATCGGCCGGCGACTGCTCGGCGAGCTGGAGTCACGGGCCGCGGCGAACGGCTGCGACACGGCGCGGCTGGAGACCAGCCAGTCGCTCACCGAGGCGATCGAACCGTTCAACGACGAGTACCACGCGCACCACTGGTTCACGAAGCGGCTCTGAACACGACCGTCCGCAGCATCACGAAGTTGATCGTCGTGGCGGTGCCCTGCGCGACCACCCACGCCAGCGTGATCTCCCAGCCGGAGGCGGGCAGCACCGCGAGCATCAGGGCGTTCGTGCCGACGTTGACGAAGAACGTCACCGTGTACAGCAGCGCGAACCCGCCCAGCTGCGCGGCGCCGTCGGTGCGGCCCGCGGCGAAGGTGAAGCGGCGGTTGAGGAAGTAGGCCGTGGCCGTGCCGGCGACGAAGCTGAGCGCCTTCGCCAGGTGCACCCACAGCCCCAGGTGCAGCAGCCCCTGGTAGACGCCGAAGTCGACCAGCGCGCAGAAACCGCCGATCAGCACGAACCGGCCGAGCTGGTTGACCAGCCCGATCCTCGGCACATCCGCCTCCGTCGCCGTCGCCACGACGCGAGTCTAGGGACCGCCCGCGGGGCCGTTACCCTCGGTGCGGTGAAGCCAGGACATGACGAGCTGGCCCAACTCACCGGCTGGGGACGTACCGCGCCGACCGGCGCGCGCGTGGTCCGCACCACGGACGTCGACGCGATCGCCACGGTGGTCCGGGAGGCCGGCGAGCGCGGGGTCATCGCGCGGGGGCTCGGGCGCAGCTACGGCGACCCGGCGCAGAACGCGGGCGGCGTCGTGGTCGACTTGACCGCGCTCGACCGGATCCACCACGTGGACGCCGACGCCGGGCTGGTCGAGGTCGACGCGGGCGTCACGCTCGACACGCTGATGCGCACGCTGCTCCCGTTCGGCCTGTGGCTGCCGGTGCTCCCGGGCACCCGCCAGGTCACCGTCGGCGGCGCGATCGGCAGCGACATCCACGGCAAGGCGCACCACGTCGAGGGCAGCTTCGGCAACCACGTGCGCGCCATGGACCTGCTCACCGCCGACGGCACCGTCCGCGCGCTCACCCCGGACGGCCCGGACGCCGACCTGTTCTGGGCCACGACCGGCGGCATGGGGCTCACCGGCATCGTGCTGCGCGCCGCCGTGCGGCTGAAACCGACCGAGAGCGCGTACTTCATCGTCGACACCGACCGCACCGCGGACCTGGACGAGACCATCGCGGTGTTCAGCGACGGGTCCGACGCCGGCTACGACTACTCGATGGCGTGGTTCGACTCGATCTCGGTCGGCGCCAAGCTCGGCCGCGCCGTGCTGTCTCGCGGGTCGCTGGCCAAGCGCGACGAGCTGCCCCGCAAGCTGCGGGCCGACCCGCTGCGTTTCGACGCGCCACAGCTGTTGACGCTGCCCGACGTCTTCCCGAACGGCCTAGCCAACAAGCTCACGTTCGGCGCGATCGGCGAGCTCTGGTACCGCAAGGCGCCGCAGCGCGGCCGGGGCCAGATCCAGAACCTGACCTCCTTCTACCACCCGCTCGACATGTTCGGTGAGTGGAACCGGGCGTACGGCCGCAACGGGTTCCTGCAGTACCAGTTCATCGTGCCGTTCGACGCCACCGACGAGTTCCGGCGGATCGTGCGGCGCATCGCCGAGTCCGGGCACGTGTCGTTCCTCAACGTGCTCAAGCGGATGGGCGAGGCGAACCCGGCCCCGCTGTCCTTCCCGCAACCCGGATGGACGATCACTGTGGACTTTCCGATCAAGCGGGGTCTGCACGAGCTGTGCGACCGGCTGGACGAGATGGTGCTCGGCGTGGGTGGCCGGCTGTATCTCGCCAAAGAGTCGCGCACCTCGGCCGTGACGTTCGCCCAGATGTACCCGCGCCTCGACGAGTGGCGCAAGATCCGCGCTTCGGTAGACCCAGATGGCATCTTCGCCTCCGACATGTCCAGAAGGCTGGAACTGTGATCGACGCCGTTGGTAATCCCCAGTCCCTGCTGTTGCTCGGTGGCACCTCGGAGATCGCGCTGGCCACCGCCGAGCACTACCTCGCGCGGCGACCGCTGCGGGTGATCCTCGCCGCCCGGCCGTCGGACCGGCTCGACGAGGCGGCCGCGCGGCTGCGCGCCAACGGCGCCACCGTGTCGGTCGTGCCGTTCGACGCGGAGGACACCGGCACGCACGCCGAGACCGTCGACAAGGCGTTCGCCGATGGCGACGTCGACGTCACCCTGGTGGCGTTCGGGCTGCTCGGGGACCAGGAGCAGGCGTGGACCGACCACGCGACCGCGGTGCGACTGTCCCAGGTGAACTACACCGCTGCCGTCTCGGTGGGCGTGCTGCTCGCCGCGGCGCTTCGCCGACAGGGCCACGGCGCACTGGTCGCACTGTCCTCTGTGGCCGGCGAGCGGGCCAGGCGGGCGAACTTCGTGTACGGCTCGACGAAGGCCGGGATGGACGGGTTCTACCTGGGGCTCGGCGAGACGCTGCGCGATGAGGGCGTGACGGTCACCGTCGTCCG
>NZ_WHTD01000216.1 GCF_009379765.1 Actinophytocola sp. | reverse complement strand
CCGAACCCACCCACCCCGAACCAGCACCACCGTTCTGATGTGGAACGGCGTCACGGGGATCGTTTCTGCGACGGCGGCCCTGACGCATCACGGCTCTGGTGTCAGTGGTGATCTGATGCGCCGGACAGTACTCCACTGTGGACTTCGCCCACAGGAACCCGTCGCCGGGCCCACGCCGTCCTGGCGTGTGCGCAGCGCCAACCCGACTGCAGGGCGATACTGCAGAACGCTGCTGCTGATATGCCCCGGCCCAACTCGACGAACTGGGTGCGCACCACGACAGGTCCAACCGGCGCACCGTCTCCCTCACGCCCCCACGGAGTCACGATCAAACGATCGCTGACCCCTTGGAACCAACTGACTAGTCGTCGCGGCCCCAGGCCGCGGACAGCGCGACCTTGCCGCCGGTCCGCAGCAGCGACCCGGAGTACAGCCGGCTGGACAGCAGCACCACCAGCACCACCGCGCCGGCCAGCAGGCCGAGTGACACCAGCGCCTCCCACGCCTGCGCCTCGCCCGAGAACAGCGCGCAGCGCCTCGCGGGCGGGTGTCCTTGTCCCTGCCGCCCCGGTCCTTGTCGAGCACCCGCCGGGCCGCGCCCGCCTGCACACCCATCACGGACACGTGGTGGGCGACGACGTCGTGCAGGTCGCGCGCGATGCGCACCCGCTCGGCGACGACCGCGCCGCGGGTGTTCTGCTCCTGCGAGCGGCGCAGCTCCTCGGCGTTCCGCTCCAGCTGGGCCTGCCGGCGTGCCGACAGCCAGGCCATGTTGCCGAAGAAGTACGCGGAGAGGAAGAACAGCAGGTTGAACCCGATGTTGTAGACGACGGCCGCGAGCAGCGGGTCCAGCGGGCCGGCGGCGCCCGCGAACTCCGGGCTCGGCTCGACGAGGGCCCGCACGAGGCTGACGCCGAGCCAGCCGAACATCGCGACGATCACGCCGACGCGCGACCAGCGGGCGATGGGCCGGTTCCGCTCCCAGGCGCCGACGGTGTAGATCGCGAGGAACAGCGCGATGGACGGGACGAGGTTGTCCCCGATCTGCCGTGCCTGCGCGACGATGAACAACACGCCGACGGCGACCAGCACGGCGAGCGGGAACCGGCTGCGCACCACGAGCGGCGCGGTCATCGCCGCGGTCCAGGCGAACTGCTCCCCCAGCGTGGGAGCGTCCGCGAAGTAGAAGGCGCCCATGCTGTTGACGAGCACGGTGACGACCATCGCCCCGGCAAGCACCGCGAGCCCGAGCCACACGTCCCTCAGCTGCTGCACAGCCGTGGGCCCCGGCCGCGCCCACCGACTCCAGGCGGACTCCTGACCACGCTCCGTGCTCATGACCATGCCCGTCAAGGTAGCCGGTCTCGAAAGTCTCTCGTGGTCGATGTCGAAATGCGCCGAGCCGGTTCGACGTGTTGGTGACAAGCGATGATCGAGACACGGGGACGGGTCATGACGGTGGAGACGAAGGCAGTGGCCGGCCGGCGCGAGTGGGTCGGGCTGGCGGTGTTGGCGCTGCCGACACTGCTGTTGTCGGTGGACATGAGCGTGCTCCACCTCGCGGTGCCGCACCTCGCGGCCGACCTGCGGCCGAGCAGCTCCGAGCTGCTCTGGATCATCGACATCTACGGGTTCATGATCGCCGGGTTCCTGGTCACGATGGGGACGCTGGGCGACCGGATCGGCCGCAGGAAGCTGCTGATGATCGGCGGCGCCGCGTTCGGCCTGGCGTCGATCGGAGCGGCGTTCGCGACGAGCCCGGCCATGCTCATCGGGGCCCGGGCCCTGCTGGGGATCGCCGGGGCGACCCTGATGCCCTCGACGCTGGCGCTGATCAGCAACATGTTCCAGAACCCCAAGCAGCGCGGCACCGCGATCGCCGTGTGGATGAGCTGCTTCATGGGCGGGATGGTGCTCGGGCCGGTCGTCGGCGGCCTGCTCCTGGACGTCGCCTGGTGGGGTGCGGTGTTCCTGATGGCCGTGCCGGTCATGGTGCTCCTGCTCGCCACCGCGCCCAAGCTGCTGCCCGAGTACCGCGACGAGCACGCCGGCCGGCTGGACCTGGCAAGCGTGGTGCTCTCGCTCGGCACGATCCTTCCGGTCGTCTTCGCACTGAAGGAGATCGCCAAGAACGGCCCCGACCCGCGCACCGCCCTCGCGCTGGCGGCCGGGCTGGGCCTCGGCACGGTGTTCGTGCGGCGCCAGCGGCGGCTGGCCCACCCGATGCTCGACCTGAGCCTGTTCCGCAACCGGACGTTCAGCGCGGCGCTGAGCATCACGGTCGTCGGCGCGGTCACCATGGGCGGCGTCTTCCTTCTGGTCAGCCAGTACCTGCAGCTGGTCGAGGGTCTGTCGGCGGCCCAGGCGGGGCTCGCGCTGGTGCCGCAGGCAGGTGCCGTGGTGATCGGGTCGCTCATCGCGCCGCGGCTGGCCCGGCGGATCCGGCCGGAGTTCGTGCTCGGCTTCGGCATGCTCGTCGCCGCGGTGGGGATCCTGCTGTTCGCCCGGATCGACAGTGGCAATGGGACCGGCGACGGGACCGGCAACGGGCTCGTGCTGGTGGTGCTCGGCATGTCGGTGGCCGCGTTCGGGATGGGCCCGCAGGGCGTGCTGTGCACCGAGATGGTGGTCGGCTCGGTACCCGCCCGCAAGGCCGGCGCGGCCTCGGCGATGTCGGAGACCTGCGGCGAGTTCGGGATCGCGATGGGGATCGCCGTGTTCGGCAGCGTCGGCACGGCCGTCTACCGCGGCGACCTGACCGTCCCCGACCAGCTCCCCGCCGGCGCCGCGACCGAGGCGACCGAGAGCCTGGCCGGCGCGGTCAACGCCGCGCACGGCCTCGGCGACCAGCTCGCCGCGAACCTGCTCACCTCGGCCAGGGAAGCGTTCACCAGCGGACTGCACACGGTCGCCACCATCGGCGCGGTCATCGTGGTCGCCTTCGCGGTGGTCGGCATGATCGCGCTGCGCAACACCCGCCCGGCCGACGCCGAGCCGACCCCGGCCGCCGAGCCGACCTCCGCCGCCGAGCCCGCCCTGACCCACTAACTCCGCGAGTCCAACCCCCAGAACCCGCGAGTCCAACGCTCAGGACCTCCGAGTCCAACGTTCCGAACCCGCGAGTCCCCGTTTCCGGACCGGGGACTCGCAGGTCGTGAGTGGGGGACTCGCGGGTCGGGGTGGACGGCTCAGGCGGGTGGGGCCAGCACGACGGCGGAGTTGTGGCCGCCCATGCCGAGCGAGGACTTGACGGTGATGCCGCCGGTGATCGGCGTGGGACCGTTGAGCAGCTGTGGGTGTCCGGGGGCCACGGTCGGCGGCGCCGGAACCAGCCCTCGGTCATAGCCCAGCGCGGTCACCGCCACCTCGACGGCGGAGGCCGCGCCTTGGCAGTGTCCGGTCAACGGCTTGACCGAGTAGATGTTGGTGTGCGCCGGAAACAGGCGCTCCAACATCACGGCCTCGGCACGGTCGCACTGCTGGGTGCCGGGTCCGTGGGCGTTGATGTAGCGCACCTCCGAGGCCGGCACCCCGGTGTTGGCCAGGGCGTCCTGGATGCAGTTGATGACCTGGGTGAGCTCCGGGTCGATCGACGTGACGTGGTGCGCGTCGTGCGACATCGCGCCGCCGAGGGTGTAGGCGTACGGCCGGTCGGCGCGGGCGGACAGCACGAAGGACACCGATGCCTCGCCCATGATGAAGCCCCTGCTGCCCTGCTGGAACGGTCGGCACGCCTCGAGCGGCTCGGCATCGATGATCGCGACGCCGAGCCGGACGAAATGCGAGACGTTCTCCGGGGTGAGCGACAGGTCCGTCGCCACGAAAACGACGTCGTCGACGATGCCCGCGTCCAACCACGACTTCGCGGTGATAAGGCCGGCGTTGCCGGACGCGCACATTGCCGAGACGGTCATCGCCGGACCGTGGAATCCGTATTCCTGCATGAGCGTGGACATCGGCGTGGACGGCATCAGCGCCAGATACTCACGCACCGAGAGCCGCCCGTCCCGGGTGGTGTAGAAATCCCGCCACAGATCCACCTCACCGAGGACGACCGCATGCAGCAGGCCGACCCGCCTACCGGGATTCCAGCCACGGGTGCCGGCGTCCTGGATCGCCTCCCGCGCGGCGGCGCGCATGGCTCTGGCGAACCGGGTCGCGCCGTCCTCCGGATCTCCCCCGTCCGGCACCCGCGCCGCCCACACGGTGTCACCGGGTGCCGACCCGAGCCCCGACATCGCCCTGGCGGCCGGTTTGCCGGACACGAGCCCGTCCCACAACGGTTCGCGGCCCCACCCGTACCCGCTGACGACGCCGATTCCGCAGATTCCCACTTGTTGCGTAGCCATCCCTGTTCCCTCTCAACTCGAGGGCCGATATGCACCGCAGGACGCCACGTCGACACACCGCCTCGGCGACCTTGCCAACGCCGACACATCAATGGTAACGCGGCACGGAGCGGGACACCGTCGCATTCCCGAGCCGTTTCTCGAGGCCTTCCACAACGGAGTGTTCCGTGGTGGATCATGCATGGGACACACTTCGCCCGAAGACCGCGGCAGCCGAAGCCACCGGGCGCCGCAAGTCTAGGGTGGTTGGGTTCGAGACGACGCGGTAAAACTCCACAATGGCCACTCCACGACGGATTGGACAGAACATGGGGCCTGGACGCCCTGACTTCTACGGGCTCATGGGCGACACCAAGGCCGACCACGAGCTGGTGGTCGAGCTGGCTCTGTCGGCCGGGTCCGCCGTCGTGTGGTGGTTCGACTTCTCCACCGAGAGCATCACCTGGATGCCGGGCCTGGACGACATGATGGGCATGGCCGGCGCCGAGGAGCGGCTCGTGCGGGCCCGGCTGACCGAGCTCGTCTCCCCGCTGACGATCGCCGCGAGGTCGGCTCCCGTGTGGCAGGGCTTCGAGTTGGAACAGCCGTGCGCGAACTCGGGTGGGAACGTGCGCTGGATCCAGTTCCGGGCTCGCGTCTCCGCGCATCCCGACCGGCGGAGCCTGGTCGGCATCGCGACCGATGTGAGCAGCCGGCACGACCAGCGGCAGGCGTTGACCGACCTGGCCGACCGGTACCGACTACTGGTCGACCTGACCCCCGACGCGATCGTCGTGCACGAGGCCGGCCGAATCGTGTACGCGAACCCGGCGGCGCTCAGGTTCGTGCGGGCCGGGTCCACGAGCGAGATCCTGGGCCGGCCCATCGTGGACTTCGTCCATCCCGACTCGGTCCCGTCCATGCTGCGCCGCATATCGGACCTGGCCGAGCCCGGCGCGACGAGCGAGTCGGCCGACGCCGTGCTCGTGCAGTTCGACGGCGGCACCGTCGACACCGAGGCGATCTCCGTGCGCACCACCTGGGAGGGGCGACCGGCGTACCAGGTGATCATGCGCGACGTGACCGCCCAGAAGGCGGCCGCGGCCGCGCTGCACTACCAGGCCGCGCTGGTCGCCCACGTGAGCGACGCGCTCGTCGCGACGACCGCCCAGGGGGTGGTGACCAGCTGGAACCCGAGCGCGGAGACCGTGTACGGCCACCACGCGACCGACGCGATCGGGCAGCCGATCCACCAGGTGGTCGGCGCGCCCCTGGATCCCGCCGCCATCCTCGACGCGGGCGGCGTGATCCAGGCGGAGCACCGGAACTCCGCCGGCGGTGCGCTCGCGGTCCGCGTGTCGGTGGCCCGGATGGACGACGGCTACGTGCTCATCTGCGCCGACGAGACCGCCCGCAGGCGCGCCGAGCAGCACTTCACCACGGTGGTCGCGGCCATCGAGGAGGGCGTCATCGTGATCGGGGCGACCGGGCGGGTCGAGTCGGTCAACCCCGCGGCGGAGCGCATCCTCGGAATCCGCGCGGAGGAGGCGCTCGGCGAGCCGTCCACCCTGGCCGAGCTCTACGACGAGACCGGCGCGCGCATACCGCTGTCGAACTACCCGACGGTCCACACGCGGCGCACCGGGCAACCACGCAACGGGCGGACCGTCTGCGTGGCCCGGCCGGACGGGAGCCGCGTCTGGCTGTCGATGAGCTGCCGGGCGCTCAACCCCGACGGCGACCTGCCGGCGGCCGTGGTCGTCTCGATGACCGACATCACCGAGCGTCGGATGATCGAGGGGCGGCGGGAGCACGAGGCCACCCACGACGCCCTGACCGGACTGGTCAACCGCACCGTGGCCATCGACCGGCTCAGCCCGGCCGCTCGCGCCCGGCGCTCGGGATCGACCGCGATCCTGTTCATCGACCTGGACAAGTTCAAGGTCATCAACGACTCGCTCGGCCACAACGTCGGCGACAAGGTGCTGAAGGTCATCGGCGCGCGGCTGCGTGGGAGCACCCGCCGGGGCGACGTCGTCGGCAGGCTCGGCGGCGACGAGTTCGCGGTCATCGCACACGACATCGACGGCCCCGACGAGGCGCGGGGCCTGGCCGAACACATTCGCACCGAGCTGAACCGGCCGGTCGCGGTCGAGGGCCGGAACCTGCACATCGACGCGAGCCTCGGCATCGTGATCGCCGACCCGGACGACGCCCGGGAGGGCGAGGACCTGCTCCGCGACGCGGACCTCGCGATGTACCAGGCCAAGACGCAGGGCCGCGGGCGGCACGCGTTCTTCGACATCGACCTGCGCGAGCGCAGCCTGCGCAGGCTGCAACTGGAACAGGACCTGCGCGAGGCCCCGCGGGACGGTCAGCTGTGGCTGGCCTACCAGCCCATCGTCGACCTGCGCACCGACCGGACCACGGCCGTCGAAGGTCTGCTGCGCTGGGCGCATCCTCGCTACGGGCTCATCTCCCCCGGCGAGTTCATCCCGCTCGCCGAGGAGAGCGACCTGATCAACATCATCGGCGCGCACATGCTCCGCACCGCGACCGAGGAGATCATCGGCCTGCGCGTTCAGCACCCCGATCTGCAGCTCACGGTGAACCTGTCCGCGCGCCAGCTCGACGACCCCCAGCTCGTGCCCGACGTGCGGGACGCGGTACTCGCGACCGGACTGCCGCCGGGCGCCTTGTGCCTGGAGATCACCGAGAGCGCGCTCATGCGCGACCCGGCCACCGCCGCACGCACCCTCGCCGCGCTGCGAGAGCTGGGCGCCCGCCTGGCGATCGACGACTTCGGCACCGGATACTCCTCACTCGCCCAGCTGCTGACCCTCCCCCTCGACACGCTCAAGATCGACCAGACCTTCACCGCGGGACTCGGCCGCTCCGACGACGCCGAGGCCATCGTCACCAGCATCATCGCGATGGCCCACGCCGTCGACCTCACCGTGGTCGCCGAAGGCGTCGAGCACCCCCACCACCTGGACATCCTGCGCCGGCTCGGGTGCGACCAGGCCCAGGGCTACCACCTCGGTCGCCCCGTCCCCGCCCACGACCTCGCCCGCACCATTCCGACGGACGACCACCGGTAGACCGCCGACGGCCTTACGCCACCGCACCACGCATCATGGAGCCCTCCGCGGCACGGCGCAGGAGCCGCTGCCCGCGCAGCGCGCCGCCGACGACGACGGCAACGTGGACATCGCCGGCGCCCGGGAGCTGGAACTGATCCTGCGCCGTCGGGTCGGCCGCCCGCGCGCCACCGTCGGGGCCACTGTCGGGGCCACCGTCGGGGCCACCGGGTACGGACAGCAGGTACCGGGTACGGACAGCAGGTACTGGGTCATCGAAACACTCCTCGTCCGAGCTCAGGCCGCGTCCCGGGCCCTTTCGAGGCCGTCGAGGATCAGGTCGAGGCCGAACTCGAACTCGCTGCCGTAGTCGTAGCCCGGTTGCAGGACGTGCTCGACGGCGATCTCGGTGAGGTGCGGGTACTGGCCGGAGGAGAACCGCGCCCGCCCAGATCTCGCCCAGATTCCGCCCAGATGTGTGCGCGGCTGTGGCGAGAGGCCCGGGAGGACCATGGGAGCGACGTCCCCGGAGTGTGCGAGTTTCGTGTGAGTCCGTCGCTGGTCGCTCCGGGCGCCCGGTCGGGGTGGTGTGATCGTCTCCCGGCGAGTGGAGGGATTGCGATGGCTGGTCCGGCTGCTCAGCAGCGGTTGCTGGTCGTGGACGACGAGCCGTTCATCCTCGACGCGGTCGCCGCCTCGTTGCGGTTCCTCGGGTTCGAGGTCGACACGGCCGCCACGGGGCGGGCAGCGCTGCTGCGGGCGCGTGAGTCCGAGCCGGACCTGATCGTGTTGGACGTGTTGTTGCCCGATGTGGACGGCTTCGCCATCGTGCGCCGGCTCCGGGAGGAGGGCTCTGCGGTCCCGGTGATCTTCCTGACCGCGAAGGACACCCAGCGCGACGCCGTCACCGGGCTCGGCCTGGGCGCCGACGACTACGTCACCAAACCGTTCGGGCTGGAGGAGCTGGCGGCCCGGGTCCGCGCGGTGCTGCGCCGGACCAGGCCGGAGGGCAACGGGGCGACCTTGCGGTTCGCCGACCTCGAGCTGAACCAGGACAACTACGAGGTTCACCGGGCCGGGCACCTGGTCTCCTTGTCCCGCACCGAGTTCCGCCTGCTGCGCTACCTGATGCTCAACCCGGGCCGGGTGCTGACCCGCGAGCAGCTGCTGCGGCACGTGTGGAGCTACGACTTCGACGGCTCCAGCACCGTGGTCGGCACCTACATCAGCTACCTGCGCCGCAAGCTCGGCGCGTTCGGCCCGGACCTGATCCACACCGAACGCGGCGTCGGGTTCGGCCTGCGGCAGCCGGACGCGTCATGAGGCCGCGCAGACCGGCGACGCTGCGCACCCGCCTGCTCCTGGGCCTGCTTCTGGTCGCGGTCGCGGTGATCGTCGCGTTCGACGTGGCCACGGTGGCCGCGCTGCGCGAGTCGCAGACCCGGCGCATCGACGGGATCCTCGACCAGGTCGCGGCCACCCACGAGGGCCGGGCCACCGAGCTGGTCCACGCGGCCGACGGCCGGCAGCCTCCGCCGATGCTGCCCGGCGTGGCCCCGAACGACTACTACCTGGTGGTCGCCACCAGCGACCGGGGAACCGTCCGCATCGGCGCCCCGCCCGAAGTGTCCCCGCGGCTACCGGCCGACCTCGGCGAGCTCGCCCGGTCCGGAGACATCCGTACCGTGCCCGGCACCGACGGCGCCGCCGCGTTCCGGCTGCGCGCGGTGGCCACCGAGGCGGGAACCCTTGTCATCGCGGTCAACCTGCGTTCGGTCACCGACGCGATCCACAAGCTGCAGGCCATCCTGGCCGTCGCCACGATCATGGCGATGGCCGTCCTCGCCGCCGGCGGGCTGGCGGTGGTCCGGCGCGGCCTGCGGCCGCTGGAAGCCATGGCGTCGCAGGCCGACCGGATCACCGCGGGCGACCTCACCCGGCCGGTCGCGCCGCAGACCCCGGACACCGAGGTCGGCCGGCTCGGCCGCGCGCTCAACCGGATGCTCACCCGCATCCACGCCTCGGTCCGGGAGCAACAGGTCGGGCAGGAGCGGATGCGCCGGTTCTTCGCCGACGCGAGCCACGAACTGCGCACCCCGCTGACCTCGTTGCGCGCCAACGCGGAGCTCTACGAACAAGGCGCCCTCGCCAGCCGGCCCCAGGTCGACGAGGCCATGCGACGCATCCGGGTCAGCGCGCAGCGGATGAGCACCCTCGTGGACGACATGCTGCGGCTCGCCCGCCTCGACCAGGAGCCCCGTGCCCGGACCGACACGGTCGACCTGAGCGCGCTGCTCGCCGACAGCCTGCGCGACGGCTGCACCACGGACCCCGACCGGAGCTGGGCCGGCGAGATCCAACCCGGGCTCACCGTCCACGGTGACCAGGACCTGCTGCGCCGCGCCGTGGACAACCTGCTCGCCAACATCCGCACGCACACCCCGACCGGCACGACCGGCACCCTCACCGCCCGCCGGGACGGCGCCGACGAGGTCGTCATCGAGGTCGGCGACGACGGCCCCGGCGTGCCGGGGCATGAGCTGCCCCGGCTGTTCGACCGCTTCCACCGGGTCGACGGCCACCACACCGGCACCGGGTCCGGTCTCGGCCTCGCCATCGTCGCCGAGGTCGCGGCCGGCCACGGCGGCGGCGCCACCGCCGTCGCGGCGACCCCCAGGGGCCTGCGCATCCGCCTCACCCTGCCGATCGGCGCCGGCACCAGCACCGGGAGGCGAACGTCGAGCGACGACCGCGCACGACCATCCCCGAGCGAGATCGAAAGGACAAGCGCGATGACCATGGTGGCGTTTCGTGGGCTCACCAAGAGGTTCGGGCAGACGACGGCCGTCGAGGACCTGACCTTCGACGTTCCGCCGGGCCGGGTGACCGGGTTCCTCGGCCCGAACGGCGCCGGCAAGACCACGACCCTGCGGATGCTGCTGGGACTGGTGCACCCCACTGACGGCGAGGCGCTGATCGACGGTCGGCGCTACGCCGACCTCACCGCGCCACGCCGCACCGTGGGCGCGGTACTGGACTCGACCGGCTTCCATCCCGGGAGACGAGGCCGAGACGAGATCCGCGTGCACGCCGCCGTCACCGGTGTTCCCGACGCACGCGTGGACGAGGTGCTCGACCAGGTGGGCCTGACCGCCGACGCGGACCGCAGGGTGGGCGGCTACTCGCTGGGCATGCGCCAACGCCTCAGCCTGGCGGCCGCCCTGCTGGGCGACCCGCGGATACTCATCCTCGACGAGCCGGCCAACGGCCTCGACCCCGAGGGGATGGCCTGGCTGCGCGACCTGCTGCGGGAGCTCGCCGATGCCGGTCGCACGATCCTGATCTCCAGCCACGTGCTCAGCGAGGTCGCCCAGATCGCGGACCACGCCGTGATCATCAACCACGGGCGGCTCCGGTTCGCCGGCCCACTGGCGGCGTTGGGCGAGGGGCTGGTCTCGGTCCGCACCAGTGACACGGACGCGGCGCGGCGCCTGCGCCGCACGCTCGCCGAGCGCGGCATCGACGCGTCCGCCACCGGAACCGCCACCCTGCAGGTCCGCGGCGCCACCGCGGAGGACATCGGCCGCGTGGCCGTGGACGAGCGGATCGTGCTCGCCGCGCTGACCGAGACCAGCACGTCGCTGGAGGCGACGTTCCTCGACCTGACCCGTACCGACCCCACCACCCCGACCGGCGCACGGTGAAGGAGCACGCGTGACCACGCTCATCGTCAACGAATGGACCAAGCTGCGCACCATCCGTAGCCCATGGCTTCTCGTGGCCGTCCAGCAGGCCGTCATCGTCGCCGGCGTGTCCGGACTGGCCGCCGCCGGCGCGGACCTGGACACCGCGGAGGGTGTGCGCAGCCTACTCTCCCACGCCGGTATCGCCTCAGCCCTCCTCAGCCTGATCCTCGGCGTCACCGCGGTCGCCGGGGAGCACAGGCACCGCAGCATCACCGACACCTACTTGGACACCCCCACCCGGACCCGGGTGGTCACCGCCAAGCTCGCCGCCCACCTCGCGGTCGGCGCGGCGCTCGGCGTGGTCAGCGCGGTCACCGGACTGGTCACCACCGCGATCTGGACGGCCGCGAAGAGCGGCACGCTCGACCTGGCCGAGGCGCAGGCCTGGCGCATCATCGTCGGCATCGTGGCCATCAACGCCGCCTATGCCGCGATCGGTGTGTGCCTCGGCGCCCTGGTGCGCAACCTCACCGGCGCGATCGCCGTCGCCCTGGTCTGGATCGCGCTGGTGGAGACCACGGTGGCCAACCTGCTCGGCGACCTCGGTCGCTGGCTGCCCAACCGCGCCGGCATGGCGCTGGACTACATGCCCACCACCGCCGGCGCCCTCCTTCCGCAGTGGGGCGCCGCACTGGTCCTCACCGGCTACGCCGCCGTGCTGGCCTTTACCGCGCTGACGACCACGGTCCGCCGGGACATCACCTAGATGATCGAGTCCGTGAAGATCATGTGAGTGGGATCGGTGTCCGGACCCGAGGGGTGCGACCGGTAAATGGACCACCCTGGTGATCTTGGAGGCCGTTGGTTCTGGGAAGGATCAAGGGCATGGCAGCGGCGAGGAAGTACCCGGCAGAGTTGAAGGTTCGTGCGGTGGGGATGGTGCGTGACCTGGAGCGGGAGCTTGGTGAAGGACGAACCATCCCGGGTTTGGTGCGCACCTTCTTGATTGGGAAGGTGGCCGCCATGCCGAAGAAGGATGACCCCGAGACCAGGGCCAAGGCGATCCGTTTGGTCTGTGACCACGCAGGCGACTATGCCTCGGAGCACGAGCGATCAAGACCGTGGCTGGCGGCTCGGGATGAACCCGGAGACTCGTTAAGATCGCTCCGAGAACCTACTACGCCCACGTCTCGCGTCCGCCGTCGAAGCGGACGCTGTGGGACACCGCGATCATCGAGGTGCTAGCCGGCTACACGAGCCCGACGAGCACGGGAGGAAGAACCCGGAATCGTTGTACGGGTCACTGAAGATGTGGGCCTACCTGCAGCGCGAGGGCGTCCCGGTGGGGGCGCTGCACCGTGGAGCGGCTGATGCGCCACAACGAGTGGGAGGGTGTCCGTCGGGTCACCACGGTGCGCACCACCGTGCCGGACCCGTCTGCGGCGCGGGCACCTGACCTGGTCGATCGGCAGTTTGCGCGTCCCGGCACCGGATCGTCGGCTGGGAGTGCTCGATGTCCAAGCAGACCAGGTTCGTGGAGTCCACGATCCGCCAGGCCGCAGCGTTACGCGCCAGACTAGGAATCCCTTGCAGGGCAACACAATTCACCACTCCGATGCCGGCTCGCAGTACAACGAATGCATCCGGGACGACTCCCCGTTCCGGCGCGGCCCGCTGCGCAGCCCCGCCGACCTCGAGCGGATTACCGCGGACTGGGTGCACTGGTACAACACCAGCCGACTCATGCACCGCCTCGACCGGCAACCACCGGCCGAGAACGAAGCCAACTACTATGCATCAACCCGTAACGGCCGACCGGCCGACCACACATAACCGTGTGCACCAAACCCGGGACGCTTCAGTGAGGGCCGCTTCCTGCGCATGATCGATGTGCGGGGTTTGGTCCGCGTACGTCGCGGTGGCGGTTGGTTGCAGATCAGAACGGTGGTGCTGGTTCGGGGTGGGTGGGTTCGG
>NZ_WHTD01000108.1 GCF_009379765.1 Actinophytocola sp. | reverse complement strand
GCATCAAGATCACCGATCGTGAGATGAGAACACTCCTCGCGCGGTATCTGACCCCACACGAGTGGCACGGCGAATGGAACTACACCATCAGCCCGACCGACACACCCAGTTGAGCGTGTTGTTCATTTCCAAGCCCTTAGCCTAGCCGGCCGGGTGCCAGGTGTTGCCCTCGACGAGGTCGCCGAAGCCCATCCAGGCGAGGTTCATCAGCCGGGACGCGACGGCCTTGCTGGGCACGTCGGGGTGGTCGAGCCACCAGTCGGCGAGTGACTCGGCGGCGCCCACCAGTGCGGCGGCGAGGGCCTCGGTGGCGTTGCCATCGAGGCCCTTCTTGGTGGCGACCCGGACGAGGAGGGTGTCGACGAGGCTGATGGCCTGGTCGCGCATGGCGAGGAGCTCCTCGCTGAACGGCCCGCCCTGGGAGATGGCCTGGCGGTGCAGGACCTGCCAGGACTCACGCTGGTCGCCGACGAAGTCGAAGAACGCGCGGAGGCCGTGCCAGAGCTGCATGTCCGGCGGGAACTCGGCCCGCACGCCGCGGCTGACGGCGTCGAGAAGGTTGGTCGCCTCGCGGTGGATGCACGCGGCGAAGAGGTCTTCCTTGGAACCGAGGTACGCGTAGATCATCGGCTTGGAGACGCCGGCGACGTCGGAGATCTCGTCCATCGAGGAGTTGTGGTAGCCCCGGGCGGAGAACACTCGGACCGCCGCGTCGAGGATCTGCCGCTCACGCACCTCGCGGGGTAACCGCTTCACCCGCCGTCGCTCGTCGACACTCACCGGCCCAGGGTACCTACTGGAACGTAGCGTTACCGGTGAGTAGACAATTGGACATGCGATTCAGGCGAAGGCCCGAGCCCGCTCCCGTCCCGGTGGCGGTCGCGCCGGGAGTGGACATCGACGCGTTCGCGCGGGCGGTGGACCCCCAGCGACTCGACGAGGCGCAGTTCGTGCAGCTCATCGACGTGCTGGACATGCTGGGCCGGGCCGGCACGGGCATCGAGCTGGCGAACATGCGGACGGACACCTTCGTCTGGTTCGTCTCCCGCGCGTCGACGCCACAGCTGGACCAGCTGATGGCGCACGCACATCTCCGGTACGTCGTCTTCGGCGAGATCTTCCGCCGCATGAGCGAGCACCTCCACCCGATCCGAGCCGCCGACCTGCGCGCGGTGGTCCACTGGCGCTTCACCGGCGGCACCGGCGACGGCGGCTACGACCGCTTCCAGACCCACATCGAGTCCGGCGCCTGCGTCTCGGGCCGCCACCCCACCCACGACGCACGCGTCACGCTCACCCTGTCCCCGGTCGACTTCCTCCGCGCGGTGACCGGCGCGGCCAACGTGGCCATGCTCTTCATGCGCGGGAAGGTCAAGGTCCGCGGCGACATCGCGTTCGCCGCCGGCCTGATCAACTACTTCGACCTGCCGAAACCCTGACCCGTCAGGAGAAATGAGCCCCCAGGATGTCGGTCAGTACCGACTCGGCCTTCTTGTCGTTGCCGGCCGGCAACGAGCCGTCCTTCGGGACCACGGGGCCCGTCGTCACGCGGAGCTCCAGTGTTGCGTCGCCCTCGAGCGTCGTGGAGGTCGACAGCCGGTAGTCGACGTACGACGCACTCGACTTGGCAAATCCGGGATGCCCGGCGACGGTCACCTTCGTGCTGCCGGTGTCGCCGATCGTCCGGCCGGGGTTGATCGCGAACAGGACCTGGATCCGCCGCTCCGGCTCGACGAAATAGCAGCTGCCCATTATCGCGACCGGCCGCAGCCCCGCACCGAACTGCCTGCCGACCGCATCCATCGCGGCGGCGCACCCGACCTGGCCGTCCGTCACCCCGACCTTGGCGAGCTCTTCCGGCTGATCCGGTACCCGCGTCTCGACATACGGCTCGCAGCGGTTCAGATCGGATCCGTCGACGTAGGCACACGCTCCGGGATACGGGCTGTCCGGCTCGTCCGGCGCGTAGAGCAACAGCCGCTGCGGCGCCACGTCGTCCGGTGGTGCCTCCCCAAGCACGCGCACCAGCGACTCGGCGACGGTCTTCCCACGGTCGCAGTCGAGCGAGATCAGCCGAACCGGGTACTCAGGTTCGGCCGCATACCGTGAGTTGAATGGCCCCTGCCGCCAGTCGATGTCGCAGACACCGTCGTCGAACTCGTAGATCCGCGCCTGTTTTCCGCCGATGGTCACGTCCCGCGGATCACCCGTCGGGACGAGCTCGTTTGCGAACGAGATCGAGAGCGGCGATGGAACATGGGTGAAGTCGGCGCAGTCGTCCAGCCCGTCACCGAGCAGCTTGGTCTTCTCGGCTTCGGACCCGAGTGCGTCCGTGAGTGCGTCGCAGGCGTTCCATCTCGGGGCGACCTGAACGGTGTCCGGGTCGGCGAGCACACCGGCGGACGCCGCCGCGAGATCGACGACGGTCCGGCAGGCCTCATCGCTCGGCGTCCCATGTGGAACCTGTGAGAACTCGATCGCCTTCTCGAAGCTGACCGGCAGGAAGACCGCACAGCTGGAGCTGCCGTGCCTGACATAGCCCTTCGCTCCCCCGATGACCCGAGCCTGCAACGAGAGCCGCGTGCTGTGCACCAAGCCGACGACCGTCGCGCTGATGGGGTACCTCATCCCGGCGAGATCGCATCTGGACGGCTGCGGCGCCTCCGGGTTCGCATCGGCGGGAGCTCCTGGCGTCGCGGCCAGCGCCTTGTCCAGCACCGCACAGAGATCGATCCGCCGCAGGGCCGACAGGACGGCCTCCTCGTCCCTGTCCTTGGGTCTCGGCGCGGAAGGCCGCTCCGTCGTGGACGGCGAGGATGAGGGAGGCGTCCGGTCATCCGGTGTCGTGCAGCCCATCAGTCCCAGCGCGGCGACCAACACCATGGCGAGACCGAGCACTCGCTTGGTCATGACCCGTAGTCCTGGATGAACTTCTGGATGTCGGCGTCGCCGTTGAATCGTCCGATCAGGCTGGTGATGGTTCGGTTCAACTGGTCGATCTCGTCCGTGGCCGTGGTGAGGATCTGCGCCTGGGTGTGCATGTAGGACTTCACGAGGTCGCGCCACCAATAGCCACCGACCGAGTCGCCGTCCGTGCTCATCTTCAGCATGTCACCGGCCGCGTCGGTGAACACGGTCGCCCATGTCGACGTGACCGCGCTTTGCAGCACCAATCCGGCGCCCGCGGTCATGTAGGTGACCGCCGCAGCCGCGATCCCCGACAACACCGCGGCGGCGATGTCCACGGAGAAGCCGCTCTCCGGCTTTGCGGCGAACTTCTTCTCGAACGCATCGACCAGCCCCGCTGCGGCTTCGTCGAGGTTGTCGCGCACCCCCTTGATGATCACGGCGTACTTGGGGACCACGAAGTAGAGTTCCCGAACCAGCTTGTTGACCTGACCGGCGACGGTTTGCAGGCGGAGGAGGAAGGCGAACGCGGCGTTCGCTGCGTCACCTTCCCATCCAATGGTGGGAAATGCGTCAACGAGAGAGGGAATTCTCTTGTCGGCGATCCACCAGATGTTGTTCAGGGCAGCCGACCCCAGGGCCAGTGGGCTGTTCGGGCGTTCGACCTCAGGCGTGGAGACGGCCGCCATACCGTGCAGGAACTGCCAGGGCTGATATCCCTCGATCACCGACTCGAACGGCAGGTCGACAGGGTCGTAGTGGCCAGGTAGCGGGTTGGCCTTGGTGACACGGCCCGGCTCCTCCCTCTTTGTCCCGTCCGGGTAGATGACCGTCCGGTCGTAGTCGTGTTCGTCCGGGTGCAGCAGGAACTCGAGCCAGGATGTGAGGCGGGCGGCATTGTGCCGGAGCCTCGAGTCAGCCGTGATTCCCGCGTTGTCGAGGACACTCGTGTCGCGCGGAGTGTCCCCCCTGTCCGGCGGAGCCATGTCAGCTCCCGTCAGAAGGGTCGTCACCGAGCAGATTCTGGAAGACGTTGGCATGCTCGACGTCGAGCCGTCCGTAGAGTTGATGGGTCTCGTGGAGGGCACCGGACATGTGCTTGAACTGCGCCTCGATGGCCGCGTGTACCTGGTGGAGCGTACTGAGCAACGAGTTGTAGTTGTCGAGCAGCGTGCTACTCGAGTCGGTGAAGGCGACCGGTGGACCAGATGGACCGAGTTGTCCGGGGTCGCCCAACAAAGATGCCATCTGGTTGTCGGAACTCAGGTCCGCCTCGGCAAGTTGGCCGACGATCAGCTCGTACTCGCCGACAAGGGTGGTCACCTCGGTCGTGACGTCACTCAGCTTGCTGAGCTCGACGGAATACGCGTTAGGCATGGAAAATCAACCCCCAGTAATGCACAGTGTGTGTTCACCCCGACACGTTCTGAAAGCAGCTTAGCAACGGCCGACCGTCGACGGCGGAAGTTGACAGAAACGTGTGGAAATGCCGAGGGGCGAGCCGTCGGGTGACGGCTCGCCCCTCCGTTGCTTCGGTCAGTAGGTGATGGCCAGGGACGGGTCGGCCAGCAAGGCGCCCACGTCGGCGAGGAACCGGCTGCCCTGCTGGCCGTCGACCACGCGGTGGTCGAAGCTCAGCGCCAGCTGGCACACCTTGCGGGGAACCACCTGGCCGTCGACCACCCAGGGCATGTCCTTGATCGCACCCAAAGCCAGGATCGCGGACTCGCCGGGGTTGATGATCGGCGTACCCGTGTCCACTCCGAACACCCCGACGTTGGTGATCGTGAACGTGCCGCCCATCATGTCGGCCGGCGGCGTCCTGCCCTCGCGGGCGGTCACCGTCAGCGCGTCCAGGGCCTCGGCCAGTTCGCGCAGCGACATGCGGTCGGCGTCGCGGACCTTGGGCACGATCAGGCCCCGGGGCGTGGCCGCCGCGATGCCCAGGTGCACGTAGTCCTTGTAGACGATCTCCTCGCCGGCCCACACCGCGTTGACGTCCGGGGTGCGCTTCGCCGCCAGGCAGACGGCCTTCGCGGCGAAGGTCAGCGGGGTGATCTTCACGTCGCGGAACCCGGGGTGGGTCTTGAGCCGCGCGCGGAGCTCCGTCATCGGCGTCACGTCGATGGTCAGGAACTCCGTGACGTGCGGCGCGGTGAACGCCGAGTCGACCATGGCCTGCGCGGTCATCTTGCGCACGCCCTTGACCGGCACCCGCCGCTCGCGCTCGCCGCTGGCAGCCGGCGCCTGCGCAGCCGCGGCGGGAGCCGGCGGGGCGGGAGCCGGCGCGGCGGCCCGCCGGACGTCCTCGCGGGTGATCACGCCGTTGGTCGCGAGCGAGCGCAGGTCGACGCCGAGGTCCTTGGCCAGCTTGCGGACCGGCGGCTTGGCCAGCGGCACCAGGCCACGTGGTTCGAGCAGCGCCGCCGGCGTGTCCGGGACCACCGGAACCGGCGGCTCGGTGACGACGGGCGCCGCCGCGACGTCGGGCGTCGAAGCGGCGGCGGCCTTGCGTGGTCGCCGCTTCGAGGACGCCGCCTTCGGCCCGTAGCCGACGAGCATCGCCTGGCCGTTGGCCTCGGCGGGAGCCGCGGCCGCGGGAGCGGCCGCCGGGGCAGATGCCGCGGTGCCACCCGGATCGGTGTCGATCGTCACGATCGGGCTGCCGACGTTGACGGTGTCACCGGCCTGCGCGTGCAGTTCCGTCACCACACCGGCCCACGGGCACGGCAGCTCGACCGCGGCCTTGGCCGTCTCGATCTCGACGATGATCTGGTTGACGGCGACCTCGTCACCCGGCTTGACGTGCCAGGCCAGGATCTCCGCGTCGACCAGGCCCTCGGCCGTGTCGGGCAGGGGGAAGACCTTGTAGTCGGGCATGCCTCACCAGCCCAGCGAACGGTCGACGGCGTCCAGCACCCGGTCGAGGTCGGGGAGGAAGTCGTCCTCGAGCTTCGACGGCGGGTACGGCGTGTCGAACCCGGTCACCCGCAGCACCGGCGCCTCCAGCGAGTAGAAGCACTCCTGCTGCACCCGCGCGGCGATCTCGGAGGAGATCGACGCCTCGCCCGGCGCCTCGCTGACGACGACGAGGTGCCCGGTCCGGCGCACCGACTCGTACACCGGCCGCATGTCCAGCGGTGACAGCGTGCGCAGGTCGATCACCTCGAGCTCGGTGCCCTCCTCCGCGGCGGCCGCGGCGGACTCCAGGCAGGTCTTCACCATCGGGCCGTAGGTCGCGAGCGTCGCCGCCGTGCCGTGGCGCAGCACCCGTGAGGTGAACAGCGGGTCGGGCGTCACGTCGACGTCCAGCTCGCCCTTCTCGTAGTAGCGGCGCTTCGGCTCGAAGAACAGCACCGGGTCGTCGCTGCGGATGGCCTGCTGGATCATCCAGTAGGCGTCGACGGCGTTGGAGCACGAGACGACCTTGAGGCCCGCGGTGTGCGCGAAGTACGACTCCGGCGACTCGGAGTGGTGCTCGACGGCGCCGATCCCGCCGCCGAACGGCACCCGGACCACGATGGGCAGCTTGATCTTGCCCTGGCTGCGGTAGTGCAGCTTGGCGACCTGCGAGACCAGCTGGTCGAACGCGGGAAAGATGAAGCCGTCGAACTGGATCTCACACACCGGTCGGAAGCCGCGCATGGCGAGGCCGACCGCGGTGCCGATGATCCCCGACTCCGCGAGCGGGGTGTCGAGCACGCGGTGCTCGCCGAAGTCCTTCTGCAGGCCGTCGGTGATCCGGAAGACGCCACCGAGCTTGCCGACGTCCTCGCCCATCACGATGACCTTCGGGTCGGCCTCCATTGCCGCCCGCAGCCCAAGGTTGAGGCTCTTGCCCAGGGTGACCGTTCGCGTGGCCGACGCGGCGGCGTCGTTGGTCTGGTTCAGCACCGGCGTGGCCATCAGTGCTCACCTCCCGCGAAGCCCGCGGCGTAGTCGAGGTAGGCGTCGCGCTGGGCGGCGACCGTCGGGCTCGCGTCCTCGTAGATCTGGGAGAACATCCGATCCTTCGGCGGTTCGGGCATGTTGACGCAGAACTCGCGCATCTCGGCGGCGAGCTGGTCGGACTCGGCCTGCACCGAGTCGAAGAAGTCGTGGTCGGCGTGCTCGTGCCGGACCAGGTTCACCCGCACCCGCTCGATCGGGTCCTTGAGCTTCCACGCCTCGAGCTCGTCGGCGAGCCGGTAGCGCGTCGGGTCGTCGGTGGTGGTGTGCGCGTCCATCCGGTAGGTGAACGCCTCGATCAGCACCGGCCCGTTGCCGTGCCGGCACTCGTCGAGTGCCCAGCGGGACACCGCGAGCGAGGCGAGCACGTCGTTGCCGTCCACCCGCACGCCGGGGAAGCCGTAGCCGCGGGCGCGCTGGTAGAGCGGGAGCCGGCTCTGCCGCTCGGTCGGCTCGGAGATCGCCCACTGGTTGTTCTGGCAGAAGAACACGAGTGGCGCGTCGTACACCGACGCCCACACGAAGCCTTCGTGCACGTCGCCCTGGCTGGTGGCGCCGTCGCCGAAGAAGACCATCGTGGCCTCGCCGTCGTCGTCGCCTACCTTGCCCTCGAACCGTTGCCCCATCGCGTATCCGGCGGCGTTGAGCACCTGGTTGCCGATGACGATGGTGTACAGGTGGAACCGCTTGGCGATCGGGTCCCAGCTGCCGTGGTCGGTGCCCCGGAAGATGCCGAGCAGCTCGGTCGGGTGCACGTCCCGGCACCACGCGACGCCGTGCTCGCGGTAGCTGGGGAAGACCATGTCCTGCGGCTTGAGTGCCCGGCCCGCGCCGACCTGCGCGGCCTCCTGGCCGAGCAGCGGCACCCAGATGCCGAGCTGACCCTGGCGCTGCAACGCGTTCGCCTCGCGGTCCACCCGGCGGGTGAGGACCATGTCGCGGTAGAGGTTGCGAAGGTCCGCCGCGGTGATGTCCGCGACGTAGGGGTCCCACTCGGGGTTCTCGACCCGCTCGCCTTCAGGGGTCAGGAGCTGTACGAGCTCCTCGCCACCCTCGCTTGTTGCGCGCAAACCCGCGATCACCTGCTCTGCGGTCGGCGTGGCCGCGGTGGCGGCCGGTCCAACCCCCGGTTCCGGGTGCGTCCACTGTTCTGGGGACGACATGCGTTCTCCTTGGTGTCGGCGCCGGGCGCTCGCTTGTGGCGTCGCTTCCGGCCGCGCCATCGACGGCTACCGACCCGGGTAATGGGCGGTTCGAGCCACCGGTGGCGCTGACGGTTTCGGGCTCCATCCTGGCATGCGTTAGCTCGATCCGGTGAGGTACGAACGTCGGTCCGTATCCCACCGTGATGCGCTGAGCTGCGAAAACGATAGGACAACCGACATTCGGGCATCAGCGCGAGGCATTCGGGTGATGCGTGACCACCTCCTGGCGAGCGGTGAACGCGGCAGCTCAGAGCCGCCGTCGTCGTCCGGCTCCTGCGCGGGGCCGGGTGGGCCCCGCGGCCTGCCGGCGCCGTCGCGACGCGCAGACACCGAGCTTCAGTGATCCGTGTCACACCAATGATAGTCGGGTTCGCTCGATGATCGATCGACCACGGGCTCAGCCGCCTACGCTGCGGACATGGCCGACGACAGTTGGAAGGACGCACGCGTCCGCCACGCGGAGGCGTCGTTGGCCGCCGCCGTACGCGCCGCCGACGAGATCATCGCGGACGCCGCGCGGGCGGCCGCCGAGCGCGCCGCGCCGCCTCCGCCGCCCGCACCCGCCGAGGAGGCGGAGCGGCCGATCTTGCGGGACGCCTGGTAGCCGCCGCGCCCGTGGCAGTATCGGGCGGGTGGACAACGCACTGGTACGCGGCACTGTCGAGCGAGTCTGGGACGACGCGGTCCTGACCAGCCTCTCCGAGTTCGTCTCGATTCCCGCCCTCTCGCCCATCTTCGACGAGGGCTGGGAGGCCTCCGGGCACCTGGACGCGGCGGTCGAGCACGTTCGGCGCTGGCTGGTCGCGCGCGACATCGACGGTGCCACCGCGGAGATCCTGCGGCTGCCCGGCAAGAGCCCGGTGCTGTTGTTCGACGTTCCGCCCACCGAGGGCGCACGGGCCGACGCCGGCACGGCGCTGCTCTACGGGCACCTGGACAAGCAACCACCGGTCGGCGGCTGGGGTGATGGGCTCGGCCCGTGGACCCCTGTCCTGCGCGACGGTCGGCTCTACGGCCGCGGCGCTGCCGACGACGGCTACTCCGGCTACGCGGCCACCGCGGCGATCGAGGCCGTCCGCGCGGCCGGCGGTCCGCACGCCCGGTGCGTGGTGCTGCTGGAGACCAGCGAGGAGTCCGGCAGCCCCGACCTGCCCGACTACCTGGAGCGGTACGCCGGCAAGCTCGGCGAGGTGTCGCTGGTGGTGTGCCTCGACTCTGGCGGGCAGGACTACGAGCGGCTGTGGCTGACGACGTCGCTGCGCGGGCTCGTGTCGACGACCGTGACGGTGCAGGTCCTGGCGTCCGGTCAGCACTCCGGGATGGCGAGCGGGATCGTGCCGAGCTCGTTCCGGATCATGCGCTCGCTGCTGGACCGGCTCGAGGACGCGCGCACGGGCGAGGTCCTGCTCTCGGAGATGCACGGCGACGTCCCGCCGGAACGGCTGGCGGAGGTCAAGGCCCTGGCGGACCTGGCGCCCGGCGCGGCAGGGAAGGCGTTCCCGCTGCTGGAGGGCATGAGCCCGGTCTCGGACGACGACGTCGAGCTGATGCTGAACAACTCGTGGCGGCCGACCCTGTCGGTGATCGGCGGGGCGGGCTTCCCGCTGCCCACGGAGGCCGGCAACGTGCTGCGCACGGAGACGACGTTCACGCTGAGCTTCCGCCTGCCGCCGACCGCCGACCCGAAGAAGGCGTTGGCGGCATTGGAGAAGACGCTGACCACGGACGTGCCCTACGGCGCGCACGTCGAGCTGTCCCGGTCCGAGGACGGCCCGGGCTGGAACGCCCCGGCCACCGCACCGTGGCTCCAGTCCACTCTGGACTCACTGGGTGACCGGGTGTTCGACGGCAACCCGTGCCTGACCATCCGGCTGGGTGGGTCCATCCCCTTCATGGGCACCCTGGCCGACCACTACCCGAAGGCCCAGTTCGTGGTGACCGGCGCCCTGTCCTCGGACAGCAACCCCCACGTCCCGGACGAGTGGCTGAACATCCCCCACGCGAAGCGCGTCACGGAAGCGGTGGCCCTGATCCTGGTCGCGCACGCCCGCGGCTGACCGGTGCTGGCCAAATCGGTGGCGGGTGCGGGCGTCCGGTCGTTAACCTCGAAACCATGCGCGCATGGTTTCGATGGTGAACTGAACTAGCACCCCGTTTCCCCGCGACGTTCGTGGCGTCGCTGCTGCTCGTCGGGTTCGCCGACGAGACGGTGGCGTTCCTGCCCTACGGCGCCGTGGAGTCCATCCGGCAGGACGTCGGCCTCAGCTACGTCCAAGCCGGCTTCCTGCTCGCCCTCTACCCGGGCATCGGCCTGCTCACCACGCCGCTCGGGGTCCTCGCCGACCACGTCAGCCGGCGGGCCATGGCCGCGATCGGCGGGGTCGGCTACGGCGTCGGGCTGTGGGTGTTCGCCGCCGCGCAGGACTTCCGCACGCTGTTCGTCGCCGTGGCCGTGATGGGCACGGTCGGCGACGCGCTCGTGCGGGCCGTCGAGGTCGCGCTGGTCGACGTGGCCGGGGACGACATCGAGCCGGCGCTCGCGCGGTCGAACCTGCTCGCGGCCATCGGCGACCTCGTCGGCCCGCTGCTCCTCGCCGCCGCGATCGGCACCGGGCTCGGCTGGCGGGCCGCGTTCTGGGCGGCCGGCGCGATGATGGTCGCCTACGGCGTCGTCCTCGCCACCCAACCGCTGCCCCGCCCGGCCGGCACGGACGAGGAGCGCAAGCCGTGGCGCACCATGATCGAGGTCGCCAAGGACCGCCGGGTGATCGTCGCCGGCCTCCTGCTCGCCGTGATCGTCGCGTTCGACGACACGTTCGTCGGCTTCGCGGTCGCCTTCCTCACCACCGGGCGCGACCTCAGCCCGGCCGTCGCGACTCTCGTCGCCGGCGCGGGCATGGCGGGTGGCATCGCCGCGACCGCCTGGGCCAGCAGGACCGACCGCCGCCAGGTGGGGCTCCGGCCGTGTGCCTGGCTGCTGCTCGCCGGCGCCGCGCTGATCCTGCTGGTCCCGAACGTGGTGGCCGCCGCCGTCGGCATGACCGCGGTCGGCGCCGCGATGAACCTCGCATGGATCATCCTGCAGGCGCGCTACATGACCCTGCGCCCCGGCCAGGCAGGTACGACGTCCGCCATCGTGGAGGCCGTCGCCCAGGTCGGCGTCCTCACCCCGCTGGCCATCGGCCTGATCGCCGACCGCTACGGCCTCACTCCGGCGATGTCGCTCTACGTGGTCATCGCAGTCGTGTTCGTGGCCTCGACCCGGCGGCGGGCCGGTGCCTGGTGTCCCCCGCAACAGACTCCCGGCGGGGGACACCAGTAGGACTCATCCGGTCGTTGTCATGATGGTGGACATGATTGCGCGAGTACCGGCGGGATGAGCGGCGCCGAGTGGGACAGGTTGGCCGACTCGGGCGAGACGAGCTCGCCGTGGCGGTTGTGGGGGCCCTACCTCGCCGCACGGCAGTGGGGGACGGTCCGCGAGGACTACTCGAACAACGGCGACGCCTGGAGCTACTTCACCTTCGAGCAGGCCCGCACCCGCGCCTACCGCTGGGGCGAGGACGGCATCGCAGGGATCTGTGACCGGCACGGCTTCCTCAACCTCGCCGTCGCCATGTGGAACGGCGTCGACGACATCGTCAAGGAGCGCTACTTCGGCCTCACCAACGGCGAGGGCAACCACGGCGAGGACGCCAAGGAGTACTGGTGGGTCCTCGACGGCACCCCCACGCACTCCTACATGAAGACCCTCTACCGCTACCCGCAGGAGAAGTTTCCCTACCAGGAGCTCCGGGAGCTGGCCCAGCAGGCCGGCCGCGACGAACGGGAACCGGAGCTCGCCGACACCGGCGTGCTCGCCGACAACCGGTTCTTCGACGTGGAGGTCACCTACGCCAAGGCCGCGCCCGACGACATCTGCGTCGACATCACCGCCACCAACCGGGGGCCCGAGCCCAAGCCGCTCCACCTCCTGCCGCAGCTGTGGTTCCGCAACACCTGGTCCTGGGGCCGCGACGCGCGCCGGCCGGCACTCATCGCCTCCACCGCCAACGGCTGGACGCGCGTCGTGGCCGAGCACTCGCTCATCGGGCGCTACACCCTGCACGCCAGCGGCAACCCCACGATGCTCGTCACCGACAACGAGACCGACGAGGTCACGCTCTTCGGCCGCGGCCGCAACCCGAGCCGCTACACCAAGGGCGGCATCGACGACCTCCTCGTCCGCGGCGACCCGGACGCCTGCCAGGTCGTCGAGCCGGGCACCGCCTCCCAGCCCGGCACGAAGGCCGCCGCCTGGTACTACTTCGACAGCATCGCGCCGGGCGAGTCGCGGTCCGTCCAACTGCGACTGATCGCCGGCAACGGGCACGGCCGCGCGTTCGGCCGCACCTTCCGCGCCACGATGGACCAGCGGCGCAAGGAGGCCGACGACTTCTACGCCGGCGTCACCGACCCCGCCAGGCCCAAGGAGAGCGAGGTGGTGCGCAGGGCCCTGGCCGGTCTATTGTGGACGAAGCAGGTCTACCGGTTCCGGCTCCGCCACTGGCTCGAGGGCGACCCGGCCAACTCGCCCGCACCGCCGGAACGAGCCAGACCGGGCGCCCGCAACGTGCACTGGCGCCACCTCGACGTCGCCGACGTCCTCTCCATGCCCGACGAGTGGGAGTACCCCTGGTTCGCCGCGTGGGACCTCGCCTTCCACATGGTCCCGCTCGCCACCGTCGACCCGGCGTTCGCCAAGGACCAGCTCCTCCTGATGTGTCGCGAGTGGATGATGCACCCGGACGGCCAGCTCCCCGCCTACGAATGGGAGTTCGGCGACGTCAACCCGCCGGTGCACGCCTGGGCCGCGCTGCAGGTCTACCACGTGGAGGAGCGCCGCACCGGTCAGGGCGACCGCGTCTTCCTCGCCCGCGTCTTCCACAAGCTGCTGCTCAACTTCTCCTGGTGGGTCAACCGCAAGGATCCCGAGGGCAACTACCTGTTCGAGGGTGGCTTCCTCGGCATGGACAACATCGGCCCGGTCAACCGCTCCGAGGAGCTCGGCGAGGGCTGGCGGTTCGAGCAGTCCGACGCCACCTCGTGGATGGCCACCTACGCGCTGCACCTCATGCGGATGGCCCTCGAGCTCGCCAGGCACGACGAGGCCTACGAGGACGTCGCCACCAAGTTCGTCGAGCACTTCCTGTCCATCGCCCAGTCCTCCGCCCGGTTCGGCTCGGCGGCCCGCGGCATCTGGGACGAGCGGGACGGCTTCTGCTACGACCTCGTCTCCCGCACCCACGGCGACGGCAGCGTCGAGTCGATACCGGTGCGGGTCCGCTCGATGGTCGGGCTCATCCCGCTGCTCGCGTCCGCGGTGCTCGAGCCGTGGGTGTTCACCGAGCTGCCGCACTTCGCCGCGCGGTTGAACTACCTGCTGCACCACCAGCCGGAGTTCGGCCAGTTCATCAGCTGGCGGGCCGGGCCGGACGGCAGCAAGCGGGCGCTGCTCTCCCTGCTCGACGAGGACAAGCTGCGCCGCGTCCTCGCCCGGATGTTCGACGAGGCCGAGTTCCTCTCCCCGCACGGCATCCGCTCGATGTCCGCGGCGCACCGGGACGGGCTGACCGTCGAGGTCGCCGGCCAGCAGCACCGGGTCGGCTACGAGCCCGGCGAGTCACGCACCCCGATGTTCGGCGGCAACTCCAACTGGCGCGGCCCGGTCTGGTTCCCCACCAACGCGCTGCTGGTCCAGGCGCTGCACACGATCGACTCCTTCCACGGCGCAGGGTTCACCGTCGAGCTGCCGACCGGCTCGACCCAGGAGGTCACGCTCGGGTCTGCTGCCAGAGAGCTGTCCCGCAGGCTCGCCGGGCTCTTCCTGCCTGGTCCTGACGGGCGAAGACCCGCGGACGGCAAGCGCATCGAGGCGAGCGACTCTCCGTTGTGGACCGACCACGTGACGTTCAGCGAGTACTTCGACGGCGACACGGGCGAAGGGCTCGGCGCGACCCACCAAACCGGGTGGACCGCGCTGGTAGCGGTCTTGTTGACGGGGTGGCCCGACCCGAATCGGACATGGTGACCCGTCCGTAACATGCCGATGCTGTCCGCCGCGGTTCCCAAATGGCAGGATTCGCTGAACTCAGACCGCAAGGCTCGAGGGAGTGACGAAGTGTCTCGACGTACCCGCCTGTCCGTCCTCACCGCGCTGTGTGCCGCGAGCCTGCTCGCGGCCGGCTGCGGCGCGACCACCGATCGGCCCGAGGGCCAGGACGGCGGTGGTGGCGATGGTGGTGCCGAGTGCACCCCGGGAGAGGTCTCCGACGTGCCCGACCCGAAGCCGCTCGCGGTCGACGTGCCCGCGGACGACGCGCTCGGCGCCATGGTGCCGGCCAAGATCAAGACCGACGGCAAGATCATCGTCGCGGCCGACGCCGCATACGCGCCGAACGAGTACACGCTCGAGGGCTCCGACGAGATCATCGGCATGGACGTCGACATGGGCAAGGTGGTCGGCAAGGTGCTCGGCGTCGAGGTCGAGTTCGTCAACGCCTCCTTCGACGGCATCCTCGCCGGCCTCGGGGCCGGCCGCTACGAGCTCGGCATGTCCTCCTTCACCGACACCAAGGAGCGCGAGCAGACCGTCGACTTCGTGACCTACCTCGAGGCGGGCACGTCGACCATGGTCCGCAAGTGCAACCCCAAGAAGATCGAGACCCCCGAGGACCTCTGCGGCAAGGCGGTCGGCGCGGAGAACGGCACCACCCAGCTCGACCAGCTGACCAAGCCCGATGTCGAGGGCTCCGTGGTGAAGGCCTGCTCGGACGCCGGCAAGGAGCCGCCGAACGCCCAGGGCTTCCCGAAGCAGACCGACGTCAACGCGGCGCTGCAGGCCAACCGGATCGACGCCTACCTCGCCGACACCCCGGTCGTGAACTACGCGGTGAAGAAGACCGGCGACGCGTTCGAGAAGACCGGCGAGGACACCGACGCCGCGCCGTACGGCATCGCGATCGCCAAGTCCTCGGGCACCATGAAGGAAGCCGTGCAGGGCGCCGTCCAGAAGCTCATCAGTGACGGCACCTACCAGGAGATCCTCGACAACTGGGGCATCACCGGCGGGATCGAGGAGTCCAAGATCAACGGCGCGATCTACTGAGCATGGCCGATGGTCCTGATCGGAGGAAGGGGACCGAGGACGCGGTGGCCCCGGCAACCGAGGCCGCCGAGTCCTGGATCCCGCCGGAGCGGATCGTCGCGGTGCCGGTCCGCCACCCCGGACGGTGGGTGGCGGCCGTCGCACTGCTGGTGCTGGCCGCGATGCTGGTCAACAGCCTCGTCACCAACCCGGCCTGGCGCTGGGACGTGGTCTGGCGGTTCCTGTTCTCCTCGCGGGTGCTGTCCGGCCTGTGGCTGACCATCGAGCTGACCGCGCTCGCGATGGTTATCGGCATCGTGCTGGGCGTCGTCATCGCGGTGATGCGCCTGTCGCCGAACCCGATCGTCTCGACGATCGCGTGGCTCTACGCCTGGTTCTTCCGCGGCACACCGGTGCTGGTGCAGGTCATCTTCTGGTCGTTCATCGCGATCCTGTACCCGATCATCTCGCTGGGGATCCCGTTCGGGCCGGAGTTCGTCTTCTTCGACTCGAACCTGCTGATCCCGATCTTCGTCGGCGCGGTGCTCGGGTTCGGGCTCAACGAGGCCGCCTACATGTCCGAGATCGTCCGCGCCGGCATCCTGTCGGTGGACCCCGGGCAGAACGAGGCGGCCGAGGCGCTCGGCATGACCCGGCTGGGGATCCTGCGCCGGATCGTGCTGCCGCAGGCGATGCGGGTGATCGTCCCGCCGACCGGCAACGAGACGATCTCGATGCTCAAGACCACCTCGCTCGCGAGCGTCATCGCGGTCGGCGACCTGTTCACCCAGGTGCAGCTGATCTACGGCGGCAACCTGCAGCAGATCCCCCTGCTGGTGGTGGCGAGCATCTGGTACCTGGTGCTGACCTCGCTGCTGTCGGTCGCGCAGTACTTCATCGAACGCCGGTACTCCCGCGGCACGCTGCCGACCCGCCAGGCCGGCCGCTTCGGGTTCGGCCGGCCGAAATCGGGGATGGCATGACCGAACCGACCGCGACACCACCGACGACACCGACGATCACGCCGATGGTCAAGTCCGAGGGCGTGCACAAGTACTTCGGCCGGATCGAGGTGCTCAAGGGCATCGACCTGCAGGTGATGCCCGGCGAGGTGATGTGCGTGATCGGCCCGTCCGGGTCGGGCAAGTCCACGTTCCTGCGCTGTATCAACCACCTCGAGAAGCTCACCGCCGGCAAGCTCTGGGTCGACGGCGAGCTGGTCGGCTACCGGCAGAAGGGCGACAAGCTCCACGAGCTGCGCGACAGCGAGGTCGCCGCCAAGCGGCGCGAGATCGGCATGGTCTTCCAGCGGTTCAACCTGTTCCCGCACATGACCGCGTGCGAGAACATCATGGAGGCGCCGATCCAGGTCCGCGGCGAGAACAAGGGCTCGGCCAGGCAGCGGGCGCTGACCCTGTTGGAGCGGGTCGGACTCGCGGAGAAGGCGAAGGCCTACCCGCGGGAGCTCTCCGGCGGTCAGCAGCAGCGGGTCGCGATCGCCAGGGCGCTCGCGATGGAGCCGAAGCTGATGCTGTTCGACGAGCCCACCTCGGCACTGGACCCCGAGCTCGTCGGCGAGGTGCTCACCGTGATGCGCCAGCTCGCCGAGGACGGCATGACGATGGTGGTCGTGACGCACGAGATGGGCTTCGCGCGCGAGGTCGGCGACACGCTGGTGTTCATGGACGACGGGGTGATCGTCGAGCAGGGACACCCGCGGGCCGTGCTGGTCGACCCGCAGCACGAGCGCACGAAGTCGTTCCTGAGCAAGGTGCTCCACTGAGCCCACTCCGCGCGGTCGCGATGGAACCGAGCGTGAGGGCGGTCCGTCCCAACCGACGGACCATCCTCATGCCTTGGGGGCCTCGATGACCGCTGACGACGATCGGGCCGGCCGCTGGCTGGACCCGTTCGAGTCGCAGCCGCCCGAGTGGGCGCGGGTGCGCGCGGAGGACATCGTCCGGCAGATCTTCGCGTTCGAGCCGGGCGCCGGCCGCATGCGCAAGCTCACCCCACCCGTGCTGCGGTTCACCGACAGCCACGTGGTCGGCCCGCTCGACCTCCGCGCGTTCGAGTTCCCCCACCTGCTGGAGTTCGTCCGCTGCCGGTTCGACACCCCGCCGGACATCCGCCAGGCAAAGCTCGGCGGCTGCGAGTTCTACGAGTGCTGGCTGCCCGGCCTCGAGGGCCGCAACATCTACACCGACAACGACGTCCGGCTCATCGGCGGCACCCGGGTGTACGGCAAGGTCGACCTCACCGACGGCGATGTCGGCGGCTCGCTCGAGATCACCGGAGCGAGCCTGAACAACCCCGGCGGCTACGCCCTGCACGCCGACCGCCTGCAGATCGCCGGCGCGCTGCTCGGCGCGAACCTCGAGGTGAACGGGCGGATCCGCATCCCGGGCCTGCGCACCGGCGGCAACGTCAACCTGGCCGGCGCGTGGCTGAAGAACCCCGACGGCTTCTCCCTCGACGGCAACGGGGTGCACATCGGCGGCAACCTGCAGTGCGTGTCGAGCACCAAGCGCCGGTTCCGGTCGACCGGATGGCTGTTCCTGCCGAGCGCGCGGATCGAGAGCGACTTCTCCCTACGCGGCGCGGAGCTGGTCCCGGCCGCCGAGGAGAGCGGCCGCGACCGGGTGCTGGAGCGGTTCTTCGACCCGCGCGCGACGCTGATCGCCGACCGCATCCAGGTGTCCGGGAACATGGACATGGACCAGGGCTTCGAGTCGACCGGCACGGTGCGGATGGTGAACGCGCGGATCGGTGGCTCGATGCGGCTCACCGGCGCGTCGATCGACATGTCCGAGGGGTCGGAGCCCTTCGCCGAGCTCACCGGCAAGAAGTCACCCGGACCGTACGAGCACCGCGCCCTGCACCTGGACGGCTCGCAGGTCGACGGCGGCATCGACGCCCGCGACGCTCGGATCGCGGGCCAGATCCGGGTCGTGGACGTGTCGGCGCGGGGCAGCGTGGTGCTGGACGGCGCGGTGCTGTGCAACCGGAACGGCGACGTCGTCGAGGGCCGGCGGTTCACCACGGGCGGCAACCTCGACGCGCGCGGGCTGACGGTGTTCGGCTCGATGCTGCTGCCGGAGGCCGACATCGGCGCGAACCTCGACCTGCGGGCGAGCCGGTTCGTCGACCCGGGGCGCTACCGGCGCGACCGGTCCCGCAAGCCGTCGGTCGACCTGCGCAGCGCGCGGATCGGCCGCGACCTCGTGTGCGCCCACGGCGACCGGGACAACCAGGCGTTCTCCGCGCACGGCGAGATCCGCATCCGGCGCGCCGAGGTGGGCCGGCAGACCAACTTCCAGGGCGCCGAGGTCGGCTCGAGCCTGAACGCGACGGCGATCAACGCGTTCGGGCTGATCAGCCAGGAGCTGCGGCTGGACGTCGCGGTCGCGCCACGCGGGAAGGTGAACCTGCGGCACGCGCGGTGCGCGTCGCTGCTGGACAACGAGACGTTCTGGGACGCCACCGGCCACATCGAGCTCGACGACTTTCGCTACGACGCGCTCGCGGTGCCGATCGAGCTGGACGACGACGCGCAGATCAGGCGCCGCCTCCGCCTGCTGCGCAAGGCGATGGGCGGCAGCTACCGGCCGGGCCCGTACGACCAGTTCGCGACGATGCTGCGGGCGAGCGGCAACGAGGAGCACGCCTCGACGGTGCTCATCGCCAAGCAGCGCTGGCGCTACGTCGCGCTGGCCGAGGGCTACCGGGTGCTGGGTCCGGTGGTGCGGGTCTGGAGCTGGCTGCAGCGCTACGTCGTCGGTTACGGCTACAAGCCGATGCGCGCGCTGCTGTCGCTGGCTCTGCTGCTTGTGCTCGGGACGGTGTGGTTCGCGGTGCAGCCGGCCCCCGTGGAGGCCAACACGGACGACCACCTGGTGTGGAACCCGTTCCTGTTCACCATCGACCACCTGGTGCCGATCGTGGACTTCGGCTACAAGAACCGCTGGCACGTGTCCGGTTCCTCCCAGTGGGTCACTGCGGCCCTGATCGCATCCGGCTGGATCCTGGCGACGACGGTGGCCGCCGGCCTGACCCGGATGCTGCGCCGATCCAGCTAGCTTCCCCCGTTCCGAGGTCACGGGGACGAGCGCCTGACACGTCGCGAAGCTGCCCGGGCCGACGGTTACCATGCCTCGGTGCCAGTACTCAAACTCGAGATCCAGATGCTGCACGACCGGGTCTTGGTGCGGCTCACTCCCGAGGACGGCGAACGGCGCAGCGGCGGTGGCATCGTCATTCCGGCAACCGCCCAGATGGCAAGGCGACTGGCGTGGGGCGACGTGCTCGGCGCCGGCACGAACGTACGGAACGTGAAGATCGGCGACCGGGTGTTGTTCAACCCGGACGACCAGCTCGAGGTCGAGGTCAAGGGGCAGACCTACCTGGTGATGCGTGAGCGGGACCTGCACGCCATCGCCAGCGAGCGCACGGAGCACGGCACAGGGCTGTATCTCTAAGGGGAAGGCGAGTCGTGGAGCGCAAGTGGCCGGAGTCGCACTCGGAGCAGACCGACGTGCTCATGCCGGTGCGGCCGACGCCACCCGCACCCGGCACGTCGGTGTTCGGTGCGCCCGTACCCGGTGAGGAGCCGACCGTCCGGATCGATCCCGGCCGGGTCGGTCAGCAGCCGACCGACGGCGATGCCAAGAAGCCGAACCTGCGCAAGGCGGGCATCATCGCCGGCGCGGTGTTCGGCGCGCTCGCCGTGCTCTACGGGATCGACCTGGCGCTCAGCAGCGGCGAGGTCCCGCGCGGCGTCACCGTCGCCGGCGTGGACGTCGGCGCGAGTCCCACGACGTCGCCGAGGACGCCCTGCGCGCCCAGATCGAGCCGCGCCTCACCGAGCAGGTCAACGTGCAGGTCGGCGACGTCCCCGCCAAGATCGACCCGGCCAAGGCGGGTCTCAGCATCGACTGGGCGGCCACTCTCGAGCTCGCCGGCGACCAGCCGCTGAACCCGATCACCCGGCTCACCTCGTTCTTCAGCACCACCGAGGTCGGCATCGCCACCACCACCGACAACACCGCGCTGACGGCCGCCGTCGAGAAGCTGCGCACCGACACCGACCGCGAGCCGGCCGAGGGCGGCATCACGTTCGACGGCGTCGACCCTGTCATGGTCGAGCCCAAGCAGGGCCAGAAGCTCGACGCTCCCGCGGCCCGCCAGGCGCTCGTCGACAACTGGTTCAAGGACGAGACCGTCGACCTGCCGGTCGACACCACCCCGGTGAAGACCACCACCGACGGCATCCAGAAGGCCATCGACGAGATCGCCACGCCCGCGGTGTCCGCCCCGGTCGTCGTCCACGGCGAGGGCAAGGACGCCCGGCTCGAGCCGCCGGCCATCGCCGCGGCGCTCGTGTTCGAGCCCGGCTCCGACGGCGGGCTCAACGTCAGGATCGACGAGAAGAAGGTCGTCGCGGCGGTGCAGCCGCAGCTCGCCTCCACCGAGATCGCGGGCAAGGACGCGGAGATCGTCTTCAGCAGCGGAGCGCCGACCGTCCAGCCGTCGGTGGACGGCAAGGGCGTCGACTGGAAGAAGAGCCTCTCGCCGCTCGAGGACGTGCTCAAGAAGGTCAAGGGCCGTGAGCTCACCGCCACATATGCGCCCAAGCCGGCCAAGGTCACCACCGATGCCGCCACCAAGCTGGGCATCAAGGAGGTCGTCGGCGAGTTCACCACCCGCGGCTTCGCCGCCGACTCCGGCGCCAACATCCGCACGGTCGCCGCGGAGGTCGACGGCGCGATCGTGAAGCCGAAGGAGACGTTCAGCCTCAACGGCTACACCGGTCCGCGCACCTCGGCGCAGGGCTACGTCGAGGCCGGCGTGATCAAGGACGGCGCGCCGAGCCGGGAGGTCGGCGGCGGCATCTCGCAGTTCGCCACCACGCTCTACAACGCCGCCTACTTCGCCGCGATGACCGACGCCGGGCACAAGGAACACAGCTACTACATCAGCCGCTACCCGGCCGCCCGCGAGGCGACGGTGTTCCAGAACCACGACGGCAGCAGCGTCATCGACCTCAAGTTCACCAACGACTCGCCGACCGGCGTCGCCATCCAGACGATCTGGACGTCGGACTCGATCACCGTGAAGATCTGGGGCGCGAAGCACTACGAGGTCGAGTCGGTCACCGGCGGCCGCAGCAAGTTCACCGAGCCGCAGGCCAAGGACGGCCCGGCGGAGAACTGCCACGCGAGCAACGGCGCCCAGGGCTTCACCACCTCCGACACCCGGATCATCCGGGATGCCAAGACCGGCGCGGAGGTCAGCCGCAAGACCCGCACGGTCCGGTACAACCCGCAGCCCAAGATCGTCTGCAAGCCGGCGGGGACCCCTCCTCGATAGCCACCAGAAAGGCCCCCGGTCGAGAACCGGGGGCCTTTCTGTCGAGGGGCTAGGCGCTCGTGCGGGCCTTCGGGTACAGCGAGGCCGCAAGGATGACCGCGATGACCGCGGCGACGACCTGGAAGATATGACGCCACCAGTCGAAGCCGTCGGTCTCCGCCACGCCGGTCCAGCCGGCCACCAAGTTGCCGATCAGCGCGCCGACGATACCGGCGAGGATGGTCAACCAGAAGGGGATCGCCTGCTTACCCGGGGCGAGCATGCGCCCGAGGATGCCCAGGATGATTCCAGCGATGAGTAGGCCGAGAATTGCGCTCACTGACCACATAGCTGCTCCTCAGCAAATCGAGTGGTGAATCAGGGATACCACTGATCTCCCGCGGCTACACCTCGAGGTCGATCACGAAATCAGAACGCGGCCTCGTCCAGCTCCATCAGTGAGTTGTCGGCCGCCTCGACGATCTTGCGGCCGGCGGACAGCTCGGGCAGCACGTTGCGTGCGAAGAACGACGCCGCGGCGATCTTGCCCTCGTAGAACGCCTTGTCCTTTCCGGACGTCCCGGCGTCGAGCTTGCCGATGGCCACCTCGGCCTGGCGCTGCAGCAGCCAGCCGACCATGAGGTCGCCTGCGGCCAGCAGCAGCCGGACGCTGTGCAGCCCGACCTTGTAGACGTTCCGCGGGTCGTCCTGCGAGTTGGTCAGGTGACCGATCATCGCGCCGAGCATGCCCTGCACGTCCTCCAGGGCCTGCTTGAGCAGCGCACGCTCCTCCTTGAGCCGGCCGTTGCCGCTCTCCGCGTCGATGAACCTCGTGATCTGGTCCGCGATGTAGGTGAGCGCCGTGCCCTTGTCCCGCACGATCTTGCGGAAGAAGAAGTCCAGCGACTGGATCGCGGTCGTGCCCTCGTACAGCGAGTCGATCTTCGAGTCGCGGATGTACTGCTCGATCGGGTAGTCCTGCAGGAAGCCGGAGCCACCCAGGGTCTGCAGCGACTGGGCCAGCTGCTCGTAGGCCCGCTCGGAGCCCACGCCCTTGACGATCGGCAGCAGCAGGTCGTTCACCCGGGAGACCAGCTCCAGCGACTCCGCGTCACCCTCCTGCGTCCACACCTGGTCCTGCAGTGTCGCCGTGTACAGGTACACCGCGCGCAGCCCCTCGGCGTAGGACTTCTGCAGCATGAGGCTGCGCCGCACGTCCGGGTGATGGGTGATGGTGACCCGCGGTGCGGTCTTGTCCAGCATCTGGGTGAGGTCCGCGCCCTGCACGCGCTCCTTGGCGTAGCTCAGCGCGTTCAGGTAGCCGGTGGACAGCGTGGCGATCGCCTTGGTGCCGACCATCATCCGGGCGTACTCGATGATCTGGAACATCTGCGCGATGCCGTCGTGCACCTCGCCGACGAGCCAGCCCTTGGCCGGCACGCCGTGCTGGCCGAACGAGAGCTCGCAGGTGGTGGAGACCTTCAGACCCATCTTGTGCTCGACGTTGCTGACGAAGACGCCGTTGCGCTCGCCGAGGTCACCGGTCTGCGAGTCGAAGTGGAACTTGGGCACGATGAACATCGACAGGCCCTTGGTGCCCGGGCCGTGGCCCTCGGGGCGGGCCAGCACGATGTGCACGATGTTCTCCGCCATGTCGTGCTCGCCGGAGGTGATGAAGCGCTTGACGCCGTCGATGTGCCACGAGCCGTCGTCCTGCTCGACGGCCTTGGTGCGGCCCGCACCGACATCCGAGCCGGCGTCGGGCTCGGTGAGCACCATCGTGGCGCCCCAGCCGCGCTCGATCATGAGCTCGCCCCAGTGCCGCTGCTCCTCGGTGCCGTTGCGGTGGAGCACCTGCGCCATGTTCGGACCGGACAGGTACATGAACAGCGCCGGGTTCGAGCCGAGGATCAGCTCGGCCGCGGCCCACTGCACCGACGGCGGCAGGCCGAGCCCGCCGAGGTCGTTGGTGAGGCCGAGCCGCCACCACTCGCCGTCCCACAGCTGCTTGTAGGACTTGCGGAACGGCTCCGGGATCTTGACCGAGTGGGTCTCCGGGTCGAACACCGGCGGGTTGCGGTCGCCGTCGACGAACGACTCCGCGAGCGGTCCGGTGGCCAGCTTGTCGAGCTCCTGGAGGACGCCGCGCACGGTCTCCTCGTCGGACTCGGCCAGCACGCCCTTGCCCAGCCGCTGCTGGACCTCGAACACCTCGAAGAGGTTGAACTCGAGGTCACGGACGTTGCTCTGGTAGTGGCCCATCTCGTCGCTCCCCGTGTCCGGCGTCCCCTACTGGTTGGTAACTTCAGGATATTACTTGTCGGTAGCATCCGGCAAGGAAACTCCTGGAACGCGCCGTCACATTGGACCTCGGACCTGGGCCGAGCGGGGTCAGTCGCGAGCGGGCCTCGACCCCGGAACGGCCGATGGTCGATCCATCTCGTCGATCACCAGCACTCCGGACCGGAACGCGACCGCGACCGCGTGCGTGCGGTCTCTCGAGGAGAGCTTGCGCAGGATGCTCTTGACGTGGGTGCGGATGGTCTCCACGGACACGTAGAGGATGTCCGCGATGGCCTGGTTCTCCAGCCCGTCGGCGATGAGCTGGAGGACCTGGTGCTCGCGCCGGGACAGGGGTTGGCGGGGCTGCTGGACGCGTGGCGGCGGAGCGGCGAGCGTGGGGGCGAGAGCGGGGTCGAGGAAGCGGCCCTCGGTGTGCGCCGCGGTGATGGCGCGAACCAGCTCGGCCGGCTGCGCGGAGCGGCGGATCACCCCCCGCGCGCCCGCGGTGAGCGCGCTCGCGATGTACTGGGTGGTCCGGCGGGCATCGTCGATCAGCAGGAGAACGGCGGTCTCGCGGCTGCCTGCGGTGAGGACGTGGGCGAGGTGCCCACGCGGGTCGAGCGCGGCGTCGACGACGACCACGTCGGGCCGCAGGCGTTGGCACAACCGCAGGCCAGGGGTGACCGACTCGGCCGCGCCGACCCAGCGCAGCCCCTGTGTGCGGTTGACGAGAGCGGACAAGCCCTCGCGGACGAGCGGGGTCCCGTCGATGAGCGCGACGCTGACCGTGGTCGTCGCCGCGCGTGGCGGTTGTCGCTCGCTAGTCACTGTCATCCCGTCCTCCTGCCCGGCACTTCTCCGGCATTGGGACTGGGCTGGGGCGGCCTCGTGACGCAGTTCATGAATGACTTTTCACAGTGACCACAGGGACTCAGAGAGTAACCTGAGCGATAGCGAACACTTAGCACTGCGTGGCATCGCGACGCTACTCTTGGTGGCACTGTGGAGTCTGACATCGAGCGCAACGCCCAGGACTGGTTCAGGTTCATGGTGGACACGAACCTGGCCCCTGGCTTGCGCGCGCTCGGGTTCTTCGGGGTCGGTCGCCGCTTCCGGATCGAGGGTCACCGGCACTGGGGCGAGGTCGTCGTCGAGCAGGCTCGCTCGTTCACCTTCCGGGCCGTCCGGTTCACCGTCCACGTAGGAGTCATCTCCCGCGACGAGTGGGCCGAGCAGCTGCGGGTGCGTCCCTACTACCCGGCCGGCGAGGTCACCCGAACCCAGACGATGGGCTGGAGCTCGCCCATCGGCGACCTCGTCACGGTGGCCGGCCACCCGATCGGCGAGCTCTGGTGGGAGCTCGAGGTGGGCAGCCCCTTCGAGTCGCTGGCGCGCGAGGTGCTCACCGCGGTACGCGAGTTCGCGCTGCCGGCGATGCGCGACCGCATGGCCTGACGCCGTTGCTCGAGGTCCCGACCCTGCGGGCGGATGGCCTGCTGCTGCGGCCGTGGTCGACGGCCGACGTGCCCACGGTCCGGGCCGCCTCGGTCGACCCGTACATCCCACAGGTCACGACGGTGCCCGAGTCCGGCGACGTCACCGAGTGCCGTGCCTTCGTGGAGCGCCAGTGGGAGCGGGCCAGGTCGGGCCTGGGCCACTCGTTCGCGATCTGCGTGGACGACGCCGCGGTCGGCCAGATCGGCCTGTGGCCCCGCGAGGGCCGCGCCTCGATCGGCTACTGGCTGGTGCCGGCCGCCCGCGGGCTGGCCTCGCGTCGCGTGCGCTGGCGGTGGTTGCCGGCTGGGCGTTCGAGCGCGGCATGGACGAGCTGGAGCTGTTCGTGGAGCCGTGGAACGAGGCATCGCGCGCAACGGCTCGGCACTGCGGCTTCACCGAGACCGGCACCGTCCGCGCCCACCATCGGGTGGGCACCGAACCCCGCGACGCCATCCGCATGACCGCCCGCCGCTGATCGGGTCGCGTCAGTCGTCGAGGACGGCGAGCTCGACCCGGCGCAGGCGGTCCGGGTCCGCGATGATGTCGATCTCGGTGATCTTGTCGCCCGTGATCGTGAAGCTGAGCACCACGGTCAGCCGGCCGCGGGGGGCCATCACGAGCCCGACCGCGCCGTTCACCAGCGCCGGCTGGGTGAACCGGGTCCGCGCCGATGCGAGGACCGCGCCCTTGGTCACGTTGCGGACGCCACGGATCACCATGGGTGCGCGCGTGGGGCCGGCGGCCTTGTCTGCTCGGAGCACCACGTCCGGATCGAGCACTGCGACCAGCGCGTCGAAGTCCCCGCCACGGGCGGCGGCGAGGTAGGCGTCGACGACCCGACGCTGGCGGGTCAGGTCGGCTTCGGGCACCGGGTCGACCCCCTTGACCCGGCGGCGGGCCCGGCTCGCGAGCTGCCTGGCCGCGGTGGGGGACCGGTCGATCATTCGGGCGATGTCGTCGAAGGGCACGGCGAACATGTCGTGCAGGACGAAGGCGAGCCGCTCTGCCGGCGTCAGCGTGTCGAGCACCACGAGCAGCGCGAGCCCGACCGAGTCGGCGAGCAACGCCTCCTGCTCCGGGTCGGCGCCGCCCTCGTCGCTGACCGGGTCGGGCAGGCGTCCGTCGAGAGGCTCCTCGCGGTGTGACTCGCGCGTGCGCAGCATGTTCAGACACACCCGCGCGACCACGGTGGTCAACCAGGCTGCGAGGTTCTCGACGCCGCTGGTGTCGGCGCGGTTGAGGCGCAGCCAGGCTTCCTGGACGGCGTCGTCGGCGTCGGTGAGCGAGCCGAGCATCCGGTAGGCCACCGCACGCAGCCGGGACCGGTGTTTCTCGAAACGCTCGGTCAGCCACCCGCGCTCGTCCATAGGGTCACCATCTTCCGTCGCCAGGTGTCATAGCAGTTGACCCGTGGCGGGCCCGCCGATGTGACACGGTCAGGTGCAGTTCGGGTGAAGCCAGGCTGGGTCGGGGAGGTCGCACCGTGGGGTCTGGGGCTCGGCCCCAGAGGCAGTGGCGAGCGGACCCGGCGAGCGCAGGCCGCGCGCAGGGGCAGCCTTCCGCGAGCGGATGACGGGAACCGAACCCGCGTTTCTCGGCTTGGGAAGGGTGAAGAACTTCTCGTTCCGCGGCCGCATCCGCAGACCCGTGGGAGATCCTCCTGGGCCGACGGTACCGCTGCGCGCTGCGCGCCGCCGCTTCGCGAGGAGGTTGTCCGGCCACAGCGGACGAAAAAAGAAAAAGGGAAAGGAGAGTACCCACTCCTTCCACTCTCAACTTATAGCGCACCGGGGGGCTTGCGGCAAGACCCGGGTCGTGCCGCAGAATCACCGGCCGAGGCCAGAACCTGCGGAAATGGGAGTCGCGAAAATGCGTGTGTTGCTGTCGACGTATGGGTCGCGCGGGGACGTCGAACCGCTGGTGGGACTCGCGGTGCGGTTGCGGGCACTCGGCGCGGAGGTGCGGGTGTGCGCGCCGCCGGACGAGGTCTTCGCGCAGCGGCTGGCCGGTGTCGGCGTGCCGATGGTGTCGGTCGGACAGTCGGCGCGCGCGCTGACGACTGCGGCGGCGCCGCCGTCATCCCTGCCCCGGCGCGCGGCCGAGTTGATCGCCAGCCAGTTCGACGCGGTCACCGCGGCGGCCGAGGGATGTGACGCGCTGGTGGCGGCCGGCGTGATGCCGGCCGCGGCCGGCGCGCGGTCGGTGGCCGAGAAACTGGGCATCCGCTACGTGTCCGCGACCTTCCAGCAGCTCACCCTGCCGTCGCCGCACCACCCGCCGCTGGCGTACCCGGGCCGGCCGTTCCCACCGGACGTGACCGACAACCGGGTGCTGTGGGACCTGGACGCCCAGAACATCAACGCACTGTTCGGTGCGGCGCTCAACACCCACCGGGCGGCGATCGGCCTGCCGCCGGTGGACAACGTCCGCGACTACGTCATCGGCGACCACCCGTGGCTGGCGACGGACCCGACCCTGGACCCGTGGCAGGAGCCGGCGGACCTCGACGTCGTGCAGACCGG
>NZ_WHTD01000253.1 GCF_009379765.1 Actinophytocola sp. | reverse complement strand
GCGGGCGCTGGCCGAGCGGGCCAGGATCCCGCTGTCGGCGGCGTTGCCGGACCGGCCGGAGGAGGACCCGCTCGGCCTGACCGCGCGCGAGGCCGAGGTGCTCGACCTGCTGGGGCGCGGCCTGACCAACCCGGAGATCGCCGGCGAGCTGTTCATCTCGACGAAGACGGCGAGCGTCCACGTGTCGAACATCCTGCGCAAGCTCGGTCTGAAGAGCCGCATCCAGGCGGCGGCGCTCGCGCAGCGCCGCCGCGGGTGACTCAGGAGCCGGAGCCGGGGACCGCCGCAGGGGTGGCGGGGTGGTCGCGCACCGGAGCGGTGACCGCATTGTCCCGTCCCTCGCGCGACCGGCCGAACCAGGACGCCGCGGCGGCGATCACGCTCGCCACGATCGCGAACCAGAACGCCACGTGCAGGCCGGCCGAGAACGGCTGCGTCACCAGGCTGGGGAAGAAGCTGTGCCCGGTGAGGAAGCTCGCCTGGTCCGGCGACAGCTGGCCCAGGGACCCACCCAGCAGGTGCTCGATCGGGTTGTAGCCGAGGAATGCCGCGAACAGCACGCCGACGGCCGGGAGGGCGCCGATCTGCTCGGCCTGGGCCGCCGCCACGCCGTGCGCCTCGAGGCCGCCGGTCAGCGTCGCCGGCAGGGTCGTGCTCAGGCCGGCGATGATGAGGCTGAAGAAGATGCCGATGGACAGCACCATGGCCGCGTTCTGGAACGTGGCGGTCATGCCGGCGCCCGCGCCGCGGGCGTTGCCGGGCAGGCTGCTCATGACCTCGGCCCGGTTCGGCGCGGTGAACATGCCCATGCCGATCCCGTTCACCAGCAGCAGCGCGGCGAACACCGGGTAGGAGAAGTTGACGGGCAGCACGGTCAGCGCGAAGAACGTGAGCGCGGTGACGATCATCCCGCCGGTGGTGAAGAACCACGCGCCGCGGCGGTCGGACAGGATCCCGGACAGCGGCGCGGAGATCAGGAACCCGACGGTCATCGGCAGCATGTAGATGCCGGCCCACAGCGGGGTCTCCGCGAAGCTGTACCCGTGCTGCGGCAGCCAGATCCCCTGCAGCCAGATGATCAGGATGAACTGCAGCCCGCCGCGGCCGAGCGAGGCCATCAGGTTCGCGACGTTGCCCAGGCTGTACACCCGGATCTTGAACAGCGACAGGTTGAACAACGGGTTGGCCACGCGCGTCTCGATGACGCCGAACAGCACCAGCACCAGCAGGCCGCCGATGAGCGCGCCGAGCACCCACGGGCTCGTCCAGCCCATCGAGTGGCCGCCGTAGGGCTGCAGGCCGTAGGTGATCGCGACCATCACCGCGATCAGCCCGACCGCGAAGGTGACGTTGCCGGCCCAGTCCATCTTCGCGCGCTGGCGCTGGGCGGTGTCGTGGAGCTTGAGGTAGGCCCAGATCGTGCCGATCACGCCGAACGGGACGGACACGAGGAAGACCCAGTGCCAGTTGATCGGCGCGAGCACGCCGCCGACCACGAGCCCGAGGAACGACCCGGCGATCGCGGCGACGCCGTTGATGCCGAGCGCGAGGCCGCGCTGGTTGGCCGGGAACGCGTCGGTGAGGATCGCACTGGAGTTGGCCATGAGGAACGCGCCGCCGATGCCCTGGACCACCCGCCAGCCGATCAGCCACAGCGCGGCCGCGTCGCCGCTCATCCAGGTGACCGCGAGCAGGATCGACGAGATCGTGAAGATCAGGAAGCCCAGGTTGTACATCCGGGCGCGGCCGTACATGTCCCCCAGCCGGCCGAAGCTCACCACGAGGACCGCGGTGACGATCAGGAAGCCCATGATCATCCACAGCAGGTAGCTGGTGTTCCCCGGATCCAGCGGGTTGATCCCGATGCCCTTGAACACGTCCGGCAGCGCGATGAGCACGATCGAGGAGTTGATCGTGGCGATCAGCATGCCGAGCGTCGTGTTGGACAGCGCGACCCACTTGTACCGCGGCCCCAGCTCTTCGACCGACCGCAACCGCGACAAGTTCGAAACGCCCCCTTCGACAAGGTTCCTCAGCAAGGCTAACCCCAAGTAGTTCACATTGCTAAGGATCCGTGTCGAACCCCACTGCCCCCGAGGTCAGGGCTTCAGGTCGGGGAAGTCGTCGTCGCGGTACTCGCCGGCCACCGTCGCCGCGGCGTCGGCGTGCACCTCGTTCTCCCGGCCGCGCAGCTCGACCCGGCGGATCTTGCCCGAGATCGTCTTCGGCAGCTCGGCGAACTCCAGCCTGCGGATCCGCTTGTACGGCGCCAGTTGCTCGCGCGCGAACGCCAAGATCGAGCGGGCGGTGTCGGCGGTCGGCTCGTGGCCCGCGGCCAGCACGACGTATGCCTTGGGCACCGCCAGCCGGATCGGGTCCGGCGACGGGACGACCGCCGCCTCGGCCACCGCCTCGTGCTCGATCAGCACGCTCTCCAGCTCGAACGGCGAGATCCGGTAGTCCGAGGCCTTGAACACGTCGTCGGCCCGGCCGACGTAGGTGACGTAGCCGTCCGCGTCCCGGGATCCCACGTCCCCCGTGTGGTAGAAGCCGTCGCGCATGGCCTCGCCGGTGCGGCCGTCGTCGTCCGCGTAGCCGACCATCAGGCCGACCGGCCTGCGGGACAGGTCGACGCAGATCTCGCCCTCGTCGCCGGGCACGCCGGAGGCGTCGACGAGCGCGATGCCGAACCCGGGCAGCGCGCGACCCATCGAGCCCGGTTTCACCCGCTGGCCCGGCGTGTTCGCGACCAGCACGGACGTCTCGGTCTGGCCGAAGCCGTCCCGGATCGTCACCTTCCACGCCTTCGAGACCTGCTCGATCACCTCGGGGTTGAGCGGTTCCCCGGCGCCGACGACCTTGGCGGGCGGCGTCCGCAGCTGCGACAGGTCGGCCTGGATCAGCATCCGCCACACGGTGGGCGGCGCGCAGAACGACGTGACGCCGCAACGGTCCATCTGGGACATCAGCGCCCCGGCGTCGAACCGGGTGTAGTTGTGGATGAACACCGTCGACTCGGCGTTCCACGGCGCGAACACGTTGCTCCACGCGTGTTTCGCCCAGCCCGGCGAGGAGATGTTGAGGTGCACGTCGCCCGGCTCGAGGCCGATCCAGTACATGGTGGACAGATGGCCGACCGGGTAGGACACGTGCGTGTGCCGCACCAGCTTCGGCCGCGCGGTGGTGCCGGAGGTGAAGTACAGCAGCAGGGTGTCGCCGGCGGCCGTGGTGCCGTCCGGGGCGAAGTCGGCGGACGCGTCCGCGGAGTCGGCGAAGCTCAGCCAACCCTCGACCGGCTCGCCGACCGCGATCCTGGTGTAGGACCCCGGCACGTCGGCGAACTTCGGGGCGTCCTCGTCCCGCACCACGACGTGCGCGGCGCGGCCGCGGTCCACCCGGTCGCGCAGGTCCGCCGCGCCGAGCAGGGTCGACGCCGGGATCAGCACGACACCGAGCTTCATCGCGGCGAGGATCGTCTGCCACAGCTCACCCTGGTTGCCCAGCATGAGGATCAGCCGGTCGCCACGCCTGACGCCGGCCGCGCGCAGCCAGTTCGCCACCTGGTTGGACCGCCGGGACAGGTCGGCGAAGGTCCACTTCTGCTCCGAGCCGTCCTCCTCGACGATCCACAGCGCGAGCCGGCTCGCCGTCGGCTCACTCGCCGCGACGACGTCGAACCAGTCCAGCGCCCAGTTGAACTCGGTCAGGCTCGGCCAGTCGAACTCCGCACTCGCCCGGTGGTAGTCCTCGCGGTGCTCGAGGAGAAAGTCCCGCGCCGCCCGGAAGTTCTCGGTCGCAGTATTCATGGTTCGCTCCGCTCCTCCACTACTCGCCGCCTTCCTCCGTGCGCTGCTCCTACGTCCAGCCGGTGAACGCTCCGTCGCTCCCGCTCACGCCTACTTTCCCTGGAACTTGGGCGTCCGCCGCTCCAGGAACGCCTGGGCGGCCTCGCCGAGGTCCTCGCTGGGCAGGAACGCCGCGTTCCACGCCGCCACGTACCGCAGGCCGTCCGCCACCTGGTGCTCGCGATGCTGGTCGAGCACGTCCTTGACGCCCTGGACGACGAGCGGCGGGTTGTCGGCGATCTCCCTCGCGAGCTCCCGCGCCGCGGCCAGGACCGCTGACTGGTCCGGGTAGAGGTCGTTGACGAGGCCGATGCGAAGTGCCCGCGCGGCGTCGACGTCCCGGCCGGTGTAGGCGAGCTCGCGCAGGTGCCCCTCGCCGATGATGCCCGCGAGCCGCTGCAGGCTGCCCAGGTCCGCGACGATCGCGACCTTGACCTCGCGGACGCTGAACTTGGCGTCCTCGCTCGCGAGTCGCACGTCCGCGGCGGCGATCACGTCGACCCCACCACCGACGCACCAGCCGGACACGGCCGCGACCACGGGCTTGCGGCACGCGGCGACGGCCGTGACCGCCTTCTGGAGGGTGCGCACCTCGCCGAGGAACCGGGTCCGCGGCGCGGCGAGCGCGTTGCCGCCGAGGAGCTCGCCCCAGGTCGGCATCATCGCGGGCAGGTCCAGACCGTAGGAGAAGTTGGCGCCGCTGCCGGTCAGCACGACCGCGTGCACGTCCGGGTCGGCGTCCAGCGCGCCGAACACCAGTGGCAGCTCCCGCCAGAAGTCCGGGCCCATCGCGTTGCCCTTGCCCGGGCCGAGCAGCATCACCTCGGCGACCCGGTCCGCGATGTCCACCTTCAGCGAGACCAGGTTGTCCAGATCTGCGGTCATGCGCCCCATCCTCACCCAGTCGATGCCGCCCCGCTCACTCCGGTGCGGGCGTTTGTCCTACGCGCAGTATCTCCTACCAGCACGACGAGTTCGCCCGATCGTGGCGGCGCAGGTTTGGCAGTCTGAGCCGGTTCGGCCGTTAACGTCCGGCCCGGGGGAATCTGCACCTTAAGGAGGGCGCGTGACACGCGAGAACGTGATGTCGACGCCGATCTTCGACCAGCTGCTGCGCGAGATGGCCCAGCGGGCGGAGCCGCGCGCCCCGACCGCGCCACCCCCTGAGCCGGAGGAGGCCATGAGCGCACCTGCCGAACAGGCCCGGGCCGGCGCGAGACGCAGACACCGCGCCGATTAGGAGATCACACTAGTCAACCACAAATTGACAGTGTACTTTCATTTCAGAGCCTACTACCGAAATGGAGTTCGCTGTCATGTCTGCTCCAGGGACACGTAGGTGGTGGGCGCTCGGCGCGCTCAGCCTCGTTGTGCTCGCGGTCGCGCTCCCCGCGACCATCCTCAGCGTCGCGCTGCCGACCCTCGCCCCGGCGCTGGGCGCCGACGCCGCCGACCTTCAGTGGTTCGTCTCCGCCTACACGCTCGTGCTCGCCGCGGGCGTGCTGCCGGGAGGCCTGCTCGGCGACCGGTTCGGCCGCAAGAAGATGCTGCTCGTGGCCCTCGTCGGGTACGCGGGCGGCTCGGTGCTCGCCGCCACCTCGACCACGCCGGGCATGTTCATCGCCGCGCAGGCGGTGCTCGGGCTCGGCGCCGCGTTCGTCATCCCGCTCGTCCTGTCCGGGATCGCGGTGCTGTTCACCGCGGAGGAGCGGCCGCGTGCGGTCGGCATCTGGGCCGCGGCCAACTTCGTCGCGCTGCCGCTCGGGCCGATCGTCGGCGGCTGGCTCCTGTCCAACTACTGGTGGGGTTGGGTCTTCCTGATGAACCTGCCGATCATCGTGCTCGCGATCATCGCGGTCGTCATCCTGCTGCCGGAGTCGCGCAGCGAGCGGCCGCCCGCACTCGACCCGGTCGGCATCCTCACCTCGAGCGCCGGGCTCGGCGTGCTGACGTTCGGCCTGGTCCAGGCCGGGCAGGACGGCTGGGGGTCGGCCGGGGCGCTCGGCGGCATGCTCGGCGCTGCTGGTGGTCTTCGCGCTCTGGGAGCGCGCGCTGGAGCACCGGTCCCCCGGCCGCACCCTCGTCGACCTGTCGCTGTTCGGCTCGGCCCGGTTCACCTGGGGCACGATCATCGCCGGGCTGGGGATCTTCGCCTTCTTCGGGCTGATCTTCGTCACCCCGCAGTACTTCCAGGCGGTCCTCGGTACCGACGCGATGGGCAGCGGGATCCGGCTGCTGCCGCTGCTCGGCGGCATGATGGTCGGCGCGGGCCTGGCCGACCGGGTGGCCGCCCGGGTCGGCGCGAAGGTCACTGTCACGGCCGGCTTCCTGGTCCTCGGCGTGGCGCTGATCCTGGCCACCGCGACGACCGCGACGAGCGGGTACGGGCTCGCCGCGACCTGGACCGCGATCGGTGGCCTCGGCGCCGGGCTCGCGCTCGCCACCGCGTCGTCGGCCGCGCTGGCCACGATCTCCGCCGAACGGGCCGGGGTCGCGTCCGCGCTGATGCAGGCGGTGCAGAAGCTCGGCACCCCGCTCGCCGCGGCCATCCTCGGCAGCGTGCTGAACGCCGGCTACAGCGACCGGCTCGACGTGACCGGGTTGCCGGCGCAGGCCGCGAGCGCGGTGCGGGACAGCGTGTACGCCGGGGTCGAGGTGGCCGGCCGGCTCGGGTCGCCGGACCTGCTGCTGGGTGTGCGGACCGCGTTCGTCGACGGGCTGGACCAGATGCTGTGGGTGTCGGCCGGGGTGGCCGCGCTCGGGGTGCTGCTGACCGTCGCCTTCCTGCCGGCGCGAGCGCCCCGGGTGGCCGCCGTGACCGTGGAGCAAGCAGAATCGGGCCATGAGGTCGGCCTCCCAACACAGCGCTGAGGCCCAGCCGGGGACCAAGCCGGCGGGCGGGCTCCGCGAGCGCAAGAAGGCGCGGACGAGGACCGCCATCCAGGCGCACGCGGTCCGGCTGTTCCGCGAGCAGGGCTTCGCGGCCACCACGGTCGAGCAGGTCGCGGAGGCCGCCGAAGTCTCGCCCAGCACGGTGTTCCGCTACTTCGCCACCAAGGAGGACCTGGTCACCACCGACCTGGTCGACCCGGTGATCTTCGCCGCGTTCGAGGAACAACCGCCGGAGCTGAGCCTCGTCCGGGCGTGGCGCGGCGCGCTGCTCGGCTCGTTCGCGAGGCTGACCGACGCCGAGGTGGACACCGAGCGCGGCCGCGGGGTCCTGGCGCTCACGGTGCCGGAGCTGTGGGCGGCCTCGCTCGGCAACATCACCCGGGTCATCGAGACGATGATCGAGATGAGCGCCCGCCGGGTCGGCCGCGAGCCGTCCGACCCCCTGGTGCGGCACACGGTCGGCGCCATGTTCGGTGTGCTGCTCGTCGCCGGGTTCGACTGGATCAAGAACCCGGAGCTGGACATCGTCGCGCTGACCGACGAGGCATTCGACCGGCTCGAGACCGGCATGGTGCTGTAGGGCACCGGCTCCGGTCAGAGGACGGCGAACCGGCCCACCGAGACGAACACGCACACCGCGAGGATCAGCATGTTGGCCGCCACGTTGCGTGGCTCCCGCAGTCGCGAGTGGACGGTCGCGGCCAGGATCATGATCACGCCCAACCCGGTGGCCGCGACCGGCGTGAGCACCGGGGCGATCCCGGTGGCCCACGGCAGGATCAGGCCGGCGACCGCGAACAGCTCGGCGACGCCGGCGGTCCGCATGAACCGCAGCGGCACGATCTTGGCGGAGGTCTGCCCGGTCTCCACCATCCGGTCGAGCGTCTGGGTCGACTTGAGCGCGCCGGACACCGCGAAGAGGAACGCGAGCAGGATCTGCCCCACCCACAAGGTGATGTTCATCGGAGTTCCCCGTTTCTGGTGACTGTGTCTCCTGGACGGGGCCGGGCGGCGGAACGTGACAGGGCATGTCACCTCGCGGCGAGCGTGGCGTTGCGCCCGACCACGACGGCGAGCACCGCGGCCAGCGCGGCGAGCGCGCCCAGCAGCTGGCCGAGCAGCTCGGCGTTCTCCACCGCCTGGGTCAGCGCCAGGATCAGCGAGAGCTGCGCGGCGACCAGCAGCGTCAGCGCGGCCGCGGCGGCCAGTGGCGCGGCCGGCCGCCGCGGCAGCGAGGTGGCCAGCGCGAGCGCGAGCAGCACCATGGCGACGATCGCGCCGGCCAGCACGCCGGTGGCGCCGCGGAGCGCGAAGCTCGTGTTGTACCAGTCGGTCGGGGCGAACGGGCTGAGCGCGAGGTGCATGACGTACCTGGCCTCCGGCCCGACGCCGGCGAGCTCCCCCACGAGCGCCTTGAGCGGCACGAACGCCCCGGCGGCGAGCACGACGGCGCCCGCGGCCTGCCCGGTCGCGATGTGCCCGCGGAGCACCGCCGCCACCGCCGCGACACCGAGCAGGAGCAACGGCAGCACGACGACCGCCGCCGCGGCCAGCGCGCCGTCGTAGGGCAACGCGCCGGTGTAGAGGTAGTCGGGGTTGTAGAGCAGGGAGCCGGCGAACGCGGCGAGCGCGCCGGCGAGGGTGTAGGTGGCCGCGGCGTGG
>NZ_WHTD01000275.1 GCF_009379765.1 Actinophytocola sp. | reverse complement strand
GTGGGGCCGGTGCCGCCGACGACGAGTGCCTTCACGGTGTGTTCCTCACCTGCCTCTCGTCCCGCCGGGCGAAACGGCTCCTGGCCCACGTTCGGAAGGTGCGGAGCACCAGGGCGAGAGCGCTCGCCCGGCGGGTTCTCGTTCCCTCGGAGCGGCGCACGAAGTCCTTGGTCAGCTCGCTCGCCGCCGCCTGGACGATGCCGGAGCCGAACTGCCCGAGCTTGCCCCGCAGGTTGACGTCGGCCACGACGTCGACGCCGGTACGGCCGGGTGAGAGCTCGGTGAGCTCGCTGATCATCACCGCCCTGACCCGGCTGTTGGTGCGCTCGTCTCGCCCCCCGCCGCGGGCCACGACGACGTCCGGGCTCCTCGACCCGTCGACCTGGAGCGAGCCGGCGAACCGGGTCTTCATCGGGCCCAGCTGGGCCACCATGGTCGCGGACCAGGAACCGTCCTCCCCCTGCCGCAGCCCCTCGACGCCCGGTACGCACGACGCGACCAGCGGGACGTCGGTCATCGCGGAGGCCATGCGGTCCCGCGGGACCGCGATCTCGAACCGCTCGACGACCTTCACCGCATCTCCTCACACATAGGCCGGCGGGTCCTCCGTGACCGAGTCGGGGAACAGGTTGTCCGGAGCCAGCTCGCTCGCGGCCACCCCCTGGTCGTACGCGTACCGCAGGAAGGTCGCGATCACCGTGCGGTTCCGCTCGGTCAGGCCGTACTCCCACGGGTCCGGCCCGAGGATCCCGCGCTCCTCCTCCTGGAGTGTGGTCAGCCACGCCAGGCTCACCGTTCGCGGGTTGCGCAACCGCGCCATCGCGGCCTGCTTGGCCTGCTCGAACGCCTCCCAGAGGTTCCGGGCGAGCCAGGGATGACGCTGCACGAGCGCCGTCCGGATCACCAGGACGTGCATGATCGGGAAGATTCCGGTCTCGCGGAAGTAGTCCTGCTCCGCGCGCTTGGTGTCGGTGAACACCCGCCGGAGCCCACCTCCGGCGAGCTGGGAGGGAAGCTCCGGGTAGATCAGGCCGTCCAGGTCGCCGTCCGCACACAGCTGCGGCACCTCCGCCCCTGGCTCGACCGTGGACAGGTCGATCGCCTGCCCCAGACCCAGGTCCACGTCCTCGGTGTCCTGCGCGACCCACCGGACCTTGCGCACGGGCAGGCCGTGGTGGTCGGCGAGGATCCCGCGCAGCCAGATCCCGGCCGTCGTCTGCCAGCTGCGGAGACCGATCGCCCCACCGACCAGGTCGGCGGGGTCGACAACCGCGCTGTCGCGTCCGACGAAGAGGTACCCGTGCCGGAAGCGCCGGTGCGGGAAGACAGGGACCGCGGTGAGGTCGTCCATACGGCGGCTGCGTCGGGCGACGTACGATCCCATCGACATCTCGCACACGTCGAACTCCGCGTGCTTCAGCATCCGCCAGTGGCGTTGCGGCGAGGCCGCCACCGTCGACACGAGGTCGACGCCCTGCGGACGCACGCTGCCGTCCAGGATCGGCCGGGTGATGTCGTAGTCGCCGAGCGCCGCCGACAGCTTGAGTCGTCTCATCCCTGGTCCTCCACTCCGGTCGTCCGGCCCTCGACGATACGCTCGAGCGCGCGCTGGATCTGCGGGTACGAGCCGCAGCGGCAGAGGTTGCCGGACAGCTGCTCGCGCAGCCGCTCGACGGGCGCGTCCGGCTCCGCCCGCAGGACGGAGACGATCGTGACCACGAAGGCGGGAATGCAGTACGAGCACTGGAAGGCCTGGAGCTCCGAGAACGCCTGGAGCACACGATCCTCGAGCGGGTCGGCGTCCGTGGCCAGCCGCTCGGCGGTCTGCACGTCGCGCCCGTCGCACATCGAGGTCAGGAGCAGGCACGAGCTGACCGCATGACCCTCGACGAGAACGGTGCAGGTGCCGCACACGCCGATCCCGCAGCAGTAGCGCACGCTCGACATGCCGAGTCGGTCACGCAACGTGGTGAGCAGGGTCTCGTTCTCCCCGGCGTCACCCACGTCCGTCGGGACGCCGTTGAGCCTCAGCGACACGGACCCGCTCATCCGGTCACCTCGCCGAGGGCCTCGAGGACGCGTTCCGGGGTCATCGGGAGCCGGCGCGGCCGCGCTCCCGTGGCCGCCTGAACGGCGTTGCCGATCGCCGGGGCCGTCGGGGGCACCGTGCTCTCGCCGATCCCGTGGGGCTCCTCGTCCCGGTCTTGCGACCCGAGCACCGTGCTGCTGACCACGGGCGGCGCGTCCAGGAACGAGGGGATCTGGTAGTCGGACATGTTGGGGTTGGTGAGCTGCCCGTCGTCGTACAACAGGTCCTCCATGAGTGCTTGGCCCATCCCGAAGACGACGCCGCCCTCGACCTGCTTCCGGGCACGCACGTCGTCGACGACCCTCCCGGCGTACGTCGCACCGTGGGAGCGGAGAACCCGGACGCGGCCGGTCTCGACGTCGACCGCGACGTCGACTCCCACCACCCCCTGGTGCCAGTGGACGCTGAAGTTTCCCTGGCTGTGCTCGTCGAGCTCGCCCGCGCCCGGCGGCGGCTCGTAGACTCCCTCGCCGGTCAGCTCGGCCAGGCCGACCGCCCGCAGCAGCTCGTCGTAGGAGATCGACACTCCGTCGTCGCGGGTCACCTCGCCGTCCAGATGTCGAAGACCCGGAGCGTCGAGATCCCAGTACTTGGCGGCCACCTCGTCGATCTTCCGCTGCAGGTCCGCGGCCGCGGCCTCGACCGCCGACCCCATGGCGAAGGTGGTCCGGCTGGAACTCGTCGTCGAGTCGAACGGCGTGAGCGCGGTGTCCGCGGCCGCCACCGTCACCTCGTCGGCCGACATGCCCAGAGCGCCGGCCGCCATGGACGCCAGCGTGGGGTTGGCCCCCTGCCCCATCTCGATGGAGCTCGTGAGCACCACGACCGAGCCGTCCTGCAGCAGGCGGACGCCGGCTTCGGACCGGGACGGCGTTCGGGTCGTCTTCAGCACCGCCGCGAAGCCCCGCCCCACCCTCTCGCTCGGCCGCAGGTCGACGGGTTCGGAGGCCTCGTCCAGCACCCGGGCCGTGGCGTCGAGCAGCTCGTGGTAGCGCATGCCGTGCATGACGTCGCCGGTACCGAACCGGTCGCCGTCACGCAGCAGGTTGCGCCGCCGGATCTCCACCGGGTCGATGCCCAGGTGGTCCGCGATCTCGTCGAGCTGGCGCTCGTGCGCCCAGCACACCTGACCGGTCATGGCTCCGCGGAACGGACCCGTCGGGACGGTGTTGGTGTAGCGACCGGTGGTACGCGAGAGCACGTGCGGGATGGCGTACGGGCCCTGGGCCCGGATCATGCCGATCCGGCTGCCTCGGGGGGTCGAGAAGGCGTAGGCGCCCGCGTTCCACGTGACGTCGATGACGCGGGCAAGGATCCTGCCCTGCCGATCGACGCCGGTCTTCATCCGCACGGTCGCGGCGTGCTTCGACCCGGTCATGAAGACCTCGTCACGCGTGAGCTCGAGCCGGACCGGCCTCCCCGCCGCCTTCGCGGCGACCGCGCAGATGCCCTCCAGGCGAAGGTCAAGCTTCCCGCCGAAGCCGCCGCCGAGGTTGTCCGCTCGCACCCGGATCCGACCGCGGTCCAGGTCGAAGACCTGGTGCAGGCGGTTCAGGACGGTGTACGGGGCCTGGGTGCCGGTCCAGACCTCGAGGGATCCGTCGGGCAGCCAGACCGCCGTGGCGGCGTGCGGCTCCATGGCAACGTGGTTCGCCGGCGGGGAGACATAGGTCGCCTCGTGCACGTGGAAGGCGTCCCCCAGAGCAGCCTCGGCGTCGCCGTGCCGGAGCTCCCAGGTGCCGCACTCGTTGCCCGGCCACTCCTCATGCAGCCGGGGAGCGCCCGGACGACCCGCCTGGTCATGGTCCAGCACGGCGTCGAGGTCGTCGATCTCGACGTCCACCAGGTGCGCGGCCTCCTCGGCCTGGGCCCTCGCCTCGGCGACCACGACGGCGACGGGCTCACCGACGTACCGCACCTTGTCGATGGCCAGGACCGGCTGGTCCCGACGGGACTCGCCGAAGTACGGGGACACGAGCGGATCGGAGAGGAGATCGGCACCGGTGACGACCGCCAGGACGCCCGGGGAGGCGGCGGCGTCCGAGATGTCCACCGCCCGGAGGACACCGTGCGGAACGTGGCTCCGGACCACCTTGGCGTGCGCCGAACCGACGACGACGCGGTCCACGGCGAACTTGTAGCCGCCGGTCAACCGGTCCAGCCGGTCGAGGTCGTCGCGACGAGTCCGGGCGGTGATCGCGTCGGCCCCGGGCCGCACAGCCTCACGCGCCACGTCGCGCCTCCTGTTCCCGGGCCACGGTCGCCAGCGAGCGACGCACCAGCACGTCGATCAGGCGGCCTCGGTACGCCCGAGAGCCTCGGGCGTCGTCCATCGGGGTGATTCGCCGGGCGTACTCCTGGGCGACCCGCGAGGCGATCTCGGCGGACCAGACCCGGCCCACCTCGTCGCTCAGCACGTCCTCGAAGCGCTGCGGCACCGAGCCGACCGCCCCGATCGCCGCGTCCAGGGCGACCACCTCGCCGTCGCCGGTGAGCTCCAGCACCGTCGCGACCCCGACGCAGGGACGGTCCTCGGCGGAGACGCTGCAGAACTTGAGGTAGTCCGCCGACGCCCGGGGGTGCCGGGGAACGCGGATCGCGGTGAGCACCTCACCCGTCGCGAGCGCCGTGGTGTAGAAGTCGAGGAACATCTCCCTCGCCGGGATGGTCCGCCGTCCCTCGGGTCCGACCACGTCGAGCTCCGCGCCGAGGCTGACCAGCACGCAGGGCGGGTCGGAGGCGTAGTCGGCCTCAGCCACGTTGCCACCCAGGGTCGCGACATTGCGGATGCGCACATTCCCGACCATGCTCGCGGCGTGCGCGAGACTCGGCGCCAGGTCGCGCACCAGTGGGTCGCGGGCGACGTCCGCGAGGGTCATCCCTCCCCCGATCACAAGCTCCCCCGGGGTTCCCTCAGCGGCCGTCCACCCGGGCAGGGCCGCATCGCCGCGCAGGCCGTCGAGCGAGATCAGCGTCTCCGGCGCGATCAACCCCTGGGTGAGCATGAGCACCACGGCCGTGCCCCCGCTCACGAACTTCGCGTCGTCGCCGCGCTCCGCGGCGAGCGTGCAGGCCTCGGCCAAGGTCTGCGGACGGGCGAGCACGACCAACGCAACCTCCTGCACACGACGGTATACGGCAGTATAGCGATACCGTCGATCGGCTCGTCAACCCCGGTGAGCACAGCCGTCAGGCCGTCCGTCCGCCGGACCTCCACCCACGCAGCGGCCGGCTGAGGACGACCAACACGAGCTGCCACGCCAGCAGGGAGCCCCAGCCGATGGTCCAGTCGCCCAGGCGGTCGACGACCAAGCCGAAGACCACCGGACCGGTCATCATCCCCACGCAGAAGCCGACGAAGATCCGGGCGGTCGACCGCCCGGTGACCGTGGGGCTCACGTAGCCGAACACGATCAGAGTCGTGGCGACGTTCCACAACGACGTAGCCACCCCCAGCACGACCGCCCCGACGAGTAGCGGCGTGACCCCAACCCGAGGAGCCAGCATCACCAGCAACGTTCCGGGCACGCCGGCGAACGCGATGACCTGCAGCGGCCTGCTGGCGGAGCCCAGCTGCGTCACCACCCGCCCCATACCAGCCGGCCAAGGAACCCCGACAGTCCCAGCACCCCTGCGACGACACCCGCCACAGCGGGCGAGGTGCCGACGACCTCGAAGGCGTACAACGCGATATAGGCGCCGACCGCGGACTGCGACAGACCCATGGCGACGGTAGAGGCGGTCACCCACCAGAGCTTGGGCGGCACCCTGCGCCGCCGGGTGAAGGACGTGCCGACGGGTGTACTCCGGCTCCGCAGGAATCCGGGCGCCCAGGCGCCTCCGAGCAGAGCCACGACCGCCGGCACGGCAGCCGCCCAGCGCCACCCGACGAACGTCGCGAGGGGCGCCAGCAGGACTCCGGCGAACCCCTGCGCGAGCTTGACCCCCGAGTGCTTCACCGCGACCAGGAAGCTGCGGCGCCGGCTCGCCGGCAGCCGCACCAGCACCCGGTTGGTCAGGGGGTGCGCGACCGCGTTCGGGACGGCGGCGAGGACTCCGCGAGCAGCACCATCGAGTAGGACGGAGCCAACGCCAGCAGTCCCGCGGCGCAGACCGCGGAGACGAACATCGCCACCAAGAGCCACCGGTCGAGCCCGCGATCGGTCAGCCGACCCACGAGAGGTGACAGCACCGCGGAG
>NZ_WHTD01000037.1 GCF_009379765.1 Actinophytocola sp. | reverse complement strand
TGTGCTCCTCGGACAGGATCATCATGTCGCGCAGCGACTCGGCGTTGCCCGACGAGATCGCACTGCCCTCGTCCTCCTCCTCGTAGTCGGAGATGATCGCGAGGTCCGGCGCGAGGACCTGCTGGACCAGCTGCGGGCGCATCCGGACGCCGTCGTTGGCGACGGTGCCGGCGATGACCGCGTTCTCGAGCGCCGTGAGCCGGACGTCCTTCTGGCCGATGCCGCTCTGGTACAGCGCCGGGCGGTCGGCGATGTTGAGGCAGTTGCCGTCGGCGAGCGAGCCGATGCAGGAGGGCACCACCGACATCGGGATCGTGAGGTCGGTCTGGCCGATGCCGTAGTTGGCCGCTTGCTCCGCCAGCTTCTGCTCGCCGACCTCGACCGCCAGCTGCGCGAACGCGGTGTTGCAGGACAGCTGCAGCGCGGTCTCCATCGACGCGGTCTGCCCGGAGCCGCAGGAGTTGCCGTTGTAGTTGCTCATGCAGCGGGTGCTGCCGTCGTCCGGGTCGCACGGGTCGCCGTTGAGCACGTCGATGCCCGGCGCCGCGGTCAACTGGGTGTTCTTGTCCTTGCCGTCCTCGAGCGCGGCCGACGCGGTGACCAGCTTGAACGTGGAGCCCGGGGTGTAGTTCTCCGAGATGGCCCGGTTGAGCATCGGCTTGGCCGGGTTGTTGGCGTCGCTGTAGGAGTCGTACGCCTTCTCCTGGGCGGTGCCGTCGTGGACGGCCAGGCCGTTCGGGTCGAACGACGGCGTGGACACCATCGCGAGGATCTTGCCGGTGTCCGGCTCCAGCGCCACCACCGCACCGGTGAAGTCGTTGCCGGTCATCGCGTCGTAGGCGGTCTTCTGCACCTTCGAGTTGATGGTGGTGACGATGTTGCCGCCGCGCGGGTCCCGGCCGGTGATCAGGTCGGACAGCCTGCGGACGAACAACCGGTCGTCGGAGCCGTTGAGGATCTCGTCCTCCGCCCGCTCGAGCCCGGTCGCGCCGTAGCGGACCGAGTAGAACCCGGTGACCGGCGCGTACATCGGGCCGTTCTCGTACACCCGCTGGTAGCGCAGCCGGTCGTTCGTCGCCTTGACGTTGGCGATGATCACCTCGTCGGAGGTGATGATCCGGCCGCGCTGGCGGGCGTACTCCTCGAGCAGCACCCGCTGGTTGCGCGGGTCGTTGCGGTAGTCGTCGGCCTTCACGACCTGGATGTAGGTCGCGTTGGCGAGCAACAGGGCGATCATGGCCAGCATGGCGAGACCCACCCGGCGCAGGGGAGTGTTCATGAGGGACGCTCCACCATCACGGTATGGGCCTCGGCGATCGGCGCCTGCTGCACGGGCTTGGGCTTGGCCCCGGTCTGCGGGCGGCGGGCCGCGTCGGAGATTCGCAGCAGCAGCGCCACGAGGATGTAGTTGGCGAGCAGCGACGAGCCACCCGCGGACAGGAACGGCGCGGTGATGCCGGTCATCGGGATGAGCTTGGTGACTCCGCCGACGACCACGAACACCTGCATGATCAGCGCGAACGAGAGGCCGCCGCCGAGGAGCTTGCCGAACGTGTCGCGCACCGCGACCGCACTGCGCATGCCGCGCATCGCCAGCATCATGTAGATCAGCAGCAGCGCCGCCAGGCCGATGAACCCGAGCTCCTCGCCGATCGCCGCGGTGATGAAGTCGCTGTTGGCGAGGGGCACCATGTCCGGCCGGCCCGCGCCGAGGCCCGTGCCGCCGATCCCGCCGGTGCCGAGGCCGAACAGCGACTGCGCGATCTGGTAGCCGCCGGCGTCGTAGTCGGCGAACGGGTCCAGCCAGTTCGCGACCCGGACCTGCACGTGGCCGAACAGCTGGTAGGCGAGCATGCAGCCGCCGATGAACAGGGCCAGCCCGACGCCGACCCAGATGGCCCGCTCGGTGGCGACGTAGAGCATCACCAGCACGGTGCCGAAGAACAGCAGCGAGGTGCCCAGGTCCTTCTCGGCCACCAGGACCATCACCGAGACCGCCCAGCAGAACAGGATCGGTCCGAGGTCACGAGCCCGCGGCAGGTCGATGCCGAGCACCCGGCGTCCCGCGGCCATGAAGAGGTCGCGTTTGGACACCAGGAACGCCGCGAAGAAGATCAGCAGCAGGATCTTGGCGAACTCGCCGGGCTGGATCGACACGGGTCCCAGGCGCAGCCAGATCTTGGCGCCGTTGATCGTGGGCGCGATGACCCCGGGGAGCACCGCCGGCAGCGCGAGCAGGAACAGGCCCACCAGGCCGAACGTGTAGCCGTAGCGGGTGAGCGTGCGGTGGTCCTTGATCACGTGGAGCACGGCGAGGAACAGCACCAGCGCGATCGTGGTCCACAGGATCTGCTTGGGCACGGTGTTCTCGAACTCGGTGTTCGTGCGCAGCGCCCGCTCGGCCGTGGCGAGGTCGATCCGGTAGATCATCACCAGGCCGATACCGTTCAACAAAGCAACGCACGGCAGGATCAGCGGGTCGGCGTAGGGCGCCCACTTGCGGACGGCCGCATGCGCGATGCCGAACAGGGCCAGGTAGGCGAGGCCGTACCAGACCAGCCGGATGGTGAGCGTCTGCTCCTGGTTGGCCTCGACGAGCATCAACGCACCGGTGACCAGGCCGGCCGCGAACGCCAGCATCGCCAGTTCGGTACCGCGCCGGGTCGGAGCCGATCTGCCTGGCGTGTCGCTGCCTTGTGCTGCCAACAACGGCGCTGGCCCCGGCTGCGCCATCAGCCGCCGCCCTCGTCCCCGCGCGGCTGGCGGCAGTTGACCCCGGGCTCCGGCTCGGCCGGTTTCTCGGCGGTCTCTGTCGGGTTCGGCGAGACGGAGCCGCTCGTGGTCGGCTTGGCCGGCGGCCGGCTGCTCGACGGCGGTGGCGCGGCATCGCCCGCCTGCCGCTCCTGCTGCTTGATCAGCGACTCACAGGTCGGCAGCGGGTAGTTCGTACGCAGGCCCTGGATGAACTGGCGGGCGTCCGGGACGCTGTCGAAGCTCTCGGTGCCCGACCGCACCGCGTCCCGGCCGAGCTGGCGCAGGTCGTCGACGTAGAACTTGTCGCAGGTCCGCACGTCCGGGTCGCACGAGCCCTGCACCTGGTTGTTCAGCGTGATGCCGAAGATGCTGCCGCGCACGCCCTGGAAGATGGCGATCTCGCCGTCGTCGGCCTCGCCGACGAAGTACTGGTTGTTCACCACGACCCATGTCGCGATGCCACCGCCGGCGAGGATCAGCAGCACGACGAACAGCAGCACGAACAGCCGGATCCGCTTGCGGCGCTTGGCCTTCGGGTCCGGCGGCTCGGTGGGCTCGACCCGGACCGGCTCGATGCGCGGCGAGGTGATGGCGCCCGCACGCGACGCCGGCGAGTCCGGCGGCGGCTGGTCGTCCTGCCCGTTGCCGGCGGCGCCGCCCACGATCGGGGCGTCCTCGCCGAAGTCGATGTCCACCACGTCGGCCACGATGACCGTGACGTTGTCCGGCCCGCCGCCCTTGAGCGCGAGCTCGATCATCCGGTCGGCGCACGCCTGCGCGTCGGGGATCTTGATCGTGTCGGCCAGCGTCTCGTGCGTGACCACGCCGGACAGGCCGTCGGAGCACAGCAGGTAGCGGTCGCCCGACCGGGCCTCGCGGATGGTGAGGTTCGGCTCCACCTCGTGCCCGGTCAGCGCCTTGAGCAAAAGCGAGCGTTGCGGGTGGGTGGCCGCCTCGTCCTCGGTGATCCGGCCCTCGTCGATGAGCGACTGGACGAACGTGTCGTCGTGGGTGATCTGCGCGAACTGCCCGTTGCGCTGCAGATAGGCCCGCGAGTCGCCGATGTGGACGAGCCCGATGCGACTGCCCGCGAACAGGATCGCGGTGAGCGTGGTGCCCATGCCGTCCAGCTCGGGGTCGCCCGCGACGAGCTCGGCGATGGCGCCGTTGCCGGCGTTGGTGGCCTCCCGGAGCTGCGCGAGCAGATCCTCACCAGGCTCGTCGTCGTCGAGCGGCGCCAGTGCCGCGATGACGACCTTGCTGGCGACCTCACCGGCGGCGTGACCGCCCATGCCGTCGGCGAGGGAGAGCAGGCGCGGGCCTGCGTACACGGAGTCCTGGTTGTTGGAACGGACCAGGCCCCGGTCGCTGCGGGCCGCATAGCGAAGGACGAGGGTCATGACCGTAGCTCGATCACCGTCTTGCCGATTCGGATCGGGACACCAAGAGGCACCCGGAGGGGTGCGGTGACCTTAGCCCGGTCGAGGTACGTCCCATTCGTCGAGCCCAGATCTTCCACGTACCAGTCCGTTCCGCGCAGCGAGATCCTCGCGTGCCGGGTGGACGCATAGTCGTCGTCGAGGACCAACGTGGAGTCGTCCGCGCGGCCGATCATGATCGGCCGGCCGTCCAGGGAGATCCTGGTCCCGGCCAGTGCGCCATGCGTGACGACCATCTGCCGGGGCGCCTTGCCGCCCCGGGACTTCTTCGCGGTGCTGCGGCGGAAGCCCGGGACCGAAACCTTCAGTCCGGCGGCGGCGTACAGGTCGGACCGAACGATCCGCAACGCGGCCAGCACGAACAACCAGAGCAGGGCGAGAAACCCTGCTCTGGTCAGCTGCACAACAAGCTCTGGCACCTGCTGTGAACGCTCCCGCCGGTAGGGGTCGATGGTATGGGGCACCGGCACCCGCGCGGTGCCTGTGCTCAGTATTGAGGGTCGGTCAGCCCCGGTGTCGGTCAGCCCTGGGTACGGAACACGAGGGACGAGTGCCCGATGCGGATGACGTCGCCGTCGGCCAGCTGCCAGGTCTGCACCGGAGTGCCGTTGACCGTGGTGCCGTTGGTCGAGCCGAGGTCCGCGAGGGTGGCGCTCTGACCGTCCCAAGTGATCTCCAGGTGGCGACGCGAGACGCCCGTGTCCGGAAGCCGGAAGTCGGCGTCCTGGCCACGGCCGACGACGTTGCCGCCCTGCTTGAGCGAGTACGTCCGGTTCGAGCCGTCGTCCAGCTGCAGGCTGGCGTTCAGCTGCCGCGGGCCGGTCTGCACGGCCGGCGGGGCATACCCCTGCTGGGCGTACGGGTCGCCGCCCTGCTGGTAGCCACCGCCTTGCTGCTGGCCGTAACCCTGGTCGTAGCCCTGCTGCTGGCCGTAGCCCTGCTGCTGCTGGCCGTAACCCTGGTCGTAGCCCTGCTGCTGGCCGTAGCCCTGCTCGTAACCTTGCTGCTGGCCGTAGCCCTGCTGCTGCTGGCCGTAGCCCTGGTCGTAGCCACCGCCTTGCTGCTGGCCGTAACCCTGGTCGTAGCCCTGCTGCTGGCCGTAGCCCTGCTGCTGCTGGCCGTAACCCTGGTCATAGCCCTGCTGCTGGCCGTAGCCCTGCTCGTAACCTTGCTGCTGGCCGTAGCCGTACTGCTGTCCGTAAGGATCGCCCTCGGGCGGCTGGCCGTGGCCGGGAGGCTGGCTCATGGATCGGTCTCCTGCGTTGCGGGGTGGTGCTGACCGCTTCTCCCCGGGAGCCCTGGCGGAAGCCTTGACGTCCGGGTCGACGGCCGAGCGTATTCGAAACTGTCCGGTGTGCAGCGCGTCGGAGCGCTCAAGGGAGACTACGACGTCACCATAGGTGTCCCATTGGTGCTCGGAGAGATACTCCGCCACACAGTCCGCGAGCAGCGCTGTGGTGCGGTCCTCGTCGCCAGCGAAGTTGTCGTAGTCGGCGGCGCCCAACTGCACCATGTAGTGGTTGGGTGCCAGCTGCCGACCACCGGCCAGCTCGCGAACGTTGACCTCACCTTCACGCAGCAGCGCCTGTGCCACTTCCTGGGGCACGACGTTGCCACCGAACACACGAGCGAAAGAGTTGCCCACGAGGTTCTCCAACTTGCGGTTCAGCCGCTGTCCGATGCCCATGGGTGCCTCCTTCCACACGTGTGCTCCTAGGTCGATCGTATCCGGGTACGGCCTGGAGGACAGTGCGATGTACAAACCCAGTTGAGGACCGTGTACTCTTCTCGGCGTTCCACTCGGGCGAGTGGCGGAATGGCAGACGCGCACGGTTCAGGTCCGTGTGTCCGTAAGGACGTGGGGGTTCAACTCCCCCCTCGCCCACTCGACCTCCGGATATCTGTGCCCGCGGAGAGCGCGGGCCGGGTCGGTCGTCATCATGTTGGGGGGCCGAGCCCCCCAAACCCCCACGGTGCGAGTTCCGTCCGACCCAGCGTGGTCACCTTCCGTGTTCACCAGCTGGGCTCGCCTTCGGCATCGACATCAGGGGCTCGGCATCCGGGTGGGGTCTCGCCTTCGGCATCGGTAGCAGCTGGGTCTCGCGTTCGGCGTCGGGCATGGGCGGATTCGTGGGTTGCTCTCGGCATTCGCTCGCGGGCTCGCCTCGGCGGGCGCTTCCGCTCAGTCGCTGCGGTTTTGGTTGGTGGGTCGGGTTTATCTCGGGGGTCTTGCGGGTTTTGTTCGGCGGGTAGCCGTTTCTTCCGCGTTCCTCCGGGCATTTCTCCGAGGCCTTCCCCTTGTGGTGCCGTTCGTCGTGGGCCAGGTGGGTGAGTTGTCCGAGCCGTCGGGCGGGCTGGGGTTGTCGTCGTTCCTGTGGGTTGGGGCGGAAGGTTCTCTTCCGGATCGGTGCGGGCCGCACCACGAGTCGGAGTTTTTCCGACCGTCCAGCCGGGTAGGAAAGGGTTGGGGCGCAACGACTTTCGCCAAAGTGGTCGCACTTGTGGATCTTCTGGTCAGGCTGTCCGAACTCCTCAAGTGGATCTTTCGCGGTGGTGCGGCCGAATCCTGTGTGCAACTCGTGGTGCGACCCTGCGTTCAACCATCCAGCCCACGACTCACCCAGACGGCGGCACTGCCGGGCAGAAGTCCCAATGTCGGTCGTCGACCGGTCACCGACCGCTCAGCGCCGTCGGTCGCAGGAGCCCCGTTCTCGTCTGCGGTTGGGGCCCCGCCACCTGGTACTCCGGACATGTACCAAAAAACGCCGCGCTTGGCAGGGGATGGCGAAGCCGATCGGCGCGACGGTAATCGAGAGGGCTGAGTTCGTGACGGGCATTCCAGGGCGCACGGCGGCAGTGGACAACCTGACGGCGGTGCCGTCTCCACTTGTTCCTCCCGTCGAGCTGCCGGCAGAGGTCGACGAGCTGGCCGCCGCGGCAGCGCGGGAGCTCGGTTGGCAGGGGGTCGTACTGCCGGAGATGAAGCTGCTCGGCCGCCGGGTCAACCTGGTGGCGCAGCTCATGCCGGACGCACACGCCGAGCGCATCTGCCTCGGTCAGGCCCCCGAGGTCGACCGGGCCACGGTTTCCACCTGGGTCTGGCCGGAGTTCTCCGGTCGGGTCCCCGAGCCCGCCGTGCGCATCGTGGGAGCGCTCGCGGTCACCCGCCACTGGCGCACCGGCCTCGTCAACGCCGTGCCGTTCCTTCGGTACTGCGACGCCGCCATGGTGCTGCCGATGTCCGTGGTGCTCACCAACGACTACCTGATCAACTGCCTGCCGCGGGCCCGCGCCTACGGTGTCGGCGTGATCAGCGCTGAGCCCGGGCCCGAGGTGGACCTCGACCTGCCGGGTCGCGGTGACCGGGCGCCGGCCGGGGTCGACGGCACCCAACGGTGGATCACCGAGCTGGCCTACGAGCAGATCCTCGCCACCGCCTGACCATGCGCGTAGTCATCGCCGGCGGGCACGGCAAGATCGCGCTGCGCATGACGAAGCTCCTCGCCGGCCGCGGAGACACCGTCGTCGGGCTGGTGCGCAACCCCGACCATGTCGACGACGTGCGCGCGGCCGGCGGTGACGCCCGGGTGCTCGACCTCGAGAGTGCCGACGCCGGCGCGGTCGGCGAAGTGGTCGCCGGCGCGGACGCCGTGGTGTTCGCCGCGGGTGCGGGGCCGGGGAGTGGCTCGGCCCGCAAGGACACCGTCGACCGGGCCGCGTCCGTGTTGCTCGCCGACGCCGCCGAGTCCGTGGGCGTGCGGCGTTACCTACAGATCAGCGCAATGGGCCTGGACCGTGCCGACGACCCGAACATGGACCAGGCCTTCGCCGGCTACCTTCGCGCGAAGGCCGCCGCGGAGCGGGATCTGATGGCCCGCGGTCTCGAGTGGACGGTGCTGCGCCCGGGCAGGCTCACCGACGACCCGGGCACCGGACGCGTCACGCTCGCCGACCGGGTGCCGCCCGGCGCGGTCACCCGCGACGACGTCGCCGCCACATGCGTCGGCCTCCTGGACACGCCGTCGACCGCCGGTCGCGTGCTGGAGCTCATCGGCGGAGACGTGCCGATCGAGCGCGCGCTAGCCGAGCTCGCCTAGGACGCGACTCAGGTACGGGTTGCCGAACACGCCCGTCGGGTCCATTTTCGTTCGCATTTCAACGAAATCGTCGAACCGGGGGTACCGGCCGCGCAGCTCGGTCGCATCCAGCGTGTGCATCTTTCCCCAGTGCGGCCGCCCGCCGACCGCGTCGACGATCGACTCGAACAGGTCGAAGTACTCCCGGTACGGCATGCCGACGAACTGGTGGATCGCGATGTACGCCGAATCCCGTTGGTACGCCGTCGAAAGCCAGATGTCGTCGGCCGCCGCCACGCGGACCTCCACCGGGAAGATCACCGGATCGGCCAGCCGCGGCACCCGCCTGCGCAGCTCCGCCAGCACCTCGCCGAGAGCCTCGCGTGGCACCGCGTACTCCGACTCGACGAACCGAACACTCCGGTTGGTCACGAAAACCCGGTGCGAAACGTCCCGATAGGACCGTTCGGACAGCACCGCCGACGCCAGTTTGTTCAGCGGCCGCACCAACGCCGGCACCCGTCGGCCCAACCGGCACATCGTGCCGAACAGCTTGTTCTCCATCAGCTCGTACTCGACGAACTGCCGCGTCCTGGACAGCGGCTGGGCCGGAGTCCCGGCCGGCAGCCGGTTGTTGCGCTTCGTGAGCACCTGCGGGCCGTAGGGGAACCAGTAGAACTCGAAATGGTCGTGGGTCGCGCAGTTCTCGTCCAGCGCCGCCAGCACCTCCTCCAGGGGCTCCGGCCGCTCCTGCGCGGCGAGCACGAACGACGGCTCGGTCCGCAGCGTCACCGTCGAGATCACCCCGAACGCGCCGAGGCTCACCCGGGCCGCGGCGAACAGCTCCGGCCGCTCGTCGGCCGAGCAGGTGACGACCGAGCCGTCGGCCAGCACCAGCTCCAGCCCGGCGACCTGGGTGGCGATGCCGCCGAACCGCGCGCCAGTGCCGTGCGTGCCGGTGGAGATCGCGCCGGAGATGGTCTGCGCGTCGATGTCGCCGAGGTTCGTCATCGCGAGGCCCAGCCGATCCAGCTCGGCGTTGAGCGCTCGCAGCGTGGTGCCGGCCCGCACGGTGACGAGCCCGGTGTCGATGTCGGCCGACGTGACGCCCGTCCAGTCCCGCAGGTCCAGCGCGATGTCGTGCGCCGCGGCCACCGCGGTGAAGGAATGGCCGCTGCCCCTGGCCCGCACGGACTTGCCGGCCCGCGCGGCACGCGTGACCGTGTCCGCGATGCCCTCGAGGTCGCGCGGCCGGGTCACGCCGGTCGCCACGGCCGACTCGGTGCCGGCCCAGTTACGCCAGGCGGTGGATGGAGCTGCCACGGATCCTCCCAGGTCCTACGGTGGGTGCGTGCCCGACGAAACGCACCTCATGAGGTTCAACGCTGCGACCTTGAACGCTGCGACCTTGAACGCTGCGACGAAGCACCTTGACGCGCCGCTCGCCGTCGTCGACCTCGACGCATTCGACCACAACGCCTCGGACCTGGTGCGGCGTGCCGCCGGTCGGCCGATCCGGGTGGCCAGCAAGTCGATCCGCTGCCGGTTCCTGCTGGAGCGGGTGCTGCGCCGGGACGGCTTCACCGGGGTCATGTCCTACGCGCTGCCCGAGGCGCTGTGGCTCACCGGCGAGTGGGCGGGCACCGACCTCGCCGATACGGATCTGCTGGTGGCCTACCCGACCACCGACCACGCCGCGCTGCGCGCGATGGCCGAGGACGACCACGCTCGTTCGCATGTGTCGATCATGGTCGACTCGGTGGCACATCTGGACCTTGTCGACGCCGCGCTCGGTGTCGGGCACCCGGACATCCGGGTGTGCCTGGAGCTGGACGTGTCCTGGCGACCGCTGCTGGGGCGCGATCTCGCCCACGTCGGCACCCGCCGCTCGCCGGTGTTCACCGCTGCGCAGGCCGGCGCGCTGGCCGCCGCGGTGGCCGACCGTCCGGGGTTCCGGCTGGTCGGGCTGATGGGCTACGAGGGGCAGATCGCGGGTCTCGGTGACCATCCGGCCGGCAAGCCGATCACCGGCGCGGTGTTGCGCTGGATGCAGGACCGTTCGGCGCACGAGCTGGCCGCTCGGCGGACCGCGGCGGTGGCCGGGGTGCGAGCGGTCGCCGACCTGGAGTTCGTCAACGGCGGCGGCACCGGGAGCATCGAGACGACCGGGCTCGACGAGTCGGTCACCGAGGTCGCGGCCGGTTCGGGGCTGATCGGGCCCACGCTGTTCGACAACTACCGGCGGTTCGCGCCGGCTCCGGCCGTGCTGTTCGCGCTGCCGGTGGCGCGCAAGCCGCGGCCCGCGATCGCGACCCTGTTCAGCGGTGGCTTCATCGCCTCGGGCCCGGTCGGCAAGGATCGGCTGCCGAGCCCGTACCTGCCGGCGGGCCTGAAGCTGCTGGGCGTGGAGGGCGCGGGCGAGGTGCAGACGCCGGTGACCGGGCGGGCGGCCCGCGACCTGCGCATCGGCGACCGGGTGTGGCTGCGGCACACGAAGGCCGGCGAGCTGGCCGAGCGGTTCACCGAGTACCAGGTGATCGAGGGCGACCGGGTCACCCACGCGGTGCCGACCTACCGCGGCGAAGGGCGGAGCTTCGGTTAGAACTCGCGGGCCAGGTACGCGCGGACGACTCGCTTGGCCTCGTCGATCATGTCCTGCTCGCCGAAGAGCTTGCGCCGGAACGCGAGCGCGAGGATGGTGTCGCCGATGTCGCTGGCGATGGTGATGGTCCGGTAGAGGCTTTCGACCGGCACGTTGACCTTCTGCGCGACGAGCCCCGCGATCTGGTCGGCGATGACTGTGTTGTTGTCCCGCTCGTCGTCGATGAACCGCAGGTCGATGACATCGCCGAAGCGCACCCGGGCGAACCCGGGGATCTCCCGGTACATCTCGACGTAGATGTCGATGATCGTGTCGACGCCGTGCCACCAGTGCTCGAGGTGGTCCCAGTCGAGCCGCCGGTCGATCTCGGCGGTGAAGTAGTCGAGGTTGCGCTTGGTGAGTGCCTGCACGACCGCGCGCTTGTCGGGAAAGAACTGGTAGAGCGACCCCACCGCAACCCCGGCGCGCTCGGCGATGAGCGTGGTGGTGACACCGTCGTAGCCGAGCTCGTCGATGAGCGCGGCACAGGCCTTGAGCATCTGCTCGACGCGTTTCGCGCTGCGCCGCTGCACTGGTTGCTTTCGCAACGGAACGGAGGTCACCACATGTACTCCTAGCCGGGGGCCTACCTCCATCCTGCCCGCAGGTGGCCTAGACCTCCACAAAACTTTGTATACGAAACCCCCAATCTGAAAAGTCTTGTATCCAAACCAAAAGGAGCCCCAGGAATGGAAGCGCATACGCCAAAAAAGGGCGAGCGAGCGAAAGGCGAGCGAGCGAAGCGAGAGCGAAAGCTGGTCACCTTGGAACCGGGACCACGCTGGGTCGGGGGGAGCTCGCACCGTGGGGGTCTGGGGGCTCGGCCCCCAGAGTCACGCGAAACGACCCGGCGAGCGCAAGGCGCGAGCAGGGTCGTCCGGAGTGGAGCCACGGACCGATGCTGGTCGGGGGAGGGGAATACAACAGCACCGGTCCGTGGAGCTTGTGGAGTTGTCATCGGCGGGTGATTGCCGGTTCCTCTGTTGAGAACCGGCGGCCCGGTGTTCGTCGAGCTCGGGGGTGCTGACGAATCGAACCGCCGGTCCATCAGGCGACCGTAGCCACACGTCGTGCGGGGTCACGGGAGGCCGTGGTCGCCGGTCCTACCTGGCGCTCGCCAACCTGCCGGGCGACGCGGTCCGGGTCGTCGCCTTGGGGGCGGGCTCGGCGATCGCGTGCCTTGCGTTGTTCGGGTTCGGAGCGAGGCCACCCGCCACCAGGTGTTCGTAGGCCGCCTGCCACACCGAGCACGGCGCCTTCTGCTGGCGCCACCGGGACGAGCACGCCGGGCAGTTGCCCCGGTCGTCCGGCTCGTGCGCGGCGAGCATGGCTCGCCAACCCTCGGTCAGCCTCGGGAGTTCGGAACGGGCCACGGACAGCAGGGACGGCGCGTCTGCGCGGTTGGCCAGCTCGGAGAGCATGTCGAGCCGCTCCCACACCGCGTTGCGCAGCACCTGCCCGAGTATCTCGTCCACCGAAACCTCACCGTCACCTTTCCGCCTGTTCGGCGGCCTCACGAAGCGCGGTCCGCAGCTGGCCGAGCTGGCCAGTGGTGAGGACCGCGGTTTCGCCCGGCGGCCCTACGAGGACCACCCGATTGCGTTCGACGAGCACGGTGAGGCAGCGTTCCCGGTTGACCACGTCACCGCAGTTGATGCGCCACACCTGGCGGCCGAGGGCGGAGCCATGGAGGTCGCCGCGGAGATCCGCGGGGCTCCGGTCCTCGCCGGCCAGGCGTCGGGTTGGCGCCGGCGCTGCGGTCACGGCGGTCTTGACCAGTTCCACAGTCGCTGCTTCCCTCCGTGCTCGTACGCTTACAACCAACTACATTGGTGCCTGAGAACACAGATTGGTGCGTCACAGCGCCGATCGGCGGTCGTTCCACGGTGAACGGTCGTTGAACTTCGGTCGGACCGATCAGGTTCACCGATTCGGACTTCTCGCTGCTTGTGAAGTACGCATACATTGCTGCTGACGCCCAGCGGACTGTGAGGGGGCGGAATGAACTCCATCGGATCTCAGAGCTCTTCCGTTACATCGGATGTGTGGGAAGCCCAGGAGATGCGAAACGCGCTCGCGGCGCGGGAGGTCAGCACCATCTACAAGCTGCTGCGACGAAAAGGCGTGTCACAACGCCAGATCGCGGCGATGACCGGTCAGTCACAGTCCGAGGTGTCGGAGATCCTCAAGGGTCGTCAGGTCATGGCCTACGACGTCCTGTTGCGGATCGCCGACGGCCTGGGTGTCCCCAGGGGATACATGGGCCTCGCGTACGACGAAGTCACGGCCACACGAGTAGCCGAGACGCGCGAAGCCCCGGAGGCTGAGGAGCCGGAGAACGTGAAGCGTCGCAAGTTCCTTGCGCATGCCGCCGCCGTGGCGGTCGGTGCGCATGTACTCGGCGCGGACTCAGGATCGTGGGTGTCCAACCCCGTGTTGACCCCCGCTCCTGGTCGGATCGGAATGACCGATGTCCGCCAGGTAGAGGCGGCCACCAGGGCACTCCGCTCGCTGGACTACCAGTACGGCGGGGGGTTCTGCCGGGACGCCGTCGTCGCCCAACTGTCGTGGGGGCAGCAGATGCTGTCCGCGTCCGGCTCGGAAGTGGTCAAGCAACGCCTCCACGTGGCGCTCGCGGACCTGCACAACCTGGCCGGTTGGACCTCGTTCGACATCGGACTGATCGACTCGGCGCGCAACCACTTCGGGCGGGCTCTCGAGCTCGCCAAGGCAGGGGACTCCAACCAGCTGGTCGCCAACATCCTCTACCGGATGGGCCGGGTCTACCTGCACAAGGAAGCCCCCGACGACGCGCTCAAGATGTTCCAGCTCGGCCAGATCGCCGCCCAGGAGTCGGGCTCCGAGCTGGCCGTGGCGGTCATCTGCGCCAACCAGGCCTGGGCCTACGCGATGATGGGCCACGAGGACCAGACCATGAAGCTCATCGGCCGTACCCGCGACGAGTTCGCCAGGTCGAACTCGGGCGAGGCCGAGGACTGGGTGAAGTTCTTCAACGAGGACGACGTCTACGCCATGATCGGCACGGTGCACACCGTGCTGGCCCAGGAAGTGGATCCCAAGCACACGAAGTACGCCATTCCCGCGCTGCACCGGGCCATCGGCTCGTACGGCGACGACATGGCCAGGAGCAAGGCGTTCAACCTGAGCTTCCTGGCCACCAACCACTTGCTCGACGGCGACATCGACCACGGTGCCAAGATCGGCCACCAGGCCGTTGACCTCGCCCAACATCTCAAGTCCCGGCGTGTCAAGGACCGCCTCATGCCACTCAAGGCCGAGGCGGACAAGCGGCGCAACTACACCGACGCGCGGGAGCTGTCCGACACCATCAGCAGGTTCTACGACGCAGACGTGTCCTGACTCGACAAGGCAGCCCAATGACCGCGACGTCCACGTCGGACATGGCCCCGGGCCGCGGCGGTCAGTTCTCACCCGACAACCTCGCCGAGGCCCTCACCGCGGTGTGCGCCGCCGCCGGGCTCGACCCGGCCGGCGCGCGGCTGCTGCGGTGCACCAACAACGCCGTGTTCGAGCTGGCCGGCGCGCCGGTGGTGGTGCGGATAGTCGCGTCCAACGCGCTGCGCCACCGGGTCGACAAGGTGGTCCGGGTGGCCACCTGGCTCGCCGAGCACGACCTGCCGGCGGTACGGCTCGTGCCCGGCGTCGAGCAGCCGGTGGCCGCCGGGGAGTACCTGGCCACCGTGTGGGAGACGGTCCCGCACGGTGGCCGTCGGGTCCGCGGCCGGGACCTGGCGAAACTCCTCCACAGGCTGCACGAGCTGCCCGAGCCCGCGTTTCCGCTGCCCGCATGGGAACCACTGGACGACGTTCGGCGGCGGATCGGCGAGGCGGATGGGCTGGATGGCGCTGACCTGGCGTTTCTCCAGGATCGGTGCGACGAGGTGAGCGCGCGGCTGGCCGGTGTCGAGTTCGCGCTGCCCACCTCGCTCCTGCACGGCGACGCGCACCTGGGCAACCTCATCCCGAGTCCGGCCGGTCCGGTGCTCTGCGACTTCGACTCGGCGAGCCTGGGTCCGCCGGAGTGGGACCTGACCCCACTCGCCGTCGGCATCGTCCGGTTCGGCGAGCCGGTGGGGAGCTACCGCGAGCTGGTTCGCTCCTACGGGTTCGACGTCACCGGGTGGGAGGGGTTTCCGGTGCTCCGCGAGGTGCGTGAGCTCAAGCTCATCACCAGCGTGCTTCCGATCCTGTCCAGCCGGCCCGAGGTGCGGCCGGAGCTGTTCCGGAGGCTGTCCGACGTTCGGCGGGGCGACAGGTCGGCCAGATGGGCGCGCTACACCTGACCCGTTCGGTCTAACGCCAGTCCACTGGGTCGTAACGCTGCGTCGCCAAAATACGACGTCCTCGATGGGTATGCCGTGCTCACCAGGGCGTCCTCGCAGGTCAGATCGAAAATCACCCGATCGAGTGACAGGCCGGAGTGGACGTTGCGGATGAGCGCGCTACGCTCTGTTAAGGTAGCCTCTCCCGTTCCCCGAACGAGGTGGTTCGTCCCGGTGGCTAAGCGCAGGCAGGTGACCAGACCGAGCAGGCGCGTGCGACGTGCGCTGGCGTCCGCGCGTGTGTTGGACCAGGTGGTGGCCGACCAGCTGCCCCTCGTCGCCAGGCTCCCCGAGGCGAGCCGGCACAGAGCCGCCGACTTCTTGGCCGAGCTCGTCCTGCTGTCGCAGGCCTACCGCCACCACGCCGCCGGTTGGATCACCCGTCGCGAGCTCGAGCGCAGGGGCACCGGCACGGTCTCCCGGATCGCTGTCATCCGCCGCCGGTCGAGCCTGTCCTCGGCGCAGTTCACCGAGCAGGACTGACCATTCGCCGTTGGGCCGATCCGGGGGCTCGGCGACGCCCTGTGGCCCAGCACACACCGGCCGTTCCCACGATGAACGGTCGTTGCCACCGTTCGCCGTATCGGAGCGGCTGTTCGTGCAACCAATCCGGCGTGCACCGCGTATGACCGAACTGGGGCGAAAAAACAGGCTGGTGTCCCCCGCCGGAAGTTCGTCACATGATTCGCCGGCCCAGCTTCCTGCTGGCGGCGTCGCCGGTCCGCCCGAGTACAACCCGGTACGAGGACGAACCGGCGCCTTGCCAGCAGAAACCTGGACTCGCCGACTCACGCAACAGACTCCCGGCGGGGGACACTAGGCGACCGGGGCGCGGCTGAGCACCACCGCGAAACCGAACGCGAGCCCCATCACCGACAGCTCCAACGCCGCCCAGCCGACCAGCGCGGTCCGCTGGTGGCGCACGATCCCCGGCATCAGTCGCCAGCGGATGTTGGCGCCCAGCGCGCCGAGCAGCGTCAGGCAGGTCAGCTTCAGCAGCACGAGAACGCCGTAGCCGGTGCCGAAGAGCGCGCCGAAGAGGTTGTGGTCCCCGGTCAGCTCGACGACCGCGTTGAACAGGCCGGTCGCCGCCACCACCCCGAGGCAGACGGTGGCGAGCCGGGAGAACCGGGGCAGCGCGGTGGCCAGCAGCGTCCGGTTGGTCGCGAGCAGCACGACCACCGCGCCCAGCCCGCCGGTCCACGCCACGGCGCCGAGCACGTGCAGCTCCAGTGAGATCATCGTGAAGTCGCGCCACGCGAAGTTCGTCGCGTGCCCGGTGACCGGCAGCGGCAGCAGCCCGAACAGCGCGACGGCGGTGCGCAGCTCGGCCGGTACGGACTCGCCGACCCGCACCGATCCGATGCCCAGGCCGAACGACACGAACGCCACCGCGGCGACGAAAACCAGCGCCTTGCCCGCGCCGACCTCGGCCACGTAGTCCGCGACCGCGCCCGGCGAGACACCGGTACCCGGCTTGACCTCGGCGGTCTGCATGACGAGCGCGACCAGCGCGGCGAGCGCCCACCCGAGCGCCGCCACCGCGGCCACCCGCCGGGCGCCGCCCAGCACCTGCTCGGCGTGCTTGGGCCGGTCGTAGCCGATGAGGATCGGCAGCAGGTTCAGCCCGACCGTCACCACCGCGGCCAGGTCGAGCACCACCCGCACGACCGGCAGCCCGTACCGGACCACCGCGTCCGGCTCGGTCACCCCCGGCACCGGCTGGGCCGCGGTCAGCGCGAGGCCGACGGCCATGCCGGCCAACGCCGCCGCGACCAGCGCGACGACCAGGTGGAACCGGGCGGACGCGGTGGCCCGGGCCTGGGTCATTGCGGCTGCTTGCCCCCGATGCGCAGGGCAACGGTCAGCCCGGCGCCGAGCACGACGACCGCACCGACGATCCACACCCAGATCGGCAGCCCGTCACCGTCGGACGAGCCGCCCGCGGTACCGCCGCCACCGGTGCCGCCGGCGTTCGGCACGCCGGTGACCGGGGTGCCGTTGCCGGCCGCGGCCAGCGTGAACGTCACCTCGCCGGTCACCGGGTGCCCGTCGGCCGAGACGATCCGGTAGGCGATCCGGTAGGCGCCGGCCGGGCCGAGCTCGTCGAGCGACGCGCTGATGACGTTGCTCTCGACGTCGACCGCACCGGTCGTCCAGCTCGTCTGCTCCGGACCGCTGACGGTGATCGTGTTGAGCCCGTCACCGTTCTGCACCGGCTGGTCGAACGTCAGCTCGACCGTCGACGGGCTCTCCTGCACGGTGGCCTGGTCGGCCGGGTTGCTGCTGACCAGCGAGTTGTGTGCGAACGCCGGGGTGGCCAGGCCCAGCAGCGCCAGGAAGGCCACCCCGATGACGACGGCGAGCTTCCTCATTGCGCGTCGCCGGTCTTGTTCGCGGCCACCACCCAGCGGGCTCGCATCGTGGCACCCACCCCGACGCCGAGGCCGAGTGCGCCGACCACGAGGCCGGCACCGCCGAGCCAGCGCGCGGTGTCGTCGCTGGTGGACGCCGCGGAGGCGGTGTTCTCGATGTCGTCCGCGTCGGCGGCGGCGGGTGCCGGCGTGGCCGCGTCGTGGCCGTGCTCGTCCTCCTCGGCCGGCGACAGCGTGATGACCGGCGCCGGGTGCTCCGGCTCCTCCGCGCCCTCGGCCGGCGGCGGCGCGTCCCACTTCACGACCTTGTTGCCCTCGTAGGTCTGGATCGCGGGCATGACGAGCTCGTCGGTCTCGGGCAGCGGACCCACGGAAAGCTCGAACTCGGCGAACTCGCCGGGGTTGATCCGCACGCCGGGGCTTGCCGTCCAGGTGACCTTGCTCGCCGCCTCGGTGATCTCGGCGCCGTGCGACTCGATCGGCTCGGCCAGCTTCGACTTGGTGACCGCGGCCTTCCAGCCGGTCACCGCCTTGGGGCGCACAGAGCTCATCGGTGCGTCGGCAGGCAGCCGGACCTCGAGCTTGACGGTGCCGGCGGTCGGCTCCTCGTTCGGCACCCGGAAGGTGATCTTGGTGTAGCCGCCCTGCGCGGCCGACTCACCGATGATCTTCGCGGTGACGTGTGCCGAGGCGACGCCGGTGCCGAGCAGCAGGGCCGCGCCGGTGGCGACGGCGACACCGATCGCCGCTCCGGCGCGCTTGTATCCGTTGGTGGACATGTGTGACGTGCTCCTGAAGATAGGTGGGTGACGACGCATCCTTGGCCGGCTGCGTCGGTGGGGTGCTCGGTTTCAGGAGCGAACGGGTGGTCCGCGCCGGGGGCTGACCCGGCGCAACAGCACTTCGAGCAGGTGGTCCGGCCGGGCCGGGGCGCCGCCGCGGACGTTCTGGAGCGCGGCTCGCGGCGGGGCGGGGCACAGGGCCTGCAGCCTGCCGACCAACCAGGTGAATGCCGCGCCGACGGCGGCCAGGGCCTCGTCCGCGCGGAGCAGCAGCACCGCGGACAGCAGCGTGGCGACCGCGTGCGTGGCGAACATGAGCCAGCCGTTGACCGGCGGCGGCGCCAACATGTGGGTGTGCATGCTGCCGGCGATCTCGGTGAGCAGCACGTGCTGGGCGGCCTGGGTGGTCCCGAGCACGCCGACGAGCGCGACCAGCCCACCACGCCGGACGATTGTCGCGCCGCCCCAGGCGAGAACGGTCGTGAGCAGGGCGGTGAGGGCCGCGTCGGAGAGCGTGCCGCCCGCGGTTCCGTGCGCGGCGACGGCCAGCGCGGCGGAGCAGGACCCGAGCAACCAACCACGTGCGCCCGGCGCACCGTCGGTCGTCCGTCTGCCCATGTCTGCCTACCCTAGGCGGCTGTTCCGGACCGGGGACCGCGTCTCGGCGAACGGTCGTCCCGAACGGTCGTATCGGACCCAATTATTGCGCTCAGCGCAACAATCGTGACGCAGAGCTTGCCAGCAAGGTCAACATAGGCCACCGTGTCGGCCAACAAGCACCCAGCGGGGCGGAGGTGACCAGAGGTGAACCTCTGGGAGTTCATCGGCGAGCGCTGGTCCCGGCTGGCGGTCGAGGCCTACCAGCATGCGAGCGTCGTCATCCAGTGCACGATCATCGCGGCGGTCGTCGGGGTACTTGTCGGCGTCGGTGTCTACCGCAGCCCGCTCGGCTCCACGATCGCGACCGCGCTCGCCAGCACGATCCTCACGATCCCGTCGTTCGCGTTGCTCGGCCTGCTGATCCCGGTGCTCGGCCTCGGCGTCGCGCCCACGGTCACCGCGCTCGTGCTCTACGCGCTGCTGCCGATCGTCCGCAACACGATCGTCGGGCTCGGCGGGGTCGACGCGGCGGTGACCGACGCGGCCAGAGGCATCGGGATGAACCGGATCGCCGTGCTCACCCGGGTGGAGCTGCGGCTGGCCTGGCCCGCGGTCCTCGCCGGCATGCGGGTCAGTACCCAGATGCTGATGGGCATCGCCGCGATCGCCGCGTACGCCAAGGGCCCGGGGCTGGGCACCGAGATCTTCTCCGGGCTCAACCGGGCGGGCAGCGCGAACGCGACCAACCAGGCGCTCGCCGGCACGCTCGGCATCGTGGTCATGGCGTTGGTCATCGACGGCTTGTACCTCGTCATCGCGCGACTTACTACCTCGAGGGGGATCCGTGGCTGAGACCAGTGGTGTGGAGATCCAGCTCGACGAGGTGACCAAGCGCTACCCCGGCCAACGCGAGCCGGCGGTAGACGGTTTCACCATGACGATCAACCCCGGGGAGATCACGATCTTCGTGGGACCGTCCGGCTGCGGCAAGACGACCACGATGCGCATGATCAACCGGCTGATCGAGCCGACCGCCGGCCGGATCACGGTCGGCGGCGAGGACGCGCTGTCGCTCAACCCGGACGACCTGCGCCGGCGGATCGGCTACGCGATCCAGCAGGCGGGGCTCTTCCCGCACCTGACCGTCGCGCAGAACGTCGGCGTCGTGCCGCGCCTGCTCGGCTGGAACAAGCAGAAGATCACCGCGCGAGTCGCGGAGATGCTGGAGCTGGTCGGCCTGGACCCCGGCCAGTTCCTGCACCGCTTCCCGCGCCAGCTTTCCGGCGGCCAGCAGCAGCGCGTCGGCGTCGCCAGGGCACTCGCCGCGGACCCGCCGGTGCTGCTGATGGACGAGCCGTTCGGCGCGGTCGACCCGATCACCAGGGGAAACCTGCAGGACGAGCTGATGCGGCTGCAGACAGAGCTGCGCAAGACGATCGTGTTCGTCACCCACGACTTCGGCGAGGCGGTGAAGCTCGGCGACCACATCGCGGTGCTGGGTGACCGGTCCCGGATCCTGCAGTACGACACCCCGGAGGCGATCCTGGCGAACCCGGCCGACGACACGGTCGCGGGCTTCGTCGGCGCGGGCGCCTCGCTCAAGCAGCTCACCCTGCTGCGGGTGCGCGACATCGAGCTGACCCAGGTGGTCACCGCGACCGAGGACGAGTCGCCGGCCGCGGTGCGGGAGCGGATCGCGGCCGGGGGCCGGCAGTTCGTGCTGATCGTGGACGGGCAGCGGCGGCCGCTGCGCTGGGTGCACACCCGCCAGCTCGGCGGCAGCTCGCTGGCAGGTGTCGGCAACCCGGTCGGCGACCAGGTGAGCACCCAGTCCACGCTGCAGGACGCACTCGAGGCGATCCTCACCGAGGGCGGCGCGGCGGTGGTCACCGGCGGCCGCGGCGAGTACGTCGGCGCGGTCGAGCTGGACGCGGTGGTCGGCAAGATTCGCGAGCTGCGCGAGGAGCACAACTGATGAGCACCACGGCGGACCTCGACCGCGAGGTGACCACGGGCTCGGTCCTGTCCGTCGACTCCGGCTCGCGGCGGGCCGAGGTGGTCCGGCTGTTCCTGCAGCCGATCGCCGCGATCGCGCTGGTCGGTGCCGTGCTGATCTGGGCGTTCAGCTCCGACCTCGACGCGAACGAGACGGCCACGCTCAACTCGGAGACGCTGACCAAGGCGACCTGGGAGCACCTGGTGATCACGTTCGTGGTGACCGTCCTCGTCGTGGTGGTGGCCATCCCGCTCGGCATCATCCTCACCAGGCGATGGGCCCGGCCGATCGCGCCGATCTTCCTCGGCATCGCGACGATCGGGCAGGCCGCACCGGCGATCGGCGTGGTGGTGCTGTACTTCCTGTGGACCTCTCAGGAGGGGCTGTGGGCGGCGGCGGTCCCGCTGGCGTTCGTGTCGCTGCTTCCGGTGTTGCGCAACACGATCGTCGGCATCCAGCAGGTCGATCCGGCCCTTGTGGACGCCGGCAGGGGGATCGGCATGTCGTCGTTCACCGTGCTGCGCCGGGTGGAGCTGCCGCTCGCCGTGCCGCTGATGCTGGCCGGCCTGCGCACCTCGCTCGTGCTGGCCGTGGGCACCGCGACGCTTGCGCTGTTCGTCAACGGCGGCGGGCTCGGCTTCGTGATCGACTCCGGCTACAAGGTGGCCAGGACCAGCGTGCTGCTGGTAGGCGCCACGCTGGCGGTCGGGCTCGCGCTGATGGTCGACTGGCTCGGCGCGCTGGCCGAGCGCTACCTGGGACCGAAGGGGCTGCGATGAGGCGCCTTGCTGGTCTGCTCGCGGTGTGTGCCCTGGTGGCCGGCTGCGGGCTGGACGCCGGCTACAAGCTGCCGTTCGACGTCGGCCCAGGGTCGATCGAGCCGGTGCCGGAGCTCGAGGGCGTGTCGATCACCGTCGGCTCGAAGAACTTCACCGAGAACATCCTGCTCGGCTACATCGCCGAGGTGGCCCTGACCGCGGCCGGCGTGGACGTAGAGGACCTGACGAACATCCAGGGTTCGCCCAGCAACCGGCAGGCGCTTGAGAAGGGCGACATCGACCTGTACTGGGAGTACACCGGCACGAGCTGGATCAACTACCAGGGCCAGACCGAGCCGATCCCGGACGAGCAGGACCAGTACGACGCGGTCAAGAAGGTCGACGCGGAGCAGTTCGGCATCGCCTGGCTGGACTACTCGCCGGTGAACGACCAGTACGCGTTCGCCACCACCCGCGAGTTCGCCGACGAGCATGGTCTGGAGACCCTGTCCGACATGGTGGCGTTGCTGGCGGAGGACCCGTCGCTGGGCACATTCTGCCTGGAGTCGGAGTTCATCAGCCGGCAGGACGGCCTGGCCGGTGCCGAGAAGACCTACGGGTTCGACGTGCCGGACGACAACATCAAGACGTTCGGCCTCGGCACGATCTACGCGACCCTGGCCGGCGGCAACACCTGCAACTTCGGTGAGGTCTTCACCACCGACGGCCGGTTGCTGACCCTGGACCTGGCCGTGCTGGCGGACGACAAGAAGACCTTCCCCCAGTACAATGCGGCGGTGACGGTCCGTGTCGACTTCCTGGATCGCTACCCGCAGCTGGCCGACATCCTGGAACCGATCTCGGCGAAGCTGACCAACGAGGTCATCCTGGAGCTCTCGGTCAAGATCGACGGTGACGGCGTGGACCCGGCCGTGGTCGCGAGAGACTGGTTGGTGAAGGAAGGTTTCGTGACGAACCCGTCCGACTGAGGCGGCGTTCGCGGTGGACATCGCAGGTCTCGAGCGTCGGCTGGCCGAGACCGTTGCCGGGCGGGTCGGCTTCGACGCCGGGACCCGGGCGCTGTACACGATGGACGCCTCGAACTACCGGCAGGTGCCGGTCGCCGTCGTGGTCGCCGAGTCCGGCGACGACGCCGTGGCCGCGGTGGCGGCGGCCCGTGAGTTCGACGTTCCGCTCGTCGCGCGTGGCGGGGGCACGAGCCTCGCCGGCAACTCGACCGGTGGCGGGCTCGTGCTGGACCTGTCCGGGCTGAACAAGATCCACGCGATCGACCCGGTGGCCAGGACCGCACGGGTCGAGCCGGGCGTGATCCTCGACGACCTGCGTGCCGCGGCCGCCGAGCACGGGCTCACCTTCGGGCCGGACCCGTCGACCCACGGCCGCTGCACGCTCGGCGGCATGATCGGCAACAACTCCTGCGGCGCGCACTCGGTCGCCTGGGGCACGACGCTGGAGAACGTCGAGGAGCTCGACGTCCTCCTCCACGACGGCACCCGGCTCACCGTCGGCCCGACCACCGCCGAGGAGCTCGACCGGCGCGCGGCACTGCCCGGCCGCGAGGGCGAGATCCACACCGCGCTGCGCGACCTCGCCGCGGGCAACCTCGCTGCCCTGCGCACCGAGCTCGGCAAGCTCGGCCGCCAGGTGTCCGGTTACCCGCTGCACCAACTGCTCCCCGAGCACGGCCGCAACCTCGCGAAGGCACTGGTGGGCACCGAGGGCACCTGCGTGGTCGTGCTCGGCGCGACGGTCCGGCTCGCCAAGGTGCCGAAGACCCGGGCGCTGCTGGTTCTCGGCTTTCCCGACGACATCGCCGCGGCCGACGCGGTGCCGGCGATCCTGCCGCACGGTCCGCTGACCGTCGAGAGCATGGACGAGCGGATCCTCGCGCTGCGGGATGCCCGCAGCGCCGACACCCGGCCCGAGCTGCCCGACGGGGGTGGGTGGCTGTTCGTCGAGGTCGGCGGCGACGACGTGCCGTCGGCCACCGGCGCGGCCGCCGCCATCGCGGCCCAGCTCGCGGTGCCGCACAGCGTGTACACCGAACCGGCCGAGCAGCGGGCGCTGTGGCGGCTGCGCGAGGAGGGTTCGGGCATCTCGACCCGGATGGCGGACGGCTCGGAGGCGTGGCCCGGCTGGGAGGACGCCGCGGTGCCGCCCGAGCGGCTGGGCGCCTACCTGCGGGAGTTCCGTGCGCTGCTGGAGGGGCACGGTCTGCGCGGCGTGACCTACGGCCACTTCGGCGAGGGCTGCATCCATATCCGGATCGACTTCGACCTCGTGCACGGTGACGGCGTGGCCGCGTTCCGCCGGTTCGTCGAGGAGGGCGCGGACCTCGTCGCCCGGCACGGCGGCACGCTGTCCGGCGAGCACGGCGACGGCCAGGTGCGCGCGGAGCTGCTGCCGCGTATGTACTCGCCGGCCATGATCGAGCTGTTCGAGCGGTTCAAGGCGATCTGGGACCCGGCCGGGCGAATGAACCCGGGCATGATCGTGCACCCGTACCGGATCGACGAGAACCTGCGGTTCGCCGCGGTCAAGCCGCTGCCGATCGTGACCGAGTTCGCGTACCCGCACGACGGCGGCGACTTCGCCCAGGCGATGCGGCGCTGCGTCGGCGTCGCGAAGTGCCGCAACCACGCGGGCGACGGCGCGGTGATGTGCCCGAGCTTCCGGGTCACCGGCGAGGAGAAGCACTCGACCCGCGGGCGCGCGCGGCTGCTGTACGAGATGCTCGCCGGCGAGGTGATCACCGACGGCTGGCGGTCCACCGAGGTGCGCGACGCGCTCGACCTGTGCCTGTCCTGCAAGGGATGCGCGAGCGACTGTCCGGTCAATGTGGACATGGCCACCTACAAGGCGGAGTTCCTGCACCATCACTATGCCCGTCGGGTGCGGCCGGCATCGCACTACTCGATGGGGTGGCTGCCGGTGTGGTTGCGGCTGGCGTCCCGCATGCCGCGGCTGGCCAACGCGACGATGTCCGCGCGGTGGTCATCGGCGCTGCTCAAGCGGCTCGGCGGGATCGCGCCGCAACGGTCGCTGCCGGCGGTGGCGCGCCAGCCGTTCAACCGCTGGCTGCGCCGGTCTCCCGCGTTCGGTGGCCGGCGGGTGGTGCTGTGGCCGGACACGTTCACGAACTTCTTCGCGCCGGAGATCGGCATCGCGGCGGTGCGGGTGCTGCGTGCGGCGGGCTTCGACCCGGTGCCGCCGGCCGGGCGGGTGTGCTGCGGGCTGACCTGGGTGTCGACGGGCCAGCTCACCAAGGCGCGCAAGGTGATGCGACGGAGTCTGCGGGTGCTGGAGCCGGAGCTCGCGGCCGGGACGCCGGTTGTCGGTCTCGAGCCGAGCTGCCTGTCCGCACTTCGCGGCGATGTCCCGGAGCTCACCGGCGACCGCCGCGCGGTCTCTTTGGCCGCGCGGAGCTTCACGCTGGCCGGCTTCCTCGCCGAACATGCTCCCGAGTGGACCCCGCCGTCGGTGCCGCGGACCGCGATCACCCAGGTGCACTGCCACCAGCACGCGACCCTCGGCTTCGACGCCGAAGCGGCACTGCTGGCAAGGGCGGGCGTCGAAGCCAACCGTCTGCCGTCCGGCTGTTGCGGCCTGGCCGGCACCTTCGGCTTCGAGCGGGACCACTACGAGGTGTCCCAGGCGCTGGCCGAGCAGACGCTGCTGCCGGCGGTCCGCGAGGCCTCGCCGGAGACGCTGGTGCTGGCGGACGGTTTCAGTTGTCGAACCCAGGTCGCGCAGGGCAGCGACCGGCGCGCGGTCCATCTGGCCGAGGTACTGGCCGACGGCCTGCCGACCTGATCGTGGTCAACCGACCGGTCTGCGGGCAGACCCCCGCCGGCCGACGCCGCGGTTCAGCGGGCCACCGGCAGCGGCTGCGTGACCTGGTCGCCGGGTGGGGCCAGCGGCAGGGTCACCGTGAAGCGGGCGCCGCCTTCCGGCGCCGGGCCTGCCTCGACGGCGCCGCCCATGCGGGTGACGAGGCCGTGCACCAGCGCGAGCCCGATCCCCGTGCCGACCGGTCGCACGCCCGCGTAGCGCGAGCGCAGCACGCCCCGCGCGAACGCCTCCTGATAGTCCTCGTCGGACAGTCCGGGCCCGCCGTCGCGCACCTCCAGCACCGCCGCGCCCGGCACCGCGCGCAGCGCGAACACGATCGGCGCGCCCGCGGGCGTGACGCGCAGCGCGTTCTCCGCGAGCCCGTCCACCACCTGACGCAGCCGCCGCGGGTCGGTGTGCACGGGCACTGGATGGTCAGGCGCGTCCACGAAGAACGGCACACCCTCGGCCGCACACCGGCTCTGCCACACCCGGGCCGACTCGGCGACGAGCACCGTGAGATCCACATCGACGAGGTCGAGCCGGAAGTCGTCCGCGCCGAGCCGGGCCAGGTCGAGCAGGTCGGACACCAGCCGGTTGAGCCGACCGGCCTCCTGCCCGATGACCCGGCCGACCTCGGGCACCTCGTCGCCGGTGACGACCCCGTCGGCGAGCGACTCGGCGAACCCGCTGACCGCGGTCAGCGGCGTGCGCAGCTCGTGCGAGATCGACAGCAGGAACTCCCGCTGCCTGGCCTCGCTGTGCGCCAGTGCGTTGGCGAGCGCGTTGATCGACTCACCGACCTCGACCAGCTCGCGCGGGCCCTCCGGCGGCACCCGCAGGTCCCGCCGCCCGTGGCTCATCGCCGACGCCACGGCCGCAGTGCGCCGCAGCGGCCCGGCCAACCGGCGAGCGAGCAGCCACCCGGCCCCCGACGCGACGAGCAGCCCGATCCCCAGCGCGAAGACCACGTTGCCGATCAGCCGCCGCCCGGTTCCCTTGGCCGTGGCGACCTCCCCGACGAGCGCGATCACCCGCTGCCCCTCGATGACCCGCCCCTCGACGAGCAGGACCGACCCACCGACCCGGGCGCTGCCGTGCAGCGGCCGGGTCGCCGTGACCCGGGTGATCCCGGCCCGGCGCGCCGCCTGCACCGCCGCCGGGTCGTCCCCGACGACGCCCCCGCCCGCCCCGCGCCGAACCACCGAGACCCCCTGCCCCTCCAGAATCTGCTGGAGGCGACGCCCGATGCGCGGCGAGTCGGCGAGCTGAGCGGCCACGACGTCGGCCTGGTCGGCGAGTGTCTGTTGGGTCAGCTCTCTGGAGGCGGTGCTGACGAGTCGAACCGCGATGCCGCCGGCGACGAGCGCCATGACTCCGGCGACCGCGAGGCAGAGTGCGGTGGTCCGAACCGCCAAGGACGACGGCCGCTTCACGGCGACTCCGCGGGGGTCAGGTGTCGCTCGTGTGGGACTGGCTGGTCGGCGGGTGCCTGTTGGGTCGGTTTCGGGTGTGCGGTAGTGACGAAGCGAAGCGCGGTGTCGCCTGCCACCGGCGCTTTGACCGCGGCGACGGCGGGGCCGGGTGCGGTGGTTCGGACCGCCAACGACGATGGCCGCGTCACGACCACTCCGTGGACGGCAGGTCTCGCCCGCGTGCGGAACGGGGCGGTCATGGGTTGTCCGCGGAGTAACCGACGCCCCGGACCGTCCGGATGGGACTGGTCGGGCCCAGCTTGGCTCTGAGCTGGGCGATGTGGACGTCCACGGTCCTGGTGCCCGAGGCGGCCTCGTATCCCCAGACCATGCTCAGCAGCTGGGCGCGTTCGAACACCTGGCGAGGGCGGCGCATCAACGCGGTCAGCAGGTCGAACTCCGTGGAGGTGAGGGACACCTCCACACCGTCGGTCCAGGCCCGGCGTTGGGTGAGGTCCAGGCGCGTGCCGGCGAGCTCCAGAATCTCGGTGGCCGGGGTGCCGGTGGCGCGGCGGCGGACCGAGCGGATCCTCGCCACGAGCTCGCGGGGGCTGAACGGCTTGGTCACGTAGTCGTCGGCGCCCAACTCGAGGCCCAGGACCCGGTCGACCTCGTCGTCGCGAGCGGTGACGAACAGGACCGGGGTCCAGTCGTCCGAGGACCGCATCGCTCGGCAGACCTCGATGCCGTCCAGCTTCGGCAGGCCGACATCCAGCACCACGGCGACCGGGCGGAGGCGGCGCACGGCCGCCAGCGCCGCCTCGCCGTCGGTGGCCACGTGCACGCCGTAGCCGTCCCGCCGCAGGTAGCGGCTCACCAGGTCGGCGATGGCGGCGTCGTCCTCGACCACCAGCACCAGACCTCGCTCATCCGGCATGCATCACCTCGAGTCACTCGTTCAGTTCGGACTCAATGCTGTCCAAGGTGGACTCGACGTCGTCGAACCGTTGCTCCACCGAGTCACCCGGGCCGCCCGGACCGCCGGAGTCACCGCCGCCGGCATCCCGGCAGCCGGCGCCCAGCAGCAGCACGGACGACGCGACCAGCGCGATTATCCGGGCCCGCCTCACTTCGCCCCGCAGTGCTCGGCGCGGAAGTCGGCCGCCCACTTGTTGACCTGGTTGAGCTGCTCGACCCGCCCCTCGCGGCGGTCGGCCCGCTCCTCCAGTAACTCGGCCGACGTCTCGCGGCCGGCACCACGCTCCTTCTCGGCCCGCGCGCGCAGCCAGGCGGCCGAACCCCGCACGTCCGCGCCGCCGTTGATGCGCTCGACCAGCTTGCTCGTCCGCTTCTCGATCTTGGGCAGCCGATGGTCGCACAGCCTGGTGACCTGCTCCGGGCTCAACGTGATGGTGACCGGCGCCGGCTGCGACGACGACGGGTCCTCCTGGGCCACGGCCACCGCGGCGCCGCCGAGCAGCACCGTCCCGACCACCGCGCCGCCGATGACGACCCTGGACATCCGGTTCATGTCGCTCCTCTCGTGGATGTTTCCGACGAGACCCACTGTGCCGGTGGGATGTGAGCGAGTTGCCAGGTTCGTGTTCGGGTCCGGTAAGGGTTTCAGAGACCCAGTCGGGTGAGCAGGCGCTGCTCCAGCTCGTCCAGCTCGGTGCCCGCCGCCTTGTGTGCGGCCCTGCGCCGGGCGGACGGCATCCGCTCGGCCGCCCGCACGGCCGCGGTGAGCTGGCGCAGCGTCGTCTCCGAACGGTCGGCGAACGTCCGGTCCCCGGCCGTCGCGTCCGGCTTCTCGCGCAGCTCGGTGATCGCCTCGGCGGCGCCGGTGATGCGGGCGTGCAGCGCACCGCCCTTGCCGGAGAACTGGGCCAGGTCACCGACCGCCACGCCCATGCGGCGGGCGCGCATCCTGTCGATCTGGTCCCGGGCCTCGCCGAACGCGCGGAGCACGAAGGGCGCGACGACCGGTATGACGGCCGGCCCGACGATCTTGGCCACGGCGAGCGCGTTCTTCGCCTTCTTGGGAGTGAACCGCGGATCGCCCGGCACGACGTCCGCCGCGCGCTTCCTGAGTGCCATGCGAAGAACCTACTTGGGAGTGAGGCGTGGAGCACGCCGGCTACCTGCCGTGTTCTGTCGGTGGGTCCGCCTAAACTGCGAACCGTGACAACTTCGGTGCTGCTCGACGCTGGCGTGGTGACTCGGTGCCGGCGACGGGTGCACCTGGAGCACGACCCCACCATGGTCGGCACGGTCACCGCGCCCCCCGACCCCACCGCCGAGCAGCGGAAGGCCGACGCCACGGCACACCGCCGGTCCATCGCCGACGAGATCGCCGGGCTGGTCGGCGGTGTCGACGGCGAGGGCTGGACGGAGATCCCGCGCGGCGCCGGCCACCGCAGCGCCGAGCGCGAGCAGGCCACCCTCGAGGCGATGGCCGCCCGCGCGCCGCACATCTGGGCCGCGCAGCTCCCGCGTGATCATCCCGGCGGCCGCCGCGGTGCCGTCGACCTGCTGGTCGCCACCGAGGGCGGCTACGTCCCGGTGCTGGTCGTCCGGCACAAGGTCAGCGACCCGGGCACCGGCGCGCAGACCTCGCCGCTGGCCAGCCCGGTGCCGTCCGCACGCGGGGCGGACCCCGCCCGCCGGGTCCGCCCGCAACCTCGTGACCAGCTCAAACTCGCCCATTCCTACCGGCTGCTCGAGGCCTGTGGCCAGTCCGACGGTTCCGCGCTGGGCGGTGTCGTCGGGCTCGACGGCGACGTGGTGGTCTGGCACGACCTCGAGGTACCCAGCTGGCCGGGTGGCCGCGGCGCGCTCGCCGAGTACGACGCCCGCTTCGCCGACCGCCTGGCCATCGCCACCACCGCGGCCACCGGCGGCGAGGCGCTGGCCCAGCCGTCCCGCATCGTCGAGTGCCGCACCTGCCCGTGGTGGCCGGTCTGCCAGGTCGAGCTGGAGGGCGCCCGCGACGTGAGCCTGGTCGTGCGCGGCGAGGAGGCGGGCACGCTGCGGGCGGCGGGCGTGCGCACGGTCGACGACCTGGCCCGGCTCGACCCCGACGACGATTCCCTGCCGCCCACCGGCATGCCGCTCACCGACGCGGTCGGCCTGGCCAAGGCGTGGCTCGCGGACCTCACGGTCGTGCGACGCATCCCCCGGATCAGCGTCCCGCGCGCCGAGGTCGAGGTCGACGTCGACATGGAGAGCTTCGGCGACTCCGGTGCCTACCTGTGGGGCGTGTGGTTGTCCGGGGCGGATGTCGGCGAGCCGCACGGCTACCGTGCGTTCGCCACCTGGGAGCCGCTGCCCACCGACGACGAGGCGCGCTCGTTCGCGACCTTCTGGCAGTGGCTCACGCTCATCCGCCTGCGCGCCAGCGCTCGCGGGCTGAGCTTCCGGGCCTACTGCTACAACGAGCTCGCCGAGAACCGCTGGCTGCTGTCCTCGGCCAAGCGGTTCGCCGGCAAGCCGGGCATCCCCACCACCGAGCAGGTGCAGGCGTTCATCGGTTCCGACGCCTGGTTCGACCTGTTCGGCAGCGTGCGCGACCACTTCCTGTGCTCGCGGGGCAAGGGGTTGAAGACCATCGCCCCGGCGGCCGGGTTCGCCTGGCGCGACGCCGAGGCCAGCGGCGAGAACTCCATGCGCTGGTACCGGGACGCGGTCGGCATGGACGGCTCACCGGCCGACGACGGGCAGCGCCGCCGGCTCCTCGAGTACAACGAGGACGACGTGCACGCCACCCTCACCCTGCGCCGCTGGATGACCTCGCCCGCGGTCAACCAGATCCCGTATGTCGGCGACCTCTAGTGTCCTGAGTCGGAGATTCGTCACCACCTCCGGCGCCCGCGCGGCGGCTGGCGGCGTTGGCGGAAAGCCCGAGTACGACCCGGTACGAGGGATTCCCTCCGCCTCGCCAGGAACGATCTGGATCCCCGGCAAACGTCAAACAACCTCGAACTCACGACACTAGCGAGGCGCCATGCGCAGGGCGCCGTCCATGCGGATGACCTCCCCGTTCAAGTAGTCGTGCGCGATGATCGTCAGCGCCAGGCTCGCGTACTCCTCCGGCTTTCCGAGCCGCTTCGGGAAGGTCACGCCCTCGGCCAGGGCCGCGCGGAACTCGTCGCCCACCGTCGCCAGCATCGGGGTGTCCACGATGCCCGGCGCGATCGTCATCACCCGGATTCCCGAGGAGGCGAGGTCGCGGGCCGCCGGCAGGTTCAGGCCGATCACGCCACCCTTCGACGCCGCGTAGGCGGCCTGGCCGATCTGGCCCTCGTATCCGGCGATGGACGCCGTGTTGATCGCCACGCCGCGCTGGCCGTGCTCGTCGGGCTCGGTCTCGGCGATGGCCGCCGCGGCCAGGGTGAGCACGGTGAACGTACCGATCAGGTTGATCTCCACGACCTTGCGGAACAGGCCGAGATCGTGTGGGCCCTTGCGGGACAGGATGCGCGCGGACGGGCCGATGCCGGCGCAGTTGACGACCACGCGGAGTGGCACCCCGCTGCCCGACGCCGTCTCGACGGCGGCGGCGACCTGGTCCGGGTCGGTCACGTCCGCCGCGACGTAGGTGATCCCGGCGACCGACGGGGCTTGCTCGATGGCCGCCGGCAGATCGAACGCGAACACCCGCGCACCGTTCTGCGCAAGCGCTTGCGCGGTCGCGCCACCCAGTCCGGAAGCGCCGCCCGTCACGATCGCCGCGGTGTCGCTGATCTGCATGCCCGTTCCCCTTTCTCGGCTACCGCAAGAGAGGTTAACGGGCGTTCAACCACCGTCCCGAGTGGCGCTGCTCACCTGAGCTCGCCCGCCAGCAGGTCCATCAGGAGGCCGTCGTGCCAGCCGTTGCCGTCGTGGTCGCGCTCGTACCGGCGCATGATCCCGACCGGCTGGAAGCCCACCGCCGCGTAGCACTTGACCGCCGCATCGTTGTCCGCCGCCGGGTCGATCACCAGCCGGTGGTGGCCGCGGTCCTCGATCAGGTGCCTGGCCAAGGTCCGGACCGCGTCCCGGCCGACGCCGCGGCCGTGCACGGTCGGGTCCAGGAAGATGTCGATCGACGCGTGGCGGTACCCGGGATCGTCCTCCTCGCCGTACTGGATCATCCCGCGCACCTCGTCGTCGACGAGCACCGCGAAGCACGTGACCTCGGGGTCGTCCAGCGGCCAGCCCGGCTCCGCGTCCGCCTCGCCCCAGCGGACGGCCACCGCGGGCGTGTGCAGGATCCGCCGCAGCTCCGGCACATGTGCCGGGAGCACCGGCACCAGCTCGGTCAGGTCACCACGTAGCACCCACGCACGCTAGCCGTTCCCATCCGGGTGCCGTCCACCGAAATTCAGGAGCAGCACGAGCGGGATGGCCGCGAGCAGGGCGAGGAGCACGAACAGACCGGCCGCCGCGAGGAGTTCCATACAAACACCCTGGTAGCAGGGCTGCCGCGGGCGCGTCGGCCATCAGTGGTGTTCTGCGGTCCGTCCGGGGGATGACCGGATATCACCCTCAGCGACGACCCGGCGGGCAGATCTCGTCGAGGACCAGCAGGTCGTCAGCGGTCGGGTGCCACTGGACGGAGGAGGCGTTGGCCATCGCCTGCTCGGGAGTGGTCGCGCCGGCGATCACCGAGCCGACCGGTCGCTGGGCGGCGAGCCACCCGATCGCGACCGTCGCCATGCTGATGTTGCGTTCCTCGGCGAACGCCCGGAGCTTCTCGATCCGGTCCCACGGCGCGTCGGCCAGCAGCCGGGTCCGGCCGGCCAGCCGCGCGTTCGCCGGCGGCTCGACGTCACGCTGGTACTTGCCCGTCAGCAGGCCGTTGGCCAGCGGGAAGTAGGGCATCACGCCCAGGCCGAACCGGTCGCACGCCGGCAGCACGTCCCGCTCGGCCTCGCGCTCGAGCAGCGAGTAGTGGTTCTCCGCGGCGACCGGCGCGGAGAGGTTGTGGGTGCGCGCGATCCACGCCGCGTCCGCCACCTGCCAGCCGGCGAGGTTGCACACCCCGGCGTAGCGGATCAAGCCGTCGCGCACCAGGTCGTCCAGCGCGCCCAGGGTCTCCTCGATCGGGGTGTTCGGGTCCGCCCGGTGCAGCTGGTACAGGTCGATCCAGTCGGTGCCGAGCCGGCGCAAGGACGCCTCCACCGCGCGCTTGACATAGCGACGCGACCCGCGCGCGCCGAAGTCCGGACCGTTGGCGCCCTGCATGTCCACGCCGAACTTCGTGGCGATCACCGCGTGGTCGCGCCGGCCGGACAGTGCCTGGCCCAGCAGCTCCTCGCTGCGGCCCCGCGGCGCGCCGTAGACGTCGGCGACGTCGAACAGGTTGATCCCGGCGTCTATCGCGGCCCCGATCAGCGCGCGGGAGCCGGCCAGCGACTCCGCCGCCGTCCCCGGCCTGCCGAGGTTGTTGCAGCCGAGCCCGACGACGCTGACCACCAGTCCGGATTCACCCAGGTGACGCAATTCCACTCGATCAACCTACTAAGCCGACTGGCCACGATCTAGCTGCCAATCGGTGGGTATTGGCTGCTCTTCGCCGTGCGGTAGCCGCGCCGCGAATACCGTCGACCGCCATCACTGCCGGCGACACGGCGACCGAACCACCGGGGCGCGGTGTGAATCGGGCGCCGGTGAGGCACGCTATGCGCCATGAGCAGTGCACCTGATGACGAGAAACCGTCGGCGTCGACGTGGATCGCCGACCACATCTCGAGCCAGGTCGGCCGAACCTTCGTGGTCACCGGAGCCAACAGTGGGCTCGGGCTGGAGACCGTTCGTGCCCTCGGCGGCCTCGGCGCCACGGTGATCCTCACCGTGCGCGACGAGGGCAAGGGCATTCGCGCACTGGACGAGCTGCGCGGGGAGCAGCCGGAGGCCCACTTCGAGGTCAGGGTGCTCGACCTCGCCGACCTCGACTCGGTCCGCGAGTTCGCCGGCACCGTCGAGGAGGTCGACGTGCTGATCAACAACGCGGGCGTGATGATGCCGCCGCGCGGCACCACCAAGCAGGGCTACGAGCTGCAGTTCGGGGTCAACCACCTCGGCCACTTCGCGCTCACCGGACTGCTGCTGGACAAGCTCGTGCGGTCCGAGGACGGGCGGGTGGTCACGGTCAGCTCGGGACTGCACAAGCGCGGCCGGATCCACTTCGACGACCTGCACGGCGAGTCGAACTACTCGCGTACCAAGTACTACTCGCAGTCCAAGCTGGCCAACGTGGTGTTCGCGCTGGAGCTCAACCGCAGGCTGCGGGCCAACACCATCCCGATCCGCAGCGTTCTCGCACACCCCGGCTACTCGGCCACCAACCTGCAGACCACCGGCCCGACCGGGGTCGGCAAGCTGGTGATGAAGGCCACCACCAAGTTGTTCGCCCAGGACGCGATGATGGGTGCACTCCCACAGCTGTACGCGGCGACCGGCGCCGATGTGGAGAGCGGCCAGTTCTACGGGCCGGACGGGCGGGGCGAGTCCAAGGGTTTCCCGACCGTCGTCGAACCGCTCGACGCGGCACGCGACCGCGAGCTCGCCAAGCGGCTGTGGGACATCAGCGAGGAGCTGACCGGAGTGGAGATCCGCCTGGCGCCGTAGACCTCGCCGGCAAGGGAGGTGCACCGTGAGCACCCACTACCACTCCTGCACGCTGTGCGAGGCCACCTGTGGCATCGCGGTCACCGTCGAGGACGGCCGGGTCGTCGGCATCCGCGGCGACGCGGCGGATCCGTTCTCCCAGGGCTACATCTGCCCGAAGGCGACCGCGCTCGCGGACCTGCGGGACGACCCGGACCGGTTGCGCCACCCCGTGGTGCGCACCGGGGACGACTGGCGGGAGGTCGGCTGGGACGAGGCGTTCGACCTCGTCGGCCGGCGGCTGCGGGAGGTTCGCGCGAAGTACGGCAAGCACGCGCTCGCCGTTTACCAGGGCAACCCGACCGTGCACAACCTCGGCCTGGTGACCTACGGGCAGCTCGTGTTCCGCGGCCTCGGCACCCGCAACCTGTTCTCCGCCAACTCGGTCGACGCGCTGCCGCACATGCTCGCCGCGCGGCTGATGCTCGGCCACCAGCTGCTGATGCCGGTGCCGGACATCGACCGCACGGACCTGTTCGGGTGCCTCGGCGCGAACCCCGCGGTGTCCAACGGCAGCATCATGACCGCGCCGAACGTACGTGGCCGGCTCAAGGCGATCCGCGAGCGTGGCGGTCGGGTCGTGGTCGTCGACCCGCGACGTACCGAGACCGCGGCGCTCGCCGACCGGCACCTGTTCCTCCGGCCCGGTACCGACGCGTTGCTGTTGCTCTCGCTGGTCCACGTGCTGTTCGCGGAGCACCTGGTGCGCACCGGCCGGCTCGGCCGCTACCTGTCCGGTGTGGACGCTCTGCGCTCGGCGTCGGCGCACTTCGCGCCGGAGACCACCGCGCTCGCCACCGGGGTTCCGCTCGACGACGTGCGGTGGCTGGCCCGCGCGCTGGCCGCGACGCCGCGGGCGGTGCTCTACGGTCGGTCGGCACGTGCACGCAGGAGTTCGGTGGGCTCGCGACCTGGCTCGTCGTGGCCGTCAACGCGCTGACCGGGCATCTGGATGAGCCGGGCGGCGCGATGTTCACGACGCCGGCCGTCGACATGGTGCCGGTCGCGCGGATGGTGGGCCAGCGCGGACACTTCGACAAGTGGCGCAGCAGAGCCCGCGGGCTGCCGGAGTTCGCCGGCGAGCTGCCGGCAGCGACGTTCGTCGAGGAGATGGAGACGCCGGGTGCGGGCCAGATCCACGCGCTGGTCACGGTCGCCGGCAACCCGGTGCTGTCCACCCCGAACGGTGCCCGGCTCGAGCGTGCCTTGCCTGGACTGGACTGGACTGGACTTCATGGTCTCGATCGACCCGTACCTGAACGAGACCACCCGGTTCGCCGACGTGATCCTGCCCCCGACCGTCTACTTGGAACGGTCGCACTACGAGCTCGCGATGGCGACCTACTCGGTGCGCAACGTCGCCAAGTACTCGCCTACGGTCTTCGAGCGCGGCCCGGACCAGCGGCACGACTGGGAGATCGTCGTCGAGCTGGCCGCCCGGCTGTTCCCCAGGCCCGTGGGCCTGCTGGCCAAGGTGCTCGGTCGCCGGATGCCACCCGACGCGTTCCTGAACACCTGGCTGCGCACCGGGCCGTACGGCCTGGGCCGGGGCGGACTTTCCCTTGCGGTGCTGGAGAAGCAACCGCACGGGGTGGACCTCGGCCCGCTCGAGCCCCGGCTGCCCGGCCGGCTCGGGCTGCACCGGCGGATCAACCTCGCGCCGCGCGAGTACCTCGCCGACCTGCCGCGGCTGCGTGGCCGGCTCACCGCGACCCGGGACGGCCTGGTGCTGATCGGCAGGCGGCAGCTGCGCAGCAACAACTCCTGGATGCACAACAGTGAGCGGCTGGTGAAGGGCCGCGACCGGTGCACGCTGCTGATCCACCCCGACGACGCGGCCGCCCGCTCGCTGACCAACGGCGCCACCGCGCGGCTCGCGACGAGGGCGGGGGTGGTCGAGGTGCCGGTCGAGGTGACCGACGCGATCATGCCGGGCGTGGTGAGCCTGCCGCACGGGTGGGGCCACGGCCGACCCGGTGTGCGGCTGTCGGTGGCGGCCGCGCACCCCGGGGTCTCGGTCAACGACGTCACCGACGAGCGGCTCGTCGACGCGCTGACGGGCACCGCGGCGGTGTCCGGCGTGCCGGTCGTGGTGACGTCGGCGGATCTCCCTCTCAGGTAGGGGAGCCCTCGCGCCACGGCGGGACCCGTCCGGTGCGTTCGCCGTGCAACCTGGTGGCATGACAACGACCGTGGCCGGCCACACCGTCGCCGGTGGCCGACCGACCCGGCCGGACCGGCTGCGCGTGGCCCGGCTGATCGTCGGCTACGCGGCCGTCGTCGGCACCCTGCCCTACCTCTCGCACAAGCTCGCGTGGCTCTCCGGCGCCACGATCGGCATCACCGACCTCGAGCTGGCCGAGGACGGCAGCTTGGTCGTGCTCAACACCGTCACCGCCGGGATGGACCTCGTCGCGGTGGCCGTGGCGCTCGCGTTCACCCACCGCTGGGGCCTTCGGGTGCCGGCGTGGCTCGCCCTCGGCATGCCGGTGGTCGGCGCCGGGCGAGCTGCTCGCCGGCGACACCGCGACATCCACCGCGACATCCACCGCGACGACCACGACCGGCGGCGTGAACTTCCTCTAGCCGTGGGTGCGGCCGGTGGTCTACGCCGGGTTCGCCTGGCAGGGCGCCATGCTGATCCTCGCCTTCGTGCTCTACGCGCGGGTGCGCTGGGCCTTCACGTCGCGGACCGGCGACGTGCCGCGCGGCGCGACCCACCCGGTGCAGCTCGTGCTCGCCAACGGTGCCGCCGTGCTGGCGCTGGCGGTCGCCGCCCTGCACCTGGCGCACGCGTCCGGGAGCACGGTCGGCCTGGCGGCCGAGGCCGCGGCGGCCCGGAACACGTCGGCCTATCTCGTCGAGGGCAGCAACGGGGTCCTGGCCCTGCTCGCGGGGGTCGGGATCGTGCTGATGGTGCACCGGATCGGGGCGCGCCGGCCGTTCTGGCTGCCGCTCGGGCCGACCTGGGGAGCACGTTCCTGGCCCGCGGTGCCGAGCCGACGCCGCTCGGCCGGCCGCACGACTTCGTGAAGGTGCTCGCCGGCCTGGTCATCGGGCTGACCGCGGTGCTGCTGCTCGCCGAGCGGCGCGGTCAGGAGTCGGAGCCCCCGGTCCGCGAGGGCCGGTCATAGAGGGCGGCCGCGAGGCGCGCGAGGAACACGACCGCCACCACCGCCACGATCACGATCTGCATCCACATGACCCGTCGCCTCCGGATATGTCGGTCGGTGCATGCGACGCCTGCGATGGTCGATCCGTTCCGCCCTCGCGGCGGGGACCTCGCGAAGGACACGCCGAACGGGTTCACCCGTTCGGGTCAATCCTCGCGGCGGTGCCGTCCGCCACCGGCCACGCGATCCGGGTCCGGGTCCCACAGTTCGCCACGAATGACATCGTGGCCGTTCCGGACACCGTTCACCGGCGGCGCCGGGGGACCGGTCGCCGGTCGCGGTTGGCGTGTCGGCCAAGGCGGGGGAGCAGGTCGGGGCGCGGGCCGGGGCGGGCGTGCGGGCAGCGCCTCGTCCAGGGCGGGAACCGGCCTGATGCGCTTGACCGTCGGGGCATCACCCGACCCCGGACCGGGCCAGGCCGGCTCGACCCCCTGTGGTCCGCGCCGTGGTTCGGGTTGCCGTGGTTCGGGCCAGGCCGGCTCGACCCGTTCCGGTGGGGTCTTCCGCGGCTCGGCCTTCTTCAGGCGGAACCGCTTGGTCAGCCGCCGGCCGATGCGCTGGCCGGGCTGCTCGACGTAGCGGAACGTCACCTCGGCCGCCGCCACGGTCAGGGCCAGGCCGGCGACCACCGCCAACCACACCGGCACGACCCCGCGCAGCCCCTCCATGACCGGGAAGGCGATCGGCCCGTGCATCAGGTAGAGCGAGTAGCTGCGGTCGGCCAGGAAGGAGATCGGCCTGGTTGGCCGCAGGTGCGGCTCGGCCAGCAGCAGCACGATGAAGAGGCCGAAACCCAGCGCGCACGTCGAGCTGTAGGCGTCGTCCAGCCGGCCCATGTTCCGGATGTCGCCCAGCACGTACAGCGTCCAGCTGGCGAAGCCGAACACCGTGCCCAGCCACAGCGGGACCCGGCCGCTCCACACCGCCCAGGTGACCTGGCCGAGCAGCACCACCGGCAGGTAGGACATGTTGACCGAGAGCAGGAAGAACGACGGGCCGAACTCCCTGGCGAGCAGCAGCGCGGCCAGCACCAGGCCGAGCTCGATGAGGATGGCGAGCCAGGTCCACCGGCGCAGCACCGCCAGCAGCGACAGCACCATGCTGTAGAAGATCACCTCGATGACCAGCGTCCAGGCCACTCCGAGCAGGATGACCTGCGGCACCATGAAGTAGTTCGCCAGCGCGAAGTTCGTGAGCACCGACTGGAGGGTGATCTCGAAGTGCTGGCCGGTCCTGAGCACCTCGAGGTTCCAGATGCTGAGGATCGCGGTGAGCCCGACCGTGGCGATCAGCAGCGGGTAGATCCGGAAGAGCCGCTTGATGCTGAACTCGCGATGCGACTCACTCGTGCCGACCTGGGTGATGATGAACCCGCTGACCAGGAAGAACATCACCACCGCGAGGTGGCCCATCTGCTGCTCGAGCCGCAGCGGGTCCCGTAGCTGCTCGCTCAGCAGGTCCACCACGGGGCTGTCCAGCCCGTGCGGGTCGAGGAACAACGCGACGACGTGGCTGTAGATCACCAGGACCGGCGCGATCCCGCGCATGATGTCGAGGAAGACGAACCGGTTCTGTCTCGACCTGTCCGTCGCCTTGTTGGTCGCCTTGTTGGTCGCTGTCATGAGGCACCCTCGCGGAGCCGGCGCGCGAGCAACGCCGCCGGCCGTTCCGTGGCTTGGTGCAGCAGCTCGGCGGCCACCAGCGTGGCCAGCACCGCGGCCGCGACGGCGAGCGCGGACCAGGTGTGGCCGGCGATCGGCGCCAGTACGGCGGCGGTGACCGCCTGGTGGGTCAGCAGGATCCCGAAGCTCCGGCTCGCCAGGTGGTCCACCGGGGGCAGCCGCCGCACCGAGCCGCCGAGCAGCACCGCGGCGACGACCAGCAGGAAGACGTAGGCGAGCGCCAGCGGGTAGGCCTCGCCCGCGTGGTAGCCGAGCCGGTCGGCCCACGCGAACACCACCCAGCAGGCCAGGCCGAGGCAGGCGCCCACCCACAGCGGCGAGTGTCCCGCCCACACCAGCCAGATCACCTCGCCCAGCACGACGGCCGTGCCGAACGCGCCGATCGTGCCGCCCGCCGCGGCGGCGACGGTGTCGAAGTTCGGCATGATCGACAGCAGCACCGAGCACACGGTGACCTGGATGGCGATCGCGAGCCACGGGCTGCGGCGGAAGACCGGGAGCAGCAGGCCCACCATCGCGTAGACCGCAAGGATCGGCAGCAACGCCCATGCCGCCCCGACCAGCGCCGCGCCCGGTGCCTGGAAGAAGTTGGCCAACAGCAGACCGGACACCAGGTCATCGACGTCGGCGTCGCCGACGCCCGGGACGGCCGGCTGGCCGAGCGCGACCAAGGTCCAGGCGAGCAGAGCCGCGAACCACAGCGGCGGGAAGACCCGCAGCAGGCGCCGGGCGGCGAACTCACCGGGCCCCTGCCGCGCCGCGGACCTGGCCACGAGGAACCCGGTGACCAGGAAGATCAGGGCGGCGCCGAAGAACCGGAGGTCGGCGTCGAGCCGCAGCGGCGTGACCAGGAAGTCGTCGACCAGCGAGCTCGCGCCGAGCGGCTCGCCGTCGGTCCGGAACCAGGAGGCCAGCTGGGTGTAGAGCACCAGGACGAGCGCGAGCACGCGAATGACGTCGAGGCCCGCCAACCGGTCGTTTCCCCCGGTCACGTGCCCCGACGCGGCTGCTGGCACAACCTGCGTGGTCATCGGGCGCCTGCTGTCCTGTTGACGACGGACTATCTGACATCTTGCCGAGTCCGTTGCGTCAATTCGACCACGCGAGGTGTTGGTTACTTACCCGAATCGGGTGCTTCCGCCGAGATCCAGCGCATCGAGCCGCTCTCCAGAATGATGACCACGCGGTTCGCGGCGCTGGCGGGAGCGATCACGGAGAACCCGACATCGGCGGAGATCCCGGACAGCCGGGCGGTCACGTCGCGCCGGGACAGGTGGGTCAGCCCACCGCCGGTGATCTTGCCGTTGGCGTCGACGACGACCGCGCAGCGCACCGGGTCGTCGACCCCGGTGGCCCAGCCGCGGATGACCGCGCCGTCGTTCTTGTTCTCGACGTCGTCCACCGAGCCTGCCGGCTGCCGCGGGTTCCTTTCGTCCGCCGGCGGCAGCGGTGTCATCGCGTTCATGTCCAGCGTCGAGCCGAGCTCCGGGCCGCCGCAGCCCAGGGTGAACGCGTCGGAGAACGGGTAGTGGCCCATCGCCTCCAGCCGGGGAACGAGAGCCTTCGCCGGTGGCAGCGTGGCGCCGTACGCGTCGCCGAGGCCGGCCCGCAGCGCGATCGCCTCGAGCTGGTGCTCGGAGTTCTGCGAGCGGATGGTGGCCGCGGCCGGCGAGCCGAGCGTGTAGCCGAGCAGGCCGATGGCGAGCACCCCGATCGCGAGCTTCTGCGCCCGTTCGCCGAGCACTCGATGTGCCCAGACCATCAGCAGCACCACGGCCGGCACGGCCATGAGCACCGACAGCGAGGTGTAGCGGCTGGACAGGCCGAAGTCCGCGCCGAAGTCGATCCTCGCCGCGGCGATCATGGCGCTGGCGACGAACGCGTGGCACGCGAGCGCCCACCAGAACCGCATCGACCGGTCCCGCCCGACGGTCGTGGTGGCGAGCCAGCCGTAGAGACCGAGCACGACCACGCCGGCGAACACCGCGACCCCCGCGGTATCGGCGGTCCACAGGTGCCCGATCACCGCGAGCAGCGTGTACAGGAGGCTCGCCAGGTCGTTGGCCGGTGCGCCGCCGGGGTCGACCGCCGGCTTGAGGCCGAGCCAGCTGAGCACCACGATGAGGCCGACGCCGAGCGGCAGCAGCCGCTTCCACCACGACTCCCGGTTGATGGTGGCCATCAGCGCGAACGCGGGCCACACGGCGAACGCGGTGCCGTAGCTCATGCAGGCCAGCAGGCCGAGCGCCCACGCGAGCCACCACTTGCGGTGGTAGGCCAGCAACAACGCCCCGATGACCAGCAGGTTCGCGGTCAGCCATGCGGAGCCGCTCATCGCGCGGACGAAGTTGTGCAGGCCGTGCGGGCTGAACACGAGCGCGGAGGCGGCGACCACGATGCCGGCCCGCAGCGGCGGCGGCAGGGTCTTCGGCAGCGCCGTGCGCAGCAGCAGCACGGTGACCGCCGCGATGATCACGACGAGCACGCCCAGAATCCGGTTGTCGCCGCCGGCGAACCGGGCGTCCAGCCAGTACAGGAACGACGGCAGCATCAGCGGGTGCTCGTTCTGCAGCACCCGCATGCCGGCGATGTGCAGCGAGCCGTCCGGGTTGGTGATCCGCAGCAGCACATACCAGTAGTCGGTGTACTGCAGCCGCTGCCCGGCGGTGACCTCCAGCAGCGTCGTCACCATCGGCAGCAGCGCGAGGACCTCGAGCAGCCTGGCCAGCCGGGTGTTGGTGAGCTGCCGCCGGAGCCTGGCCAGCCGCGACTCGGTGCCGGCCGGGACGCTGTCGTTGTCGGGTGGGTCGCCGGCCGCTGCCGGATCCGTCTCCCTGGCGACCGTGTCCGTCATGCCGGGCGTAACCAGAGGGTCAGAAAGCCTTCGGCGGTCTTCATGGCTGCCTCGATCAGCTCGCGGTTGGACAGTTCGGGACCTGCGTCGAACGTGCGGGCGGCGACCGGGCCGCCGGCCGCCGTCAACGCGTCGACCAGCGCGGCGTCGACCGGGGTCGGTCGGTAGCCCCAGGATCGGTAGGTGTCGAGCACGACGCTCGGGTCGTCCCCGGCGTCGGCGGTGACCGCCGGCCAGAACTCGACCAGCAGGTGCGGCCGGTGCACCTCGAACAACCCGGTGAGGCCCGACAGCGCCAGGTGGTCACGCCCCTGCGCGTCGCACTTGACGACGTCGACCTTGCGGCCGGCCAGCTCCGGCAGGCCGTCCAGGCGGATCCCGGTGATCTCCACCGGCCCGGCCGGGTCGACCCGGTTGTCGCCGCTGTTGCCGTCGTCGGCGAGCGCGAGCCGCAGCGGCCCGTCGGTGTGCCACGCGGCCGACGGAACCACGGTGAGCGCCGCGGCCACCTCGGCCGGAACGTTGGCGGCGACGTTGAGCGCGAGCAGGTCGCGGACCCGCCGCCACGGCTCGGCCGCGACCACCGTGCCGCCGGCACCGACCCGGTGCAGCGCGCGCACGGTGAAGTAGCCGACGTGCGCGCCGATGTCGACGAACGTGCCGCCCCTCGGCAGCAGCAGGTCGACCAGCCGCGACTCGTCGGCCTCCCAGGTGCCGTAGCGCCGCAGCCAGGGCAGCACCACGGTGTCGTCGGCGGGCAGCCGCAGCGGTCCGACGTCGGTGACGACCGCCTGGCTGCCGGCCGGGTCGGGGCTGAGCAGGTCGTGGTGGTGCAGCAGGCCGGTGCGCAGCAGCGGCACCTCGGCGGTGAGCTCGGTGGTGGCGGCCTCGACGGCGGCCATCCACTCGGCCCGCTCGTGGAACATGCGGGTGGTCTCGTGCTCGAACTCGGCGATCCGCTGGCCCAGCCCGTTGGCCTGGGCGCCGATCCGCCGGTCCATCTCCTCCGGCAGCTCGCGCAGCTGGCGGGCCACGTCGGCGTTCACCTGGTGCTGGGCGTTCTGCCCGCCGGCGAGCCCGTGCTCGAGCCGGTCGATCCGCTCGGCCAGCTGCTGCTGCCCCGCGGCGAGCTGGGTGACGCTCTCGGCCACGCCGTTCATCAGCTCGCCGAGCACGGCGCGCTGGTGGTGGTCGTAGTGGTCGAGCACGCGCAGGATGCCGCGGCGCAGCGTCGCCGCCATCGGGACCTTGCTGGTGGCGGCCGGGTCGGCGCGCCACCGCAGGGCCTCGCGGCTGCGCTCGATCGGCGCGAGCGGACCCGGCCGGGTGCGGTCGGTGCGCCGGTGCAGCCACTCGGCGTGCGCCGCCTCGAGCCGGGTGTGGGCCCAGTCGGCGGCGATGCGGGGCGAGCGGGTGGACAGCACGTGCTGCCGGGCCGCCGCACCGCGCCGCACCGCCTGCGCTGGATGGTCGGCGATCTCCCGGAGCGCCGCGGCGGCCGCGGCCACGTCCGGCTCGGCCCACCGCGCGGCACGCGGGTAGGGCTCGTTGCCGGGGCCGACGTCGACCATGCGGTACGGGATCGGCCAGCCGGTCTCCCGGGTGAGGAACTCGCTCGTGCCGCCGTAGTCGGTGGCGACCACCGGCAGGCCGTGCGCCATCGCCTCGGCCACGGTGAGCCCGAAGCCCTCGCTGCGGTGCAGCGACAGGTAGCCGTCGGCGGCGGTGAACAGCTTGGCCACCTCGTCGGCGGCCAGGTACTGGTCGATCAGCTCGATCCGCTCGTCCCGCGCGACGGCCATCCGCAGCCGCTCGCTGTCGCCGGGGTGCTTGTCTCCGTTGATGGTCTTGAGGACGAGCCGCACGTCCGCGCGGTCGGGGAACGCCGTCCGGAACGCCTCGATCGCGGCCAGCGGGTTCTTGCGGTCGAAGATGCTGTTGTGGTCGAAGACGAACAGGAACCGGGTGATCCCGTCCGCCCCGGGTGTGTGCCGCTGGGTGTCCTGGCCGGCCAGCGGGTCGCGGACCGGCACCGGGATCCGGTGCACCGGGACCGGTGAGTGCGCGGCGATCGCCGCGGCGCAGAAGTCGCTGATCGTCCAGATCTCGTCGACCTGCCCGAACGCCGGGTGCATGGCGGGCGGGAAGGTGGACAGCTCCCAGGACCACACGCCGATCACGTACCGGTCCCGGCCGAGGTCGGGGTGCAGCCGCAGGGTCGCCGCCGTCATGTCCGCGTTGACGACCAGCACGCTGACCCCGAACCGGGGATCGCCGAGCGCGGCGTCCGCCGGCAGCGGGTGCGACGTGCGGCTGGCCACGGTGAACTCCTCCACCGCGGTCGCCACCGGCACCCCGCTCGCCACCACCGCGTCGTGCACCAGCCGGCCCATCTCGCCGACCCCCAGCTCGGCGGTGAGGTAGCCGAGCACGTTCGCGCCGAGCGTCTCCACGACGGGCACCGGCTCGGCGTCGGGTCGGACCGCCACGGCGTCCGGCGGCAGCTCACGCTCGTTGACCCCGGAGGTCAGGCACCAGTGCCGGTAGCCCTCGGCGTCGGCGTGCAGCGGGTCGGGGTACACCTGCTGCAGGTCCGTGCGGGACTGCCAGAGCGCGGTGGCCCACCGGCTCAGCCCCGCGCGCTCCTGCTGCGGGGTGCCCGGCGCGATTGCCCACCGCAGCAGGTCCTCGGCGGTGTCGCCGCGGAACGGGTTCGGCGGTGCCGGGGTGTTCACGCGCTCCGAGTCCACCCAGGCCTGCCGGTAGGCACGGCGCAGTGCGGGCGGCACCGGCGTCCCGTCCGGCAGGGTGCTCCACCGGTAGCGGACGTCGTCGAGCGCCTGCCGGTAGCCGGCGTCGGTGAGCTTGGTCCGGTAGCTCGCGATGAGCTCGGCGAGGAGCGGGTGTTCGGACAGCAGCACCCGGGGCCTGTCGGCGTAGTGCGTCGACACGAGCCACGGCTTCTCCGGCCGGTAGCCGCTGAAGTGCACGAACCGCACCGGCCTGCCGGCGGCGGTGACCGTGCCGTCCGCGCCGGTGGCGAGCGGACGCTGGTAGACGTTCCAGTAGGCGAGGTTGTAGCCGGGATCGGTGATCACCGTGTGGCCGAACAGCGCGGGCACGTTGTCCACCCAGCGTTGGTCGGTGAACAGCTGCTCGGTGACCGAGGAGATGGCGTCCTGGCGCAGCCGGTCGGCCCAGAAGGTGAGGAACGGCGCGGCGTCGCGGGACACGCCGATGAACCCCAGGTTGAACACCCCGGAGGCCATGATGTCCGCCTCGCTCGGCCGCAGCCCGTCGCGCGGCATGGGCTCGAGCACGTGCGGGGTGAGCACGATGGCGTGCTCGAGGGCCGCCTCGCCGACCGTGCCGGCGAACGGGGCGAAGACCTCGATGTCCGGGTCCAGGTAGATCGCGACCGGGTGGTCGGCGAGCAGCGTGCGCAGCAGCCACGGCTTCACCGCGGTGCAGAACTCGGTGACCGTGTAGGCCAGCGCCATCCGGCCGAACTCGCTCGGGTCGAGGTCGATGTCGTTCGGGCCGAGGAACCGGGTCCCCGGCACCTCCGCGGTGAGCGCGGCCAGCTCGTCGTCCTCGGCGTCGATCACCAGGACGGCGAACTCCGCGCCCGGGTGGTGGTGCCGGTAGGAGCCGGCCAGCACCCGGGCCGCCGGCACATAGTTGCGCGCGACGATGGTCCCCGCGATCGTGCCCGTGCTCGCCGTCGTACCGGCGTCGGACGGGCCCGGTTCACCCATCCGCGGGCAGCCGTTCGAGCTCCGCGTCGAGGACGTCCTCGAACAGCTGGGTGACCTCTTCCGCGTTCTCGCCCTGGGCCTGGACCCGGACCACCTTGTTGCCGGACGCGTAGTGCGCCCGCAGGATCGGCCCGCGGCTGGCATTCGGGTTGCTCCCGGTCAGCACCCCGGCCGGCGAGTCGGCGACCTTGGCCAGCTTGAACTTCCGCTGGAGGGCGTCGAGCTGGTCGCGGGCGGTGACCGCCGCGGCCGGGCTCGTCTGCTCGGTGACCAGCACGATGAGCTGGATGTCGTTCTCGGTCGAGATCGCGATCGTCGCGGTCCGCGCGCCACCCTGCTGGTAGATCGCGATCTCCTGCTTGTCCAGGTAGTTGAGCGCGACGACCTTGGGGAACGTGTCGACATCGCCCATGTCGGACGCCTCGCCCGGCAGCTCCGCGATCGGGCCCTTCGGCTTCTCGGAGGTGGGCGGCGCCTCGGAGGTGGCGGGCGGCTTCTCCTCGTTGGTCGAGTCCCCGGTGTTCCGGGTGCTGTCGTCCGGGCGGAACAGGAAGTAGGCGCCGGCCGCGACGCCGAGCAGCACCACGACGATGGCGATGATGCCGAACACCTTCATCCCGCCGGACTTCTTCTCGGTATCGAAGACCTCCGGGCCTTGTCTGGCCCAGTCCGGGGTGCCGGCGGCGGCGAGCGGCGGGAACTCCTGGCCGGCCCACGGCGGAGCGAAGTCCTCCTCGGCCTGCCAGGGTGGCTGGTTCGGCGGATAGTTCGGCTGCGGGAAGCCACCGGGCGGCGACGGGTTGGGTGGCGGGGCGGGCCGCACCGGCCACGCGCCAGCCTGTGCCTGCGGGGGGACGCCGGGCACGCCCGGCACGACCTGGGTCCGGCCGCTGTCGTCGCCGGGCGGGGTGGCCCGCCAGCCGCCGACGGTCTGCGTGCGGTCGGAGTCGCCCATGTCCTGGTTGGAGACGATCTGCGTCTTGTCGGCGTCGCCGCCCTGACCCTGCTGGCCCTGTTGACCTTGCTCGTCCTGGCCCGGCGGGGTGACCGGGGTCAGCATCGTGGTCGCCTCGCCCGGGGTGGTCCCGGAGGCGGGCTGGCTGCCCTGCGACACCGCGGACGACATGATCTGGTCGCGACGTGACCGGTAGTCGTCGGCCGAGATTCGCCCGGATGCGAGCTCTTCGTCGAGCCTGCGGAGTTCGTCCTGCCAGGACACCCTGGCCTCCCTTCCTACTTACCGGTCGCGACGCCCGGCATACCGATCCGGCAACCCCGAACGGGCTTATTGTGCACGGGGTCGGGGTCCCGACCTCAGGCGGCCGGAAGCTCCTTCGTCACCGACCGCAGGACCTTCTCGAACTCCGTCCGCAGTGCGGCCGCGTCCCCGTCGGGCGGGCCGGACACGTTGAGCTGGACCCAGATGTCCTCCGAGGCGTACATGGCCACGAACGTCCGGAAGAACTGGTCCGTCCGGGTGACCACCGGGACCCCGAGGGACTCCGCCGGGTCGGCCGTCTCGAACCCCGCTTGCCGCAGGTTGTCGCTGGTGGCCGTGGCGGTGTCGACGGCACCGCCGCTCGGCTCGATGGGCGCGGCCACCAGCAGGTAGCCGAACCCGTCGCCGGCCGACTTGCGGTACACGATGTCGTCGACGCCGTTGTCGGTGAGCAGCTTGGCGTAGGCGGGGGTGAGCAGCTTCTGCTCCTGCGCCTCGGCCGCGGTCAGGGTCCCGCTCTCCGGCTTCGCCTCGCCGGGCAGCGCGGGCACCTTCTCGGCGACGTCGGCGACGCTCGGCACCTGCGACGCCGAGGGCTGCTGGCTGCTGGCCGGCGGATCCTCGTTCTGCACGGCCGGTGTCGAGTCGTCGCGAAGCGCGAACCACCACACGGCCACGCCGACCAGCGCGAGGATCAGCAGCGGGACGAGGATCTTCAGTGCCGTGCCGGCGCCTGACGACCGGGCCTCGGCGAACACCTCCTGCCCCTGGATCGGCGCCGCCCTCGGGTACTGGATGGGAGGGACCGGCGGACCGAACTGCGGCGGCCGCTGCTGCTGGATCCGCGGCCCGGGCGGGGCCGAGGTGAGCATCTCCGCCTTGACCACCTGGGTCGCCTCGTCGTCGGGCGTGACCACCTGCGTGGCCTCGTCAGGGGTGACCGTCCGGGTCGCTCCGTCGTCGGGAGTGACCACCTGCGTGGCCCCGTCGTCGGGAGTGACCACCTGCGTGGCCCCGTCGTCGGTCTTGACCACCTGAGTGGTCTCGCTGTCGACCTGCGCGGGCTGAGCCGGTGGCGCGGCGGGGTTCGTCGACATCCAGAGCTCGCCCTTGGGTGTCTCGCCGCCGACCGACTGGTTGCCGCTGGACGCCTCCGCGAGGATCTCGTCCCGAGCCTTGCGGTAGTCGGCGGCACCGATCTCACCGTCGGCCAGTCGCGCGTCGAGTTGGCGCAGGCTGTCCTGCCAGGTCATTGGTCGATCTCCCTGTAGCGCTAGCGAATCGGATGTTTCTGGAGTTCCTGGCGCACCCGCTCGATGAACGCGGGGTCGAGCATCGCCGGTGTCCCGAGCGCGATGTTGCGCTCCACGATCTCGAAGACGACGACCTCGCTGTCCGCCATGGTGGACGCGACGAGGCCCGGGTCCGACTCGACCGTGTTGTAGTAGAGCTGGGTGATGTCGGAGAACGCAGCCGACAGGTACGCCGACGCTGGCAGCATGAACGAGTCGCCGAGCAGCAGCGTCGGGCGGTCGACCATGCCCTCGATGGGCTCAGAGGTGCGCCGGATCGGCTTGCGGGGGTCCTTGAGGTGCGGTCCGGTGCGATCGGTCTCGCCGTCGGGCAGCAGGTGGAAGCCCGTCGACTTGTTCTCGCCCTGCTTGCCGATCAGCGGCGGCAGGTCGGCGTTCGCCGTGCGGGTCTCCCCGCGGGTGATGCGCCAGTTCGCGGAGACACCGGGCTCGAGCCGGTCGGCGACCTGACGGACCATCGTCAGCGCGCCCTCGTCGGTCCAGTGCGAGTCCAGTGGGAAGTAGACGGGGCGGTCGAGCTGCTCGCTCGCCGACTGCAGCGGTGGTCGCATGTCGATGGCGCGGGCGACCGCCAGGTCGCGCCACAGCTCCGGCGTGGCCTCCCGGGCGCAGGTCTTGCCCGGGTAGTTGTCCGGCAGGTGCTCGGGCACCATCGTCGTCTTGTCCGGCACGGCCACGAGCATGAACTTGCGGCCGGAGGACTCGACCGCGTCCCGCAACGCGGTGAGCTGCGCGATGCTGCGATCCACCGGCTGCTTCGGCCGACACTTGTTGGTGACGTCCAGGCCGAGGTACATCCAGCCGTCGTCGCCCTCGATGACCCGGCGGTAGCCGGCGGAGTCCTGGTCGCCGGACGGGTCGCCCGACTCGCCGCCCGGGGGCGGTTCGTCCGGGCTGCCCGGCAGCGGGCCGGACGGCGCTCCGCCGCCCTGGTCGTAGGGCGCCGCCTCGCCGAAGAACGTGCGGCTGACCCAGTCGGCGGCCTGGATGGCGTCGGCGCGGAACACGAGGTTCTCCGTCGCCCAGGGATCCATCCTGGTGAGGAAGCCCCAGCCGTCCAGCACGCTCGGGAAGCCGGCGACCTGGTGGTTCTCCAGCTCCACCGGGCGCATGCCGAACACCCACATGCACGTGGGCGCGGTGAAGAAGACCAGCGCGCAGACGAGCGCGGTGAGCTGGCGGCCACCGTGCCGCGGGCGGTGCAGGGAATGCTCCCGCGGCAGCCACGCCTCGTGCAGCGGGGGCAACCCGCCGACCGGTCGCCGATCGTGCAAGGTCACGCGCGTTACGTTAGCCGGCACGTATGTGTGCTGTGCGCGAGATGAGCGAAGCCGCGTCGAGGCCCGTTTCACGCTAGGCGGAGGGCACCGGCTGGCCGTGCCGCCGGTTTCGGCGGGCCCGGACCATGCCGTACCGCAGCGCCAGCAGCATGTCGGCCAGCGTGTGGGCCACGCGCAGGATCACGCTGACCGTCGTCGCGGCGGCGACGCCCAGGAGTGGGGAGAGCGCGAGGATCAGCACCGCCTCCCGCGCGCCGACACCGGCCGGCGCAATGAACACGACCAGGCCGACGATCCAGCCCAGCGCGAACGCGCCCGTGCACACCACGGCGAGCTGCAGGACCGAGTCGGTGAACGGGTCGGCCAGCAGGTAGCCCGCCGCGCCGTAGCCGAGCCACGCGGGAAGCATCCAGGCCAGCGGCCGCACCAGGTGCGACCAGCGCAGCACCGGCGGCTCGACCCCCGAGCGGCCGGCGAGCTTGCGGGCCAGCAGGTTGATCACCTTCGGGTGCAGCAGCACCAGCGCCAGCGGGATGCACACGCCGGCCCAGCCGAACCTGCTCACCAGGTCCGGCTGGCTGATCAGCAGCAGCGCGCCGACCAGCACCGAGGTCACCGCGTGCACGACCAGGAACACCGAGCCGGCGAGCAACGCGAGACCGCCCGGCACGCCGTGCTCGCGGGCGAACCGCATCTGGGCCAGGAACGGCCAGATCGAGCCCGGCAGGTACTTGCCGACCTGGGCGGGGAAGAAGATCTGCCGGGCGGCGTTCGACGTGACCCGCGAGCCGAGCGCGACGAGGCAGTACTTCCACACCTCGGCCGTGGCGAGCAGGCCGGCGACCACGCAGCCGAGCGCGAGCACCGCGCGCCACCAGGCGATCCGGCCTACCGCGTCGAGCACGTCCGGCAGTTGGTGGCGCAGCGCCCAGCCGGCGACGCCGACCGCGATCACCACGAAGACGATGGCCAGCAGGTCGGCCCGCCGGCTCGGCTTCGGAGGCCGAACCGGTGTGTCGGGCGTCCCGGCCGGCTCGTCAGTCACGCCAGATCAGCCCGGTGGTCGTGGGGTAGGGCAGCGTCGGCGTGGCGCCCTTGAGCAGCTCGATGCGCAGCCCGGGGAGCGCGGACACGACGTCCCAGTACCGCTTGCGCCTGATGTTGTCGTACACGACGACACCGCCGTCGGCGAGGTGGTCCAGCGAGCGGCGGAACGCGTCGTTGCGCGCCCGCCCGTCGACCACGATGACGTCGAACGGGCCGCCGACCTGGTCGATCGTGGCCACGTAGTCGCCGAAGTCGAGATCGGTGTGGCCGACCCGCCCGGACCGGATCACGGTCTCGGCGGTCGCCGGCGTGGCCGGTACCGCGTGCAGCTTCACCCCGGGGGTGTCGGCCAGCAGCTCACGGACGTACTCGACCCACCGGGTGTCGTGCTCGACCGAGTCGACCTGGCCGGCGCGGCGGGCGAGCCACGCGGTGCTCGCGCCCGCGCCGAACTCGAACACCCGCGCGCCGGGCCGCTCGGCCAGGAACGCCTCGACCCGCCGCATCGCCGGGTAGCTCCACCAGGCGAGGTCCATCCGGGCGAGGTCGCCAGCGTCGAAGATCGAGAACAGCGTGCGCAGGTGGCGCATCCGCGGCGACTCGCTGTTCTCCAGCTTCGCCAGCAGGCCGGCCTTGTCCGCGGCCTTGCGGACCGTCCTCACGCCCATGACGTACGCGCCCCGGATGCCACTCATGACAGCCCCTCGCAGGCTCGGTGCTGCCACTCGTGGGCACCCTGTGACATTGATTCGCTCGCACGCTCGCTCATTGCGCACTCACCGTCGGCTTGGGCTCGGCCGCGTCGGCGGGCTCGAGCGTCTTCGTCCGTTCCGAGATCAGGTCCGTCGCTTCTCGCCGGTTCGCCGTCCGGTGCAGCACGATCTCCGCGATCAGCCCGATGGAGATCATCTGCACGCCCAGGATCACGAGCAGGATGCCCAACATCAGCAGCGGCCGGTCACCGATGGCCGCGCCGCCGAAGATCTTCGCGATCGTCAGGTAGGCCAGCACGACGAAGCCGAGCAGACCGGACGCGAGCCCGAGGCCGCCGAACAGGTGCGCCGGCCGCCTGCCGTACTTGGTGATGGTCATGACCGTCAGCAGGTCGATGGCGCCGCGCACGTAGCGCTCGAAACCGTACTTCGACTTGCCGTGCTCGCGCGGGCGGTGGTTGACCGCGAGCTCGCGCACCCGGTAGCCGGTCTGGTGGGCCAGCGCCGGGATGTAGCGGTGCAGCTCGCCGTAGAGCGGCACCCGCCGGTAGACCTCGGTCCTGGCCGCCTTGAGCCCGCAGTTGTGGTCGTTGAGCTTGAGGCCGGTGATCACGCCGGTCATCTTGTTGAAGAACTTGGACGGCAGCCGCTTGCCCAGCGGGTCCTTGCGGTCGGCCTTGTGCCCGGACACCAGGTCGGCGCCGTCGTCGAGCTCGGCCAGCAGCCGCGGCACCTCGGCCGGGTCGTCCTGCAGGTCGGCGTCCATCGTGACGATCCGCTCGCCACGCGCCTCGTCGACCGCGGCGGCGAGCGCGGCGGCCTTGCCGAAGTTGCGCCGCAGCCGCAGCGCCCGGACCCGCTCGTTGGTGGTGGCCAGCTCCTGCATGACCGTCCAGCTGGTGTCCACGCTGCCGTCGTCGACGAAGATCACTTCGTACTCGACCTCGGGCATGGTCTCGAACATGGTGCCGATCTCGTCGACCAGCGTGGCCAGCGTCTGCTCCTCGTCCTTGACCGGGATCAGGACGCTGATCTGAACGTCGGGCACGGCCTCGATGCTGGGCTCGGTTGTCACTGTTCGTCTCCGGTGTCGCTGACCTGTGCCGGCAGCCACCGCATCGCGCCGCTTTCGTAGACGACCACGATGCGTGTCTCGTCGGTGACCGGTCCGATTGCCCTGAAGCCTACGTCGGGTGGCAGACCCCAGTACTTGCCGGTGACGTCACTGCGCGGCAGCAGGCTCACGCCGGCCCCCACGACCTTGCCGTCCCCGTCCACGACCAGCGTGCAGCGCACCTGGTCGGCGTTGCGGTTGGTGCCCCCGGTGGCCCACCCGGTGATCAGGTCGGCCTCGCCGCGCGGCTCGATCGAGTCGATCATGCCGGTGGGCTTGTCCGGGCTGCGGGTGCCGGGTTGGGGCAGTGCGGTGGTCTTCGAGAGGGTGATCGTGGAGCCGAGCTCCGGGCCGCCGCAGCCGAGCGTGAACGTCCCGTTGAACGGGTAGTGGTGCAGTGCCACGAGGTCCGGCTGCAGCTCGCGCTCCTTGGGCAGCACCGGGCCGAGCGCGTCGCCGTAGCCCGCGCGGATCGCGATGCCCTCGAGCGGGTGCTCCTTGATCTGGTTGCGCAGGTCGGCCGCGGTGGGCAGGCCGAGGGTGAACCCGACGACGCCGACCCCGATGGCGGTGACCGCGATCTTCAGCGCGTTGCGGGGCAGGCCCTTGTAGAGCACCGCGCCCATCAGCACGAGCAGCGGGACCGAGACCATGACCGCGAGCGAGGAGTACCGGCTGGTGAGGCCGAAGTCGGCGCCGAAGTCGATGCGCGCGGTGGCGATCATGCCGCAGGCCAGCACGCCGTAGGTGGCGAGCGCCCACCAGAACCGCAGTCCCTTGTCGTGCGCGGTCTTGTTGGACATCAGCACCGCGTAGACGATCAGCATCAGCGCGCCGGCGGCCACCGCGAAGCCCGAGTTGTCGGCCGTCCACATCTTCCCGACGATGGTGAGGAACGTGTACAGCAGCGAGCCGATGTCGTTGGCCGGCGTGCCGCCGAGCCACGTGTTGGGTTTGAGGATGTACCAGATGCCGACGATCACGACGCCGATGCCGAGCGGCGCGAGCCGGATCCGCCAACGCTCCTTGTGCAGCGTCGCGAGCACGGCGAGCGCGGGCCAGAGGGCGAACGCGGTGCCGTAGGTCATGCTCGCCAGCACGGCGACGACCCAGGCGAGCACCCACTTGCGCTTGTTCGCGAGCAGCAGCGAGCAGACCACGATGAGGTTGGCGGTGAGCCACGCGGAGCCGCTCATCGAGCGGACGAACATGTGCAGGCCCTGCAGGCTGAAGATCAGCGCGGACGCGGCGACCACCAGGCCGGCGCGAAGCAGCGGCGGCATGGTCTTCGGCAGCGCGGAGCGCAGGAGCAGCACGGTGACGGCGGCGACCACCACGACGAGGTAGCCCAGTACCCGGTTGTCGCCGTCCGCGAGCCGCGCGTCGAGCCAGTACAGCAGCGACGGGATCATCAGCGGGTGCTCGTTCTGCGGCGTGAAGATCCCGCCGAGGCGGAACGAGCCGTCCGGGTTGGTGATCCGGATCAGCACGTACCAGTAGTCGAGCCACTGCAGCTTCCCCGCGCGCGACACCTCGAGCACGATCGCGATCGTGGGGATCAGCGCGAGCAGCTCGACGAGCCGGGCGACGGTGCGGTCGGTGAGCCGGCTCTTCAGCGAGGCGACCCACGCGTCGGCTCTGGAACCGCGCTCCCCGTCCTGGCTCTCGTCGGTGCTCGGCTCGCGCGGCGGATCCGCCTCCGGATCCTTCTTCAAGACCGTGCTCGTCACCCGAATACCATGTCAAAGCCGATTAGGCCACCAGCGAGCGGCCTCAGTTCGGCGGGCGCGACCGAGGGTCGTGTCCGCGCTCTGTCGCTGGTCGGCATGGTCGGTCGGCATGGTCAGTCGGCGGTGCTCTCGGGCGGCTCGGTCAGCACGGTCGCACCATCGAGGTTGTCGCCGATCGTGTCGCTGCCGACCGTCGTGGTCTCGTCCCGGGCGCCGACGATCTGCGTCATCTCACCGGACGGCGCCTCCCAGGCCGCGGACACCGGGATGTGCACCCGGGTCCGATCCTGCTCGGCCTCGGTCTCGGTGGGCTGTGTGTCCGCGGCCGCGTCGACATCGGCCTCGGCGAGGATCTCCTCGCTCCGCGTCCGGTACTCGTCGGTGGTGATCTCCCCGGAGATCAACAAGTCGCCGAGCTCCCGGAACCGGTCCTGCCACCCCATCGCCGCCGCGCCTCCCTGTGCGTCCTGGTCCTCGGGATGTTGTTACCACGCCCCGCCCCCAGGCCCGAGCCGCAAGACCGAAAACGAGCGAGGAGTCCCAAACGAAATCCGAGAGGCTGGTGAACACCCCATAGAACCAAGCTGGGTCAGCGCGAGCCGGCACCGTGGGGCCCGAGGGTGGATGCATGTGGGTCGGGATCCCAACGTCCGCACGCTGGGTCGGGAGGGGTTCGCACCGTGGGGGTCCGGGGGCTCGGCCCCCGGAACAAAAGGCGAGCGAGGCGGCCCGCGTGTTCGGCGGGCACACTCCGCCCATCGCGAGCGGACGACGGGATTCGAACCCGCGACCCTCACCTTGGCAAGGTGATGCGCTACCAGCTGCGCCACGTCCGCATTGCTCGCGACGAGTTTAGCCGATCGGGCGGCGGGGTATCCGCCCGCCGCCTGCGAGATTCGGCTGGGCCGAACGGCCTAATACCTTCGTATGTATCGCCTTAACGTTCTTAACGTTTGCCGTCCACACGAAACCGTCCTGTGGCATGTTGAGCCAGATTCCCGTGGCGGCCGGGAGGAGGTGCCGGTTCGATGACCGGCGAAGTTCCGAGATCAACTGGAGCGAACAGGGCGGACAAGGGCACGACGGAACACGCGACCGGGGCAGATGCGGAGGATCGGACGCTGCTCGAGCGGCTCCGAGCCGGTGAGGACGCGGCCTTCGGCGAGCTGTTCTCGCGGCACTCCACCGCCGTGTTCCGGCTCGCCCTCGGACTGGTCAACGACCGGGCCGAGGCCGAGGACCTCACCGCGGAGGCGTTCTTCCGCGTCCTCCAAGCGATCCGGCGCGGCTCCGGACCTGTCGACAACGTGCGTGGCTACCTGCTCATCGTCGCGCGGCGGGTGGCATGGGAGTGGAGCCTGCGGCGCAAGGACGTGCCGGTCAGCGACGAGGAGCTGACCCACCGGGCGGCCTCCGACCCGGACACCTCTGGCCAGTTCACCGAGCGCAGCCTCATCCGCCGCGCGTTCACGAGCCTTCCGGAACGCTGGCGCAACGTGCTCTGGAAGATGGAGGTCGAGGGCGAGCGCCCGGCCGCCGTCGCCACCAACTTCGGGCTCAGTCCCAACGCCACCGCGGCCCTGGCCCGGCGCGCCCGCCAGGGTCTGCGCGCCGCATACCTGCAGGCACACCTCGCCGCCGACCGCAGCGCCACCGGTTGCCGCTCGGTACTCGAGAAGCTCGGCGCGTACACCGCGGGCAGCACCTCGGGCATCGAGCGTCGGCGGATCCGCGCTCACCTGCAGACCTGCGCGTCCTGCACGGCCATGTACGCCGAGCTCCGGGACGTCTGCTCGGGCCTGCGCGCGCACGCCGCGTACGTCGCCGCGCCGGTCGCGGTCGTCGCCGGGGCCGGGCTCGCCGCGCAGGCGGGCGGGCTGGGCGCGTCGGTCAAGAGCCTCCTCGTCAGCACCAAGATCCAGATCGGCATCGCCGCCGGCTCGGCCGCCGCCATCGGTGTGCTCGGGTTCGTCGCTGCCCCATGGGGCAGCGACGGCGACGGCTCGGCCGCCCCGGTCGACCTCGCCGGCAAGCGCGGCGTCGAGCTCCACGTCGACGAGCCGCCCGCGGGTCGGTCGAGCGAGTCGTCGCTGCAGGTCACCGAGGGTGAGTTGACCACCCACCGCAGGGTGCCGCGCGAGGGTCCGGCGCCCGAGGCCGACAGGCCCGCGCGGGACGTCACGCCGACCGAGGAGGCGCCCGCGCCCGCCACGACGACGACGGAGGACGGCAGCCGGCTCGACTCGCCGATGATGAGCGAGGAGGCGCCGTTCGACGAGACCGCGCCGATCGTCTACCGGGAGACCAGGGTCGAACGGCAGACGACGACCTACGAGGACCACGTCGTGGTCTACGAGACGACCACGATCACCGAGGTCAACTCGCTGGACCAGACCAGGACGACGACCGAGAACACCAGCTACGCCCAGGCACCGGGCTCGACGCCACCCCCAAGCGGGGGACAGCAGACCGCCCGAACGGCTGAACCTACCGCGCCCTCCTCTGCGCCGGACGGCCCCTGACAGGTGCGTGGGGCCGGCAGGTTAGGGCTTGGAAATGAACAACACGCTCAACTGGGTGTGTCGGTCGGGCTGATGGTGTAGTTCCATTCGCCGTGCCACTCGTGTGGGGTCAGATACCGCGCGAGGAGTGTTCTCATCTCACGATCGGTGATCTTGA
>NZ_WHTD01000256.1 GCF_009379765.1 Actinophytocola sp. | reverse complement strand
TGCGGGTGTGGCGGGTCTGCAGGCGATCGCGACCGCGCGCCGGTTGGGTGCGAAGGTGCGGGCCTATGACGTGCGGGCGGCGTCGGCGGAGGAGGTGCGCAGTCTCGGTGCCGAGTTCGTCGAGCTGGAGCTGCCGACGCTGGAGGGTGCCGGTGGTTACGCGCGGGAGATGACCGAGGAGCGCTCGCGGCTGCAGCGTGCGCTGCTCGCCCCGCACGTGGCGGATGCCGACGTGCTGATCACCACCGCCGCGGTGCCCGGCCGGACCGCGCCGCTGCTGGTCACCACGGACATGGTCGCCGGTATGCGGCCGGACTCGGTGGTGGTGGACCTCGCGGCGGAGTCGGGTGGCAACGTCGAGGGCGCCAAGCCGGGGGAGGAGGTCACCATCGGCGGCGCGACAGTGTGGGGTGGGGCGAACGTGCCCAGCCAGCTGCCCGCCCAGGCGAGCCATCTCTACAGCACCAACGTCGTCAACCTGGTGCTGCTCATGCACTCCGACGGCGCGATCGCCCCGGACTTCGACGACGAGATCATCGCCGGCTGCTGTGTCACCCACGCCGGCGAGGTCCGGCACGCGCCGACCCGTGAACTGCTCGGAGAGGACAAGTCCTAGATGGACGGCATCGCGCTGCTCACGGTCTTCGTGCTGGCGATCTTCGTCGGCTACGAGGTCATCTCCAAGGTGTCCTCCACCCTGCACACGCCGCTGATGTCCGGCTCGAACGCGATCAGCGGCATCGTCCTGGTCGGCACCATCGCGGTCGCCGCGCACACCGAGTCCACCGCGATCTTCGTGCTCGAGCTGGTGGCGATCGTGCTCGCCACGATCAACCTCGTCGGCGGGTTCGTGGTGACCGACCGGATGCTGCGGATGTTCCGGAGCCGGGGCCGGGCTCGCAAGGAGAGGGAGCCCCAGGCGTGAACGAGACCTGGACGGCCCTGCTCTACCTCGTCGCGGCGGTCTGCTTCATCATCGCGCTCAAGGGGTTGTCCTCGCCGAAGTCCGCTCGGCGGGGCAACGTGATCGGTGCGGCCGGCGCGCTGGTCGCCGTGCTCGTGGTGTTCGCCCACGAACGCCCGGACCGCCTGGTGCTCGTCCTGCTCGCGATCGCGATCGGCGGCGCGATCGGCACGGTTGCCGCGCGGCGGGTCGCGATGACCGCGATGCCACAGATGGTGGCGCTGTTCAACGGCGTCGGCGGCGCGGCCGGCGCGCTGGTCGCGCTGCTGGAGCTGGCCGAGGGGACCGGCGACGGTGACATGGGCGGAGTCGCGCACCTCGCGGTGACCGCGTTCACGATCCTCATCGGCTCGATCACCTTCTCCGGCTCGGTGCTCACCTTCGCCAAGCTGCAGGAGCTCGTCACCGGCCGGCCGATGATCTTCCCGGGCATGCGCTGGGTGGCCGTCGCGGCTGTCGCGGGCTCGCTCGCCACCGGGATCTGGGTCACCTTCGGCGGGTCTGTGGTCGGTGCCGTCCTGCTCGCGGTGCTGACCCTCGGCCTCGGCCTCCTCCTGGTGCTGCCGGTCGGCGGTGCGGACGTGCCGATCGTCATCTCCTTGCTCAACGCGTTCAGCGGGATCACCGTGGCGGCGAGTGGTTACGTGCTGTCCAACGTGCTGCTGATCGTGGCCGGGACGCTGGTCGGCGCGTCCGGCACGCTGCTGACCAAGATGATGGCCGACGCCATGGGCCGATCACTGGTGAACATCATGTTCGGCGCGTTCGCCGGTGGGTCCACATTGGGCAGTACCGCGGAGTCGAACCGCCCGGTCCGCTCGGCCGGCCCGCAGGACGTCGCGATCCTCCTCGCCTATGCCCGCAAGGTGATCGTGGCGCCCGGGTACGGGCTCGCGGTGGCGCAGGCCCAGCACACGCTGCGCGACCTCGCCGACGAGCTGGAGCGACGCGGCATCGAGGTGGTGTATGCGATCCACCCGGTCGCCGGCCGGATGCCGGGCCACATGAACGTGCTGCTGGCCGAGGCGGACGTCCCCTACGAGAAGCTCAAGGAGATGGTCGAGGTCAACCCGGAGTTCCGCACGACGGACGTGGCGCTCGTGGTGGGTGCGAACGACGTGGTGAACCCGGCGGCGCACGCGGTGCCCGGCTCGCCGATCTACGGCATGCCGATCCTCGACGTCGAGCACGCCGAGTCGATCGTGTTCCTCAAGCGCTCGATGCGCCCCGGCTTCGCGGGCATCGAGAACGAGCTGCTGTTCGACCCGAAGACGACGCTGCTGTTCGGCGACGCGAAGGACTCGCTCGGCAAGCTCGTCGCCGCGGTCAAGGGGTTGTAGCCGCGGCAGCCGTTGCGCGGGATGCCCGCGCGCCGGTCCGTCCGCCCGGCGGGTCTGGTGCCGCGTCCGGGTGTCGTAGCGCTCATCCGGTTGCCCTGGCCGGGGTCTTTGCGGCATCTTGATGGGCGGTGTGCCGGGAAGTCTGGTCGGCGTCCCGTCCCTGACCGGGGCGGGTCCGCGACCGTTCCCGGGAGTCGCATGCGGTCGCACCACGTCCGAGTCCGTACCGTCGTAGTCTGCGATCGTGCACGCGAACGAGATGGCCGAGGACTTTCCGGTGGTCGGCGTGGAGTCCGACGCCTGGGCGGCGGTGACCCAGCTGGCGGAGCGTCGGCTGCCCGGCCTGGTGGTCTGCGACCCTGCTGGCAAGCCGTTGTCGATCCTGCCGGCGTCGCAGGTCGTGCGGATCCTGGTGCCGAGCTACGTGCAGGACGACCCGTCGCTGGCCGGGGTCCTGTCGGAGTCGATGGCCGACCGGGTCGCGGACAAGCTGCGCGGCAAGACGGTTCGGGCACTCCTGCCGAACGACGCGCCGGAGCTGGCGGTGGTGAACGACGACGACACGATCGTCGAGGTGGCCGCGGTGATGGCCAGGCTGCGCTGCCCGCTCGCGGCGGTGATGCGCGGCGAGGAGATGGTCGGCATGATCACCGCGTCCCGGCTGCTGCAGCTCGCCCTGACCCCACCCGCGACCCGGCCCTCGTCCCGGCCGGAGTGACCTCGGCATGATGATCATCGTCGGGGTACTGCGCCGGACCGGCGTGTTCGAGTACGTCGCGATCTGGGCGGCCAAGCGCGCCAAGGGATCCCCGCTGCGGATCATGGTCCTGCTGGTGCTCATCACCGCGGTCGCCTCGGCGTTCCTGGACAACGTCACCACCGTGCTGCTCATCGCGCCGGTCACCCTGCTGGTGTGCGACCGGCTCGGCATCAACCCGGTCCCGTTCCGGACCCGCGGGTCCCCGGTTCGGGTACGGCGAGTCCCCGTCCCGCGGGTCAGGGGACGAGATGCACAAGATCGGGAAGCCCCGGGTTCGTGTGCGTGGTGATGGGGGTGCCCTCCAGGTGGCGGGCGGTGTTGACGAGCCCGACCATGCTGAACGCCTGCGGGACGTTCCCGATCTGGCGGCCGAGGGTCGCGTCGTACTCCTCGCTGAGGAGGCCGACATCGTTGCGCAGGGCCAGAACCTTCTCGAAGAGCCGGCGTGCCTCATCGGTGCGGCCGATGCCGTGCAGCGCGTCGGCGAGCCAGAAGGTGCAGGCGAGAAAGCTGCCCTCGCCGCCGGGTAGGCCGTCGACGCATCCGTCGGCATCGGTGTCGTAGCGCCGGACGAACCCGTCGTGGGCGAGATGCGTGCGAACGGCCTCGATCGTGCCGCGGACGCGCGGATCGCTCCACGGCAGGAACCCGACGCGGGGGATGAGGAGCAGCGCGGCGTCGAGGCCTCGGGAGCCGTAGAACTGGGTGAACGTCCCGCGGTCGGCGTCGTAGCCGTGCGCACAGACATCGGCGTGGATGCGGTCGCGCAACCGGCACCAGCTCTGGGTCGGACCGACGAGGCCGTGGCGTTCGACGGTGCGCACGGCGCGGTCGACGCCGGCCCAGGCCATCACCTTGGAGTGCACGAACTGGCGGCGGGGGCCGCGAACCTCCCACAGGCTGTTGTCGGGCTGGTCCCAGTGCCCTTCGAGGAAGTCGAGCAGCCCGCGTTGCAGGTCCCATGCGGTGTGGAAGACCGGAAGCCCGGCCTCGCGGACGAGGTGCAGGCCGTCGAGCACCTCGCCCCAGACATCGAGCTGGAACTGGTCGGCCGCGGCGTTGCCGACCCGGACCGGTGCGGATCCTTCGTACCCGGACAGCCAGTCGAGCGTCGTCTCCGTCAGCCCGCGGGCGCCGTCCAGCCCGTACATGATCTGGAGGTCGGCCGGATCGCCCGCGACCGCGCGGACGAGCCATTCGCGCCACTCGCGCGCCTCGGTGGTGAACCCGGTCCCGATGAGGGCCTGCAAGGTGAAGGTGGCGTCGCGAAGCCAGCAGTAGCGGTAGTCCCAGTTGCGCGTACCGCCGAGCTGCTCGGGCAGTGAGGTGGTCGCGGCGGCGAGGATGCCACCGGTCGGGGCGTAGGTCAGGGCCTTGAGGGTGATCAACGCCCGGCGTACGGCCTCCGGCCACCGGCCGTCGTACCGACACTGGGCGATCCATTCCGCCCAGAAGGACTCCGTGCCGGCGAGGGCGTCGTCCGCGACGACGGAGTCGGGCCGGGGGAGGTGCGAGGCGTGGTGGGTGAACACGAACGGAACACGGTCTCCCGCGGAGACGGTGAAGTCGGCGTGGGTCGCGGCGTCGTGCTGGTGCAGGTGCACGGGGGTGCGCAGCCATACCGCGTCCGGTCCCGCGACGGCGACGTACTGCCCGTCCTCGAAGCGAACCCATGGTGACCGAGCCGTAGTGGAACCGCGGCCGCAAGGTCATCCGCATCGGCACCGCACCGGAGACGCCCTCGACGATGCGGACCACGTCGGGCGCGTCGCCGCGCGGGGGCATGAAGTCGAGCACGCGGACCGTGCCCTCGGGCGTGTCCCACTCGCTGCTCATGATCAACGAGTCGCCGCGGTAGCCACGCCGGGTGGCGGGTCCTCCGGTGGTGGGGGCGAGCTGCCAGCTTCCGGCTCGCTCGTCGTCCAGCAGCGCCGCGAAGCAGGCCGGGGAGTCGAACCGGGGGAGGCAGAGCCAGTCGATGCTGCCGGTTCGGGACAGCAGTGCGGCGGTCTGCAGGTCGCCCAGCAGGGCGTAGTCCTCGATCGGTGGGGCCATGTCCGTTCGTCCTCTGTTCAGGCGTGGTCGGTGAGCGTGATGACGACCTTGACGTCGTCCGGCCGGGTGGCGAAGGCGTCGGCGAACCGGGTGAGCGGGACCCGCCGGCTGACCAGCTCGGTCAACCACGCGACGTCGGCTGTCGCCAGTGCCTCGGCGGCCTGCTGGTAGTGGCGCAGGTTGGCGTTGACCGACCCGACGACGACGTCGTTCTCCAGCACCAGCTCGCGGTTGATGGCGCCCGCGTCCACGCCGACCCGGCGGCCGGCCGCGGACACACCGGTCAGGCAGACGATTCCGTAGGCCGCGGTGTTCGCCAGCGCGTCGAACACGACCTGACCCGCGCCGGTGGCCTCGATGACCACGTCGGGCTCGATCCGCGCCGCCACGGAGTCGACTGGGTCGTGGTGGTAGGTCGCGCCGAGCGCCTTGACCAGGTCTGGCTTGGGGCCGTCGGTCACCCGGTCGAGCACGTGCACGTCCAGACCGCGCTGCACGCCGAGCAGGGCCGCGAGCAGACCGATCGGTCCGGCACCGGTCACCAGCACCCGGCTGGCGTCGAACCAGGCGCGCTCACCGACCCGCTGCACCTGTTCCCATGCCTTCGCCACCACCGTCGTCGGCTCCATCAGCGTGCCGACGGACTCGAGCTGCGGGTCGAGGGCCACGGCGTAGTCGGTTTCCACGCGCCACAGCTCGCTGCCGTAGCCGTCGAGCTCCTTGATCCCGCGTTCGGTGTAGCGGCCGTTGCGGCACATGTCGAACTCGCCGCGCGCGCATGCCCCGCACGGCACCGGATCCGGCCGCCGAACCACCCCGACAACCAGGTCTCCTGGGGCGAACTTCGAGTTCGGCGGGCTCGTCAGCACCCGACCGAGGGACTCGTGGCCCAGCACGAGCCGGTCCTGCCCGGGCGGCGCCCAGCCGTACTCGCCGCCGACGATCTCCTTGTCCGTCCCGCACACGCCGATGGCGAGGCCCTGGACGAGCAGCTCGTTCGGTGCCGGCACGGGATCGGGCACGTCGGACACCCGGAGCGAGCCCCGTTGCCCGGGTGCCACGGTCAGCGCGCGCACGGCCGTCCCCCTTCCGGCAGGCCGACGGAGACTCCGGGCACGGGCGTGAGCGTTCGTCGCACGTCGGCCACCAGCTCGCCGGGATCCGGGCGAACGGTGTCCGGCCACGCCGCGAGCTCCATGGGTCGCTCGGCTCCCTCGGGCTCGACGGCGAGGGCCCAGCCGCGGTCGCTGGTCCACTGCAACATGAGGAACCGTCCCGGATACTCGGCCGCGCGGTTGGCCAGCGCGATGTAGGCCGCGGACGGCGGGCCGTACTCGGTCCACGTCGCCGCGGGCTCGACGCCGAGTCGCCGGGCCACTGCCTCGACGTACGAGCGCAGAGCCAGGTCGTGTGCGTAGTGCGGATCCGGGTCCATATGACTTACTATAGTTGCGTGACGCAAATATTCACGACTGGTGACGGTGCCGATTCGGCGTTGGCGGTCCTGCGGGCGATGGTCGGAATCGCCGACTCGACGGTGGAGAAGATCACCGCCGAGCTCACCCTGACCCAGTTCCGCGCGCTGCGCACGGTCGCCGAGCGGACCCCCATCACCATGGGCGTGGTTGCCGCGGAGCTGGCCATCAACCCGTCGTCGGTCACCCGTGCCTGCGAGCGACTGGTCGCGGTCGGGCTGTTGCAGCGAGCGCAGAATCCGCTCAACAAGCGGGAGATCCTGCTGGCGCCGACACCCAAGGGGCGGCAGATCGTCGACCAGGTCGACCACGATCGTCGCGAGGTCCTGTCGACGGTACTGCGACGGATCGACCCCGAGGCCCGAACCACCGTCGTCGCGGCCTTCGCGCAGTTCGCCGCGGCCGCGGCCGTCGCAGCGTCGACCACGAACAATAGCCCGGTCGCATAATTGCGTCACGCAAAAGTCAGGAGAAAGACCGAATTGCTACGACTGCGGCAGCAGAGACCACCCGGAACCCGCGACCGGCGGGTGCGCGACCCGCGGCGTCGGTGTCTGTGCGGGCTGCGCACCAGGGTCCTGAACCCGCCGGGCGTCGGCATCGCACGCCGCACGCCGTGAACCGTGGTCGCTCGTGGTGCTACGGCTTGTGGCCGACCGCGGCGTAGACGAACGACAGCTCGGGGTGGTCGCCGACGTCGGTGTCCGCCTCGGGGCGCCACTCCGGTGTCCACACCACGCCCGGCTCCAGCAGTTCGGTGCCGGTCATGAACTCGGTGACCTGTTCGATGGTGCGGCCGCCGCCGGGCGTCGTGCTCTCCTCGTACATCTGCCAGCCCTCCTGCGACCGTTGCACCGTGACACGTGCGGCGGGGGAGAGGACGAGGTAGCTTCCCGGGGCCATGCCCTCGACATACCGTGCCACGGTGTGGCGTGGGTTCGCGGAGTCCGGGACGAAATGCAGCACGGCAGCCAACAGCACGGCGATGGGCTGGTCGAAGTCGAGTAACCGTCGCGCGGGCGCGGAGCCGAGGATGGTGTCCGGGTCCGAGAAGTCGGCCAACACCGCGTCGGCCAGGTCGTTGTCCTTGAGGATCAGCTCGCTGTGCGCCACCGCGACCGGTTCGTTGTCGACATAGAGCACCCGGGCGTCGGGGGCGGCCTTCTGGGCGATCTCGTGCACGTTCCCGACCGTGGGGATGCCCGACCCGATGTCGAGGAACTGGCGGATGCCTTGGCCGACGCAGAGCTTGACCGCCCGGCGCAGGAAGGCGCGGTTGCGGCGGGCCGCGTTCCTCGCCTCCGGAATGGTCTCCAGCAGCTTGTCCGCGAACACCCGATCGTGCTCGAAGTGGCATGCTCCACCAAGGAGATAGTCGTAGACCCGAGCGGCATTCGGCCTGTCGAGGTCAACAGTTGTTGGCGCCCAGTCCGGCAGTTCGTCCGCCATGCATCCCACTCTAGTGTCACGTGACCCTGAAACCTTTACGCCGCTGCGGCCAACAGCGGCCCCTGTCTGTGTTACGGCGTTGGAGAAAAGCCCAAGTACATCCAGTACGAGCGGCTTTCCTCCGCCTT
>NZ_WHTD01000191.1 GCF_009379765.1 Actinophytocola sp. | reverse complement strand
TGACTCCCCCTCGCAGGCTCGGTCGAGCCGCTCACGGTCGCCCTGTGACACTGACTCGCTCGCACGCTCGCTCATGACGTGAGACCGAGCGCCGCGCGGTGCGCGTCGGACAGGCCGCGGATCACCCGCCACCGCAGGACCTGCTCGATCGTCGCGCCCGCGGCCAGCAGCTTGGCGCCGTCGATGCTGACCCGCGGGGAGAACATCACCGGCAGGCGCTTGTCGCCCGCGACCCTGCGCAGCCTGCGCACCTCGTTCAGCAGCTCACGCACGAGCCGCTTCTTCGCCGGCGCGTGCGCCAGCGCGACGCGCTCCTCGAGCTTCTCGTCGACCGGCACGTCGATGGTGACGAACCGGTCGAGGGTGGCCGCGTCGAGCGTCTGCCGGCCGACGTACTGGCGGTCGCCACCGGTGCCGTAGGTGTTGCCGGTCGCGACGACCCGGAAGTCGGCGTGCGCCTTGACCATGCCGTCCGCGAACGCGCAGACACCCAGCGCCAGCGCCTGGTTGAGCTCGGCGAGCAGGCCGGGGTGGCCGTTGTCGAGCTCGTCGAACAACATCACGCCGCCGCGGGAGAAGGCGCGGCGGAACGGTGTGTCGTGGTAGGTGCCGTGCGCGTCGAAGTAGCCGAACACCTTGCTCATCGGCGTCGTCGGGCCGAGCGAGATGGCCTGCAGCGCCAGGCCGAGCCCTTCGGCGGCCTGGGTCGCGAGCGTGGACTTGCCGGTGCCGGCCGGGCCGACGAGCAGCACGTGGCAGCGCGCGCCGAGAGCGAGGATCAGCTCGGGCAGGACCTCGTGCTTGTGGCCGACGACCCGGTTCACCCGCCCGTTCGGCAGGGTCACCTCGATCGGCGACGGGACGAAGCTCGCGCAGGCCTTCTCCGCCGCCTCGCGGGCGATGTCGGCCACCGTGGCGCGCGCCGAGTCGAGGGACTCCCTGGTCTTGCGGGTCGCGTCCCGGGTGAGGACGGCGATCTCGCCCCGCGCCCAGTCGGCGGCGTCCCTGGCCCGCTCGGCCGCGTCGTGGGCTGCCGCGAGCACCTCCGCCTGGGCCTTGTCGGCCGTGTCCCGCGCCTGCGTGGTCGCCTCGCGCGCGACGGTCAGCACGGTCTCCCTGGCCTCGGCCACCGCCTCGCGGGTCTGGTCGGCCGCCTCGCTCGCCAGGCCCGCGACCTCCTCCCGTGCCTTGTCCGCGAGCCCCGCGACCTCGTCCCGGACCTTCTCGACGGTGTCCTGCGCCTCCTCGACGACGGCCGTGGCGGCCGCGGTGGCGGTGACCCGGGCCTCGTCCTCGGCGAGCCGCTGGATGTCGGCCGTGAGCGGCGCGAGCGCGGCGGCCGCGACCGACTTGTCGGCGAACCGCTCGCCGACCGCCCGCCGCGTCGCCGTCTCGACGAGATGCCCGATGTTCTGCTGGTGCAACACCGCCCGCGCGGCGTCGATCGTCATCTGGTGTAGCTCCAGCCTGGTTGCCTGCCGCACGAGTCCTCCGTGGCGCCCCTGGGATTTCCGTACGGACAGATCTACGGCACGCCGCTCGGGAGGGGTCCCGGCTCAGGGCGCCGGGACGCCGTTCTCGAGGTAGCGGGTGATGCCGTCCGCGCGGGCCCGCAACGCCTCGGTGACCCGCCGGGTCAGCCGCGGCGGCAGCCATTCGCCGACCTCGTCGCCGGCCACGAACGCGTACGCCGCGAGCTCGTCGGCCGGCAGCCGGATCGCCGCCACCGCGGCGGCGCGGAGCGGCCCGCCGTCGAAGACGAACAGCACCTTGTCGCCGTGGTCGGGATGCGGCGCCCAGTCGACGACGAGCAGCCGGCCCACCGCGACGCTCAGGCCCAGCTCCTCGGCGACCTCGCGGACGCAGCCCTCGTGCGGGGTCTCGCCCGGCTCGACCATCCCGCCGGGGATCTCCCACCGCGGCTTGTACGTCGGCTCGACCACCAGCACCCGGCCCTCGTCGTCGAAGAACAGCGCGCCGGCCGCGCAGCCCGCCACAGCGCCCACCCGAACCTCCCCCCGTTCCGCAGGCGAACGGCGCCCTCCCATCGCGATCGGGAGGGCGCCGTCCCAGCCTATCCAGCGGGGGCTACCTCGTGGCGCTCCAGTAGATGCCGTTGGCCACCTGCGCGTACAGCCCCTTCGGGTGCGCGCGGAACATCGGCTCGGTGCCGAACATCAGCACCCGCGCGCCGCGTTCGTCCACACCGGACACGACGGCCGCCTGCCCGGAGGCCGAGTCCGGCCCGCCGGTGCCGTCCTCGTTCGGCAGCCAGTGGCCGGCCACCAGCGGGTTGCCGGTCGCGTACCGCTGCTCCGCGGTGACCCCGTCGCCGAGGCCGGTGAACCACTGCGGCGAGTACACGAACGACGTCGACGTCGAGCCGGCCAGCACGTCCGCGTCGACATTCGACACGGTGACCACGCCGTTCGCGTCGCCCCGGCCGGGTACCGCGGTCACCTGGAGCAGCCCGGCGTCGGCGTTGAACCGCGAGCCCGTCGAGCCGCGGGTGACCACGCCGCCACGGGCGAGCAGCTCCTCGACCTCGGCGCGGGCGGCCGGCTCCAGCTGGTCGAACCGCAGGCCCGAGGACACCACCAGAACGTCCACCCGCGACAGGTCGTAGCCGCCGTCGAGGATCGCCGTGGACACCGGGCGCACGTCGAAGCCCATGTCCCGCAACGCGAACAGCTCGTCGGGCGCCACCGCGGCGGCCACCGTCAGCCGGGTCAGCACCGCACCCGGCTCACCGGTGGGCGCGAGCGCGAACCGGACGCCGTAGCGGTCGGCGACCTCGCGGGCGGCCACCTGGGCCGACGCCGGCACCACCACCGTGCCGTCGGACCGGCGGCGCAGCTCGATGCCCCGGCCCAGCAGGTCGTTGACCGCGCTCGCGTCCTTTCCGTCGACCACGCGCAGCGCGAGGTCGCGGCCCGGCGCGGCGTCGACCCCGCCGGTCGGCGACGCGACCACCACCGGCCTGCTCGGCACCCGCACGTCACCCTTGCGCACGATGTCCACCGACGCGCCCCACAGCAGCCGGTGGCTCCACCCGGCGATGTCGTACATCTGCGGCGCGTCGGCCGACAGGTCCTTGCCGGCCTCCAGCATCACGTTGGCCAGGCCACGCTTGGGCTGGTGCATGTCGACCAGGTACGAGCCGGACGGGTAGGTGCGCCCGCCGAGGGAGAACCCACGCGTGGCCTGCCGCACCCGCACGTCGTGCGCCACCAGGTGGTCGACCAGCCGGGCCGCGGCCGTCGCCGACCGCTGCGCCCCGCCGGCCGGGATCACGTACGCGCGCGGGAACTCGGTGGTGAACCGGTCCTCGGGCCCGAAGCCGGGCACGAACCCGTCCGGGATGAACCGCTGCCGCTCACCAGCGGCGCCGCGCCGGAAGATCTCGATCTGGTTGTCCACCAGCTCGACCCGGTGCTCGGCCGTGTAGTCCAGCGTGGTCCTCACCGTCGCCTCGGACACGTCGGTGTTGATCGCCGCGCGCCTGCGCAGCTCCTCCACCGGCAGCGTGTCGTAGGCGTTGTTGTTGACCTGCAAGGGGATCTCGACCGTGTAGGACACCGCGCCGTGGTACATCGCGTACTGCGCGGTGAAGATCGGCGGCCAGCCGTCCCACTCGCCCGGCGGCAGGTCGCGGAACGGCACGACCACGTCCTGCGCCTCCGGGTAGCCCAGCGCCTGCACGGCCTTCTCCATCCGCAGGCCGTTGGCCAGGCCGTGCCTGATGTAGAGGTCGAAGTCGTAGTTCTGGCCGTGCGGCGGCCCGGTCGGCTCGATCAACGTGCCCTCGGAGTAGCCGTGCTCGTCCAGCGAGATCACCGGCTGGGTGTCGATCATCATGTCCCGCATCGCCCGGTTCTCCGGCTGCGAGGAGGTGGCGAAGTCGCGGTTCATGTCGAACCCGTTGGCGTTGGCGCGGGTGCCGGCCACCCGGCCGTCGGGGTTCGCGGTGACGTTGAAGACGATCCGGCTGTGCTCCAGCAGCCGCCGCGCGGCGGCGTCGCGGGTGGTGGCGAGGTAGGAGATCTGGCGCAGCGCCGCGTCGGTGCCCTCCCACTCGTTGCCGTGGATGTTGTTGTTGATCCAGACCGGCACCTTGTAGTCGCGCTCGAGCTTCTTGTCCCGGGCGGCGCGCGCCGGGTCGTCCTCGATCAGCTCGCGCCACGCGTCCTGCTGGCGGGTCTGCGAGGCGCGCTCCGGCGCGGTCAGCGTCACCCGGTACAGGTCGCGGCCGAGCCCGGACCGGCCGGCGATCTCGACCGAGACGCGGTCGCTGCGGTCCTGCAGCTCGTTCAGCGCGGGCGCGATCGCGTGGTACGGGGTGAGGCCGAGCTTGATCGTCTTGTCCGACGGGTCCTCGGGATAGACGCGCAGCTCGGTCTGCCTCGGGTAGCCCTGCCGAGTCCCGACCTTGTTCTCGCCGGTGGCGACGGCCACCCGGGCCTGGGCGGCGGTGGGGTCGGCGGCGGCGGTCTCGTTGCGGTCGGCGCCGTTGGCGGGCGCCTCCTCGCGGGGACTCGGCTGGTCGGCGGGGGCGGCGACGGCCAGTCCCGTGAGCGAGGTCACGGCGACCGCTGTGGCGGTCAGCACGGTGAGGATGCGGTGTCTTCGGGCGCGGGTGAGCACGGGGAGTCCTCCACTCATAGCAGGGCAGGACGTGCATATCGGGCGTGGATCAGTCCCGTCAAGGGCGGCGTAATCTGTTGAGGTGACCATTGCGCCGGAAGGGCGGAAGCTGCTGCGTCTCGAGGTGCGCAACAGCCAGACCCCGATCGAGAAGAAGCCGTCGTGGATCAAGACCCGCGCCAAGATGGGCCCCGAGTACCGCGAGCTCAAGGGCCTGGTGCGGCGGGAGGGCCTGCACACGGTCTGCGAGGAGGCCGGCTGCCCCAACATCTACGAGTGCTGGGAGGACCGCGAGGCCACCTTCCTCATCGGTGGCGAGCAGTGCACCCGGCGGTGTGACTTCTGCCAGATCGACACCGGCAAGCCCGCCGCGCTCGACCGGGAGGAGCCGCGCAAGGTCGCCGAGTCCGTCCAGGCGATGGGCCTGCGGTACGCCACGGTCACCGGCGTGGCCCGGGACGACCTGGCCGACGGCGGCGCCTGGCTCTACGCCGAGACCGTCCGGCAGATCCACACGCTCAACCCGGGCACCGGCGTCGAGCTGCTCATCCCCGACTTCAACGCCGACCCCGACCAGCTCGCCGAGGTGTTCGGCGCGCGGCCCGAGGTGCTGGCACACAACCTGGAGACCGTGCCGCGGATCTTCAAGAGCATCCGCCCGGCGTTCCGCTACGACCGCTCGCTCGAGGTCATCACTCGCGCGCGAGAGTTCGGCCTGGTCACCAAGTCCAACCTGATCCTGGGCATGGGCGAGACGCCCGAGGAGGTGTCGGCCGCGCTGCGGGACCTGCACGACGCCGGCTGCGACCTCATCACGATCACCCAGTACCTGCGGCCGTCGCTGCGCCACCACCCGATCGACCGGTGGGTCAAGCCCGAGGAGTTCCTCACCCACAAGCAGACCGCCGAGCGGATCGGGTTCGCCGGCGTGATGGCCGGGCCGCTGGTGCGCTCGTCCTACCGGGCCGGTCGGCTCTACGCGCAGGCCATCGCGCACCGCGGCGAGCACGTTCCGGATGCGCTGCGGCACCTGGCCGAGGCCGGACCGGCGAGCCAGGAGATCAGTGCGCTGCTGAGTCGGCACTGAGGAGGACCCCGAGGTCCGACCGAGGACGGATCCGGGTGGAACCCTGATGTGCCACGCTCTGTCCAACTGCGAGACTGTCGCGGTGCGACCGCAGGGGGCGGTCGTGGATGAGGGGAGCCGAGCGTGGCGTTGCTGACCGATGTACTGGAGTGGCTGCAGGCCTTGCCGCAGCCGGCACTGGTCGGGGCCACCGGCGCGCTCGTGTTCGCCGAGTGCACGATCGGCCTGGGGTTCATCGCGCCGGGCGAGGGTGGCCTGCTGATCGCGGCCACCACGGTCGACTCGGTGCAGCGGTTCCTCCTCCTGTGGGCGGTGGTCACCGTCTGCGCCGGCCTGGGTGACTCGATCGGGTACTACATCGGGCGGCGGTTCGGACCGGCGCTGCGCGAGACGAAGATCATCCAGAAGTACGGCACCGAGGGGTGGGACAAGGCCACCGGCATCCTGCGCAGGCGGGGGGCGTGGGCGGTGTTCTTCGCCCGGTTCCTACCGGTGGTGCGCACGCTGACGCCGGCCGCGGCCGGCACGTCCGGGCTGCCGTACCGCAAGTTCCTGCCCGCCGTGGTCGCGGGCGCGGCGTGTTGGTCGGCCATGCACATCGCGATCGGCGCGGCGCTCGGTGAGGCCGCCAAGCGCATCGAGGGCATCATCACCACGGGCGGCGCGTTCGTGATCGGCGGCCTGCTGCTGGTGCTGGTCGTGACGATGTTCGTGCGCAAGCGGCGCAAGGCGCGCAAGGCCCAGGAGGCACCGCCGGCGCAGCCCGGGGACACCGACCCGACGTTGGAGCCCGCCTCCTAGCTAGGGCGCGTCTGTCGGACCACGGTCGATGCGATTCGTGATCCAGGTGGTTCCGGCAAGGCGGAGGAGAGGCCTCGTACCGGGTTGTACTTGGCCTTTCCGACAACGCGGCCGGGGGCCGCCTGGGCGCGAATCGCGCGGCCGGGGTCCGTCAGGCGTGCCCTAGCTCACTGCCGAACCGCCGCAGGGCACCGACGGCGAGGCCGCACACGCCCAGCAGCAGGACGCCCGAGACCAGGAAGGTCGCGCTCGGGCTGCCGAGCAGGTGGGTGAGCACGCCGCCGAGCAGCGCACCGACGGGGATCGCGCCCCACACGACCGTGCGCCAGACGCCGAGCACGCGGCCGAGCAAGCCGTCCGGCACGGCGACGTGGCGGGCGGTCGCGATGACGACGTTCACCGCGACGATCGCCAGCGCGAAGGTCCCGAACAGGGTGGCGCCGATCGCGGCGTGACCGATGAGGCCCATGCCCACGAAGCTGGCGCCGCAGACGCCGATGCCCGCGGTCAGCACGGTCCGCCTGGGGACCTTGTTCAGCAGCCGCGGCGCGATGGCGGCGCCGACGAGCCCACCGAGCCCCGAGGCGGCCGCGAAGACGCCGAACATGCTCTCGGTGAGGCCGAGGTCGTCCAGGACGTAGAGGACGAGCTGGTTGACGGCGAGCTCGGAGGAGAGGCTCATCGCGGCGGCGATCATCATGAGGCGCAGGATCAGTGGGCTCGCCCGCAGCCAGCCGGCCGGGTTGGTCCGCTGCCGGGGTCCCGGCAGGCGGACCGGCCGGTGTGCGCCCGCGATGCCCGCGAGCAGGACCGCCGCGACCACGAACCCGACCGAGTTGAGCAGGAACGGGAACGCCGCGAACACCGCGAAGGTGAGCGAGCCGGCCATCGGCCCGAGGAACGCCTGACCGACGACCTCGGCGGCCTGCACCTGCCCGTTGGCCTTGTCCAGCCGCTCGCGCCCGGCGACGCTCGGGATGAGCACGTTGCTCGCGCTGTCCGCGACGGTCTCCGCGGTCCCGACCAGCAGCGCCGCGACGAACACGACCCAGACCGCGGCCACACCGCCCGCGACCAGGAGCGCGAGCCCACCGATCACGACGGCGCGCGCGATGTTGGCGATGACGAGCGCCTTCCTGCGGTCGACCTTGTCCAGCAGGACCCCGGTGGCGATGGAGAAGAGCAGCCATGGCAGGAAGGCGACCGCCGAGAGCGCCCCGATGACGAGCGGGTCCCGCGTCATGCTGGCGACGAGCAAGGGGAACGCGGTCTTGCCGATCCCGTCGGCGAGGTTGGAGACCGACACCGCCGAGACGAGCAACCCCATCCCCCGCCGGTGGGCGGTGGCCGGCGCCAGTGCGATCCGCATATGTGCGCCCCCTGTGCGGGTGACTACCCTACGTGACCAATCGGTCCCGGTGCGTCATCCGTTAACAGGTGGCGAGAAACTTATGAAACCTGGCGGTACTCGTAGTTCGGCTTGATCTTGGTGTTGTAGTGCCGGCCGGAGCTGTCCGCGGCGAGCAGCGCCATGAACTCGCGGGCCGGAACGTCGAGGTACTGGTACACGGCGCCGCCCACGAGCTTCACCTCGAGCAGACGGCGCTGCTGGTCGTAGCCGACCTCGGCGAGAACACTGGATTCGATCGGTTGCCGGTGCACGCGCCCCATTGTCCCCGCGACCACCCCGTAACGGTCGGTCACCGGAAGCCGATCATCACGGCATCAGCCAACACGAAGGGGTCGCGTCATGCCGATTCTCAACCCACCGGGCCAGGGCGGCGCGATCACGTCGAGCACGCTGAACCTGACCCGCGTGACGAGCATGCTGGCCGGCGGCCTCGGTGTGGTGACGGCATTGAGCGGCGCCGGCGCCCGAGCAACCGCGTCCGGCCCCGAGTCGACCGACTGGGCGGGCTTCGACCAGGACCAGCGCCTGGTCATCCTGGTGGTCGTCATCGCGGCGGTGGTCGTCATCCACGCGGTCGACCTGCTCGCCCGCTCCCTGGCCACGGCCCGCACCAGCGCCGCGACGGTGGTCCCCCTGCCCTCCCCGGTCACCGCGACACTGACCAACAACGCCACGAACCAGGCCGACCACAAGGGCCAGGCAATCGCCGTGAGCCCGAACGGCCGGGTCCTGTTCCGCAAGGACACGAACAACGAGATGACCTGGGTCCCCGCCGACCAGATCACGTTCACCGGCGCCTGACGCCGCGGCCACCGCCCTCCGCACCCCGGGCCCACGGCTCTGATCAGACCCGCATCAGAAATGGACCTTCCCGAAGCCCGCGATACGGACCCCGACGACGGTGCGACACCGTAACCATGAACCACCCGCAGTCGCAGCAGGACTTCCCGCAGCAGGGCTACCCGCCGCCCTACCCCGCGCCCACCCGACCACCGCGGCACGTGGCGCTCGCCTGGGTCGGGTTCGCCCTCGGGCTCGCCGGCACCGTCCTCATCCCCGTCCCGATCCTCAACAACGTCGGCGCGCTCATGGGCGTGGCCGGTCTGGTGATCGCGTTCATCGCCCTCTTCGGCACCAAGCCGTGGCTCGCCGGCTTCGGGCTCGTGCTCGCCGGCATCGCGATCGTCGGCACGCTGGCCATCCAGAAGCAGTGGGCCGAGGAGCTCGACCGGATCCAGGACCAGCTCAACCAGGACACCGAGCAGCTGAACGACTGCGCCGACCAGCTCGAGGCGTGGAACCCCACCGACCCGTCCGCACCGATGCCGGACTGCGAGCCGTGACCGCCCGACGAGGGCTCCTGCTGCCCTGACGGGTAATCGACAGGTTCTTGGACTCGAGCTGACGGTGTATGACATCCTTGCCGACCCGCATATGATCATGTAGATGACGCCGCGGAGCGGGGTACGGCTCGTGGAAGTCCTGGGCGCCATGTCGCTGGCCGTCGATCTGGGCATCGGCCAGCCGATGGGGCATGTCGCGCGCTCCTGCCTCCTCGCCCAACGGCTCGGCGCGGTCGTCGGGCTCCCTGACGACCAGCGCAAGCACCTGTTCCACGTCACCCTGATGGGCTGGCTCGGCTGCATCGCCGACTCGCACGACGCGGCCGCCTGGTTCGGCGACGACATCGACTACCGCGCCGGCGTGTACGACGTCGACATGCGCCCGCTGCCGTTCCTCGGCTACCTTCTGCGACGAGTCGCACCAGACGAACCGGCGGTACGTCGAGTGAGCCGCGGTGCCCAGCTCGTCGCCACCGGGGCAAGGGCCGTGCAGAACTCACTGCGCGCGCACTGCCAGGTGACCGAGCAGGTGGCTCGCCGGCTCGCCCTGCCCGAGGATGTCTGCGTCGCGCTGCGCCAGGTGTTCGCCCGCTGGGACGGCCAGGGCCTGCCGAAGAAGCTCCGCGGCGAAGACCTCGCGATGACCATTCGGCTGTGGCAGATCGCCGACGTGGCCGATGTGCACCACGGACGTGGCGGTGTTCCGGCGGCCATGGCGGTGGTCCGTCGACGGCGCGGCACCCAGTTCGACCCGAGTCTCGTCGATGTGTTCTGCGCACGGGCCGAGGACCTGTTCGCGGAGGTCACCGACGACCCCGACACCAACTGGGACGACGTGGTCGCCGCCGAGCCTGGGCTGGCTCATCAGCTCACCGAGGACGAACTCGACAACGCCCTCGAGGCAGTGGCCGACTGGGTCGATCTGAAGTCGCCATACTTCACCGGCCACTGCGGCGCGGTGGCCCAACTCGCCGCGGCCTCCGCGAAGCACCTCGGCCTGGGCGAGGACGACGTGCGGCTGGTACGGCGGGCGGGCCTGCTGCACGACCTCGGCCGGATCGGGGTCCCGAACACGATCTGGGACAAGACCGCGCCGCTGACGGTGGTGGAGCTGGAGCGCATCCGGCTGCACTCGTACTACACCGAGCGGATGCTGGCCAGGCCGCAGCCCTTGGCTGCCATCGGGGCCATCGCCGGCGCGGCCCACGAACGACTCGACGGGTCCGGCTACCACCGCGGCCGCTCGGCCGCGGAACTGCCGACTCTCGCCCGCATCCTGGCGGCGGCCGAGTGTTACCAGACCAGCATCGAGGACCGGCCGCACCGACCGGCAACCCGACCGACCACCGCCGCCGAGAACCTGCGCGGCGAGGCAGCCGCGGGACGGCTCGACCCGACCGCGGTGAGCGCGGTACTGACCACCGCCGGGCAACGTCCGAGCCGGCCACCCACCTGGACGGCCGGACTGACCGCACGCGAGGTCGAGGTGCTCGCACTGCTCGCCAAAGGGCACACGAACCGGCAGATCGGCCGAACCCTGGGCATCTCCCCCAAGACCGCCGGCAACCACATCGAGCACATCTACACCAAGGCCGGCGTCAACACCCGGGCGGCAGCCACCTTGTTCGCGATGGAGCACGGCCTGGCCTGACCTCGACCGGGCCACGTCCACCGGTCCATCGGGTTCGGGCCGAGCCGGCTTCTCACCGGCCACGCATCCAGGTCATGAGGCGTTCGCCTCATGACGCCGCCCCGCGCGGGTAGCACTGTGGGCGTCGACCCCGTCGTACGGCGATCATCGGGCCGCCCCGGGGGCAACGAAGGAGGAGCCATGCCGAAGTACCTGATCAGACGTGAGGTGCCCGGGGCCGGCCAACTCAGCCCCCGCCAGCTGCACGACCTGTCCGCGAAGTCCAACGCGGTGCTCGCCCAGATCGGCGAGGGTGTGCAGTGGGTGCAGTCCTACGTCACCGGCAACACGCTGTTCTGCGTCTACAACGCCGAGAACGAGGACAAGATCCGCGAGCACGCCAAGATGGGCGGATTCCCGTGCGACGAGATCACCCAGGTCTCGGGGATCATCGACCCGGTCACCGGCGAGGAGTGAGGAACTCGCCATGCCACTGGCGGCCAAGCGCTTCGAGGATCCCGACGAGGTCCGGGCGTTCGAGCACGGGCACCTGGACGTCGTCGAGGTCGACGGTCATTCGGTCGGCCTCGCGACGTTCGAGCCCGGCTGGAAATGGTCCGAGCACGTCAAACTGGTGGCCGGCACCGAATCGTGCCGCGTCACCCATGTGGGCTACCTGCTGCGCGGACGGCTCGCGGTTCGGATGGACGACGGCACCGAGGCGGTCGCCGGCCCCGGCGACGTGGTCGCGGTGCCGGCCGGGCACGACGGCTGGGTCCTGGGTGACGAGCCGTGCGTGATGCTCGACTGGGGCGGCGGCGCGGACTACGCACGCGGCCGGTCCCACCATGCGGAGCTGACTCCACTGCACTCGGCGGCACGGGGCCGCGCAGACGTCATCCGTTAGTACACTGTGGACCAGCTCAGGGCTTGCGGCCGACGCCGCCAGCGACGAGCTGCTGCCCGATGTTGGGCGGCTTGAGGCGGGGGCCGTCCGACCACCAGTCCTCCGCCAGGACGACGCCCGGCTCGACCAGCTCGACGCCGTTGAACAACTCCTCGATCTCCTTGCGGGTGCGCGAGGAGCCGCGGCCCAGCGTGCCCTTCGACGCGGCCTCCACGAGCGCCCGCACCGCCGGGGTGTTGTCGTCCTCCGCGTCGAACACGTGGGAGATCGCGACGTAGGAGCCGGACGGCAGCGCGTCGATGTACTCGCGCATGATCTCCGCCGGCCGGTGCCGCGGGCCGGTGTAACTGTGCAGCGTGGCCAGCTGGAACAACGCAATCGGCTGGGACCAGTCGAGATGGTTGACGACGACCGGGTGCTCGAGGACGCTGCGCGGCTCGTAGATGTCGGCGTCGACGAGCTTGGTCCGGTCGTCCTCCTCGAGCAGGGCACGGCCGTGGGCGAGGACAACGGGATCGTTGTCCACGTAGACCACCTTGGACTCGGGGTTGATCCGCTGGACGACCTGGTGGGTGTTCTCCGCGGTGGGCAGGCCCGAGCCGCAGTCGAGGTACTGCGTGATGTCGGTCTGGCTCGCCATGAAGCGGCACAGCCGGATCAGGAAGTTCCGGTTCGCGAAAGCGAGGTCGGCGACGTGCGGCACCGCCGCCCTCATCTCGCTGGCGGCCTTACGGTCGATCTCGTAGTTGTCTTTGCCGCCGAGGAGCGCGTCGTAGACCCGCGCGACGCTCGCCCGCGTCGGATCGATCCCGACGGGCGCGTTTGAGCCGGTGGTGTCCGCCGACATGCCTGCCTCCCAGTCTGGGTGTGTTCGGGAGCAAGCCTAGCGGGATCGGACGCACGTCCGCGTCGCTGCCTCACGCTGGCCGGAGCTGGCGGGGTACGAAACCCCGCGGCCGCGCCCGTGTCTCGAGTTTGGCCGGCGATCCGGGCCCGGCGGCGGGCCATGTGGTTACCCGCGCCGGTTCTGCGCGGTCCCGTTCCCCGGACCGGGAGGCCGTCAATGGGCGGCGACCGCGAGGGCCGCGGATGCGATGGCCAGCGCGACGTACGCTCCCGGGAACGCGATGTTGTGGAACACGCGGGCGCGCACGTGGGCAGCGAGAGCTCCGACGAAGAACAGGACGAGCCCGATCGCGGCGGCAATCCCGAGGGGCCGCATGCCCAGTAGCCCGAGCAGGAGCCCGGCCGCTCCAGCGCCTTTGAGCACCGCGAGCGGCGGCAGCCAGGACCGTGGCACGCCCACCTCGGCCATGTTCGCGAGGACGAACCTGGCACGTGCGAGGTCAGCCGCGGCGGCCCCAGCATTGGCCAGGATCGTGATGGCGGTAATGATCACATAAGACGCGAACACTTCTTGCTCCTTTGCCCAGTCCAGGGCATCCGGTCGGGCCGCAGTTCCTGGGCGACCTCGATGCCGGGCAGCGGGTCCCCGGTGCGGCCGGCTGCCGCTGGTGCGGGGCCGCGAGCCTGCCCGCGGTCACCCCAGAGCAGGCGCCTGCTGCACGCCTTCCGGCCGCTCATGGCCGCTGTGCCTCCCCGAGCGCCACGGCACCGTCGCCGGTGACCTGGCAGCGGATCATCAGGGCGGGCATGTCATCTTCTCGTTGATTTCCGGGCCTGGCGAGCGTCTGCCCGCTCACAAGATCAAGCATCGCCCGGTGCCAGCCCCGCGTCCAATACACGCTTCCATAACCTGATGGCATGGATGTTGACACCCGGCTGCTGCGCTACTTCGCCGCCGTCGCCGCCGAAGGAAACCTCACCCGCGCGGCGGAACGGCTGTTCGTGTCCCAGCCGGCGCTGACCAAACAGATCAAGCAGCTGGAGAGCCAGCTGGGAGTGCGGCTGTTCACGCGGTCCCGCGCCGGGATGACGCCAACCGCGGCAGGCCAGGCGCTGGCCGAGAGGGTGCCTGCCGTGCTGGCCGGGTTCGACCAGGCGCTGCGGGAGGCCAAGAGCGCCGCCAGCCGCGCGGCCCGCGTACTGCGGGTCGGATTCCTGGCCGGCGCCGCCAACGAGGCAACCCAGCAGATCATCGCGGCGTTCACCCGCCACCGGCCGGGCTGGCAGGTGGAGATGCGGGCCTCCTCCTGGCTGGACCCCACCGCCGGGCTGGCCAGCGGCGACACCGATGCTGCCCTGCTGCGGCTGCCCTTCCCCGGCCAGGAGGCGCTGCGCACCCAGGTGCTGTTCACCGAGCCCCGCTGGGTCGCGCTCCCCGCCACCCACCCGCTGGCCGGGCGCGACCCCATCTCCTTCCGAGACCTGTGGGATGAGCCGTTCGTCGCCGCCCCGGCCGAAACCGGCTGGTGGCGCGACTGGTGGCTGGCCGCCGGCGAGCGGGAGGGCCACCCGGTCCGGATCGGAGCCGTCACCGAGACCGGCCAGCCCGACGACTGGCTGACCGCGATCGCCAACGGCCACGGCGTCGCCCTCGCCCCCCAATCCGCCGCCCGCTACTACGCCCGCCCCGGCATCACCTACCGGCCCGTCACCGGGATCAGCCCCAGCCAGGTCGGCGTCGCCTGGCCGCCCGACGCCGACACCAACCCCGTCATCTGCGACTTCGTCCGCTGCTGCCTGGACAACAGGCCACCACAAAGCCCCGAGAACCGCACCTGACCAACGGTCACGGCCAGGCCAACCGCCACCGGTGTGTGATTTGAACAGGGCTAAGTGGTGGTCCAGGGCCTTTCGCGACGGGTGCATACACGTGTTGTCCCGCCTGAATACAACATCCAGTGAAGCTCGGTCCATCCCCGCCAGCCAGTGCAATGCGCTCACCCTACGGCCCGCTTGCCAAGGGGAGCCGTCCGGCGGGCTGACGTAGCGGACTTTCAAGCCGTGCTGCGTGAACGGTGCTTCGTCCATGTACTTCGCCCCGCCCGTGCCGCACAGGTACACGTCGGCACCAACGGCCAGCGTCAGATCGGCCAGCCGGGCCGAGCGGTCGGACCGGACCGCGAGCGCGCTGCTGCGCACGACGTGACCGCACCAGCCCAAACGTTCGAGCAGGACGCGGGTGGAGACCTCGGTGACGTCAGCCACGCGGGTGCTGACCGCGATGGCGGCCGCCACCTCCTGCACGATGTCGTACACCTGGTCCCAGTGCGGCGCGCGGCTGTAGTACTGCCGCACGAGCTGCATCACCCGCCGGGCGCTCTTGTCTGGCTCCAGCAGCAGCACCTCATTGATGCGCGTCAAGCGGCCAAACGGCTTATGCGCCGGCAGGCTCAGCCTGGATCCACCGCGCGGATTGTCACCGGGAGTGTGTCGTGACAGCAGAAGTGCCCTTTGACCTGGGAGAATCGGAGTTGCTGA
>NZ_WHTD01000046.1 GCF_009379765.1 Actinophytocola sp. | reverse complement strand
GATCCGGTACAACAAGTCGGCACACCCCTACACCTGGACCTACGACGCCGACACTGACCACGCCCGCTATCTCGCCCGCCACGCCCCGGCTGTCGACACCACCGACACCAATCTCCCACAGACCGCATAACCCCAACTCACAGTGAACAGACACCCGAAGACACGGCCCTCACGGACTTTTGAAGGGCTGCACTAGGTTCTTGGCAGGCTGGTGAGGACGGTGTCGATCAGTTGGGTGTAGGTCTCGTCGAGGCCTTCCGGCAGGCCGAACCCGCCGCCGGCCTCGAGCGAGGCGAACCCGTGCGCCACGACCCGCAGGCGGCGGGTGGCGTGGACGGCCGCGGAGTCGGTGAGCCCGTAGCCGCGCAGGGTGGCGAGGACGACCCCGATGAGCTTGCCCCCCGCGGCGGCCAGGGCCGGGGTCGTGCAGCGGGTCGAGGGGCATGGCCGCGTAGCGGGCGGGGTGCTCGGTGACGTAGGCGCGGTAAGCGTGCATGAGCGCGGTGACCGCGTCGTCGCGGCTGCGTCCGAGCACGGCCTTGGTGAAGCGTTCGGTCATCTCGTCGAGCACCCGGACGCCGAGCAGCACGCGGAGCTCCGCCAGCCCCGCGACGTGCTTGTACAGGGACGGCGTGGCGACGCCGGTCCGCGCCGCGACGGCGGCGAGGGTGAGCGCGCCGCTCCCCTGCTCGTCGATGACCCCGAGCGCGGCCTCCACGACCGCGGCGGTGGAGAGCCCGGCCCCCGATGCCCTGAACGCGTCGTTCGTCAAGTTCGTTCTTGGGGTACATACGTTCCCGCTGGTCAGCGCGCTAGTTCTCTCGCTGAGACGATATCGTTCGGCCGGAGAGCGGCGCCATGGCGCTGAACAGTTTCGTTGTCGGCAGTTGCCCTTGCGCGAGTTCTCGCCGATCGCCACGCTGTCAGTTAGGTGGAGCTAACGTCAATCCATAAGAACTCCGAGGTGCTGGCCGACGGACCAGAGGTCGTGATCAAGGCCGTTGGCCGACGCTCCTCCTCGCGGAGCCGGACCTGATCACGCCCGTCGTGGCCGCCCTCTTAGCGTTCACGGGCTCACTGTTCGCGCTGGTAGACGGCCGGAATGTTGCCGTCGGGGAGCGTGAAGGCGGCGTACTGTTCGGAGATCCCGATCAGCACGCCGGGAAGCTTGTCCGACACGACGACGCCGTCCCGGTCCACCGCCCACCAGTCGTCACCACCAGAGGTGTCGTCGTCCACGAAGACGTAGTCACCCTCCACCTTCTTCACGCTGAACCGGCCTACGTCCTGCTCCGGCGGGCTGACGTGCTTGGCCCGCTGGGCCACGTCGAAAGTCACCAGTCGGTCGCCCTCGGGACTGTCCGGCTTATCGTCGAGCGTGCACGCGATCAGCCGGCTGTCGTCACCGGCGCATGAGTTCTTCCCGCCGAAGTCCCAACCCAGCTTGGCTATCTCCGCGCCGGACGCCACGTCGACGAGCACGACCTCCTCCTGGTCGGAGGCGGCGACGGGCCGGACATAGACGAGCGCGACATCGCCGACCACGAAGCCGACTTCCGAGCGGTGGTACCGGCCCTCGAGGCTCCACCGCCGCTGACCCGTCTCCGCGTCCAGACCCACCACATACGAGTCATCCGCCGCCAGTTCCGGGGGTTGCGAGCTGACCGTGCCAAGGACGTGCTCACCCGCCAAGAACCGCCCCCAGACGTCCTTCGTCTCCCACACGGTCGACCCGTCCGCCGTGCTGATCGCACGAGCCACCGGCCGGTCGTCGAGCGACCCGATCGCCAGCAGCACGATCCGTTCGTCGGAGTCCACGATGTCGTAAGGCTCGACGAGCGCGGGCACCTTCCAGAGCAGACTGGCGTCCTTCACCCGCACCGCCGCTGTCCACCGTCCACGTTCCGCGCCCTCGGTGTGGTAACCGGTGCGATATGTGACGAACATCGCCCATTCGCCCCGTACCCGAGAGAGGGGCGCGTATCCGGTCGTGCTCGACAACTCCACATCGCCGTTCTTCGCACCGTTACCGGCCATCAGCTCCGAGTCGGCGGTCCAGTACGGCTCACCGGTTTCGGGATCAACCACAGCCGTCGACGCATCGGAGTATTCAAGAAGGAGTACATCGTCGACATACCGTGCGGAATGCCAACCTGACGTCATGATCTCGGGAAGACCGCCCGTATCGCCGCGCCAGACCGGCTCCGCCGCCAGCGCGAAGCGCTCCACACCGGACGCGGTTTTCTCCGGCTCCGAGCTACGCGAACTCTCCGATCCCTCGTCAGGATCCGCGCCCGTGCACGAGGCTACGGCCGTGGCGACGGCAAAGCCAACAGCGACTGTCTTCACTCGACGCAACATCACTCGTCCCACACGGGAATATTGACGCCTTCGTCAATCCGGTTGCTCAGCGTCCGCTCCAGCTCTGTGGTCATGGCGTCGACCTCGCCGACGGCATCCCGGACGATGGTGTCGGCAGCATCGAGATACGATTTCAACTTCTGGTAGACTTGGTCGCCCGTGAGCTTTTTTTCAGCCGTGAGCGACGAAGCGGCCTGCCCTACGGCGTCGATCACCTTGAACACGTGGCCCAGTCCCGACGAATCAGCCAGGTTCTTGATATCGCCGAGCGCCACCCATTTTCCGGACGAGCCGCCAGAACCCGCCTTGTCGTTCCATTCGTTGACCTGGTCGACCAACTCGCCCATGAGATTGTCGAGATTCATTCGGGCACCGTGGATCGTCGCGGAATATTTGATCAGGATACCGGACATGTTGCGAAGCGCGTCCTGGCGAAATACTCCGTCGCTGGCTTCCTTGTTGAACCACAATCGGACTTGTCCAAATTCCTCGTTAGCCGCGCCCGAAGCTTGGCCAGTCCACTGGTTCCAGAGCTCCGAATTGACTCCGAACATGTCGAACAGGTGAGTCCAGGAGGTTGTCGCATCTCCGGTTCTGGCGCCGTCCAGTGCCGTGACCGCTCGCTCGACGAATCCACCGTCCGTGAGATCCAGGCTGTCCAGCTTCGTGCCGAGATGTTCGCGAACCTTGCCGACATCCTGACCGGAGAGCACGTCAGCGTGGTAGAAGAACTGCTCAACGCTCAAGTCGGGCTGCGGGTCCGATCGGGCTGAACCCTGCAATATCGAGTGGACCTCGGCCTCGATCTGCCCGCTGCCGGTCACCTCGTGCGACGTGAACTCGCCGTCATTGGGTGCGACCACCACGATCGCGGGTATGTCCAGGTAGCACGGCGTCGCCGCTCCGGTGAGGTTGCTCGGGTTGGCCAGGCTCAACAACATGCCGGCCAGCCGAGGGGCGTTGCCCAACCTGAAGACATCGTCGAGGTGCGCGACATAATCGTGATTCGGCTCGTAGCGCCATATTCCGCCGGCCGGGTGTGTCATCGTGATCAGTCCTCCCGCCCGTCGAGCTGGTTGGCTATGGCGGTGAGCCGCTGTGTGTTCCGATCTTCGGTCGCGTCGTACAGCGTGGCGTTCTGGTTGAGCCGCGCATGTAGCCCTTCGAGGAACAGGCCGAACCGCGTCTCGTCGTCGACAAGCTGTCCGAGAACCTCACGGAACTTGTTGTCGAACCTGGTCAGCCCGCTCTGATAGGCCCCTGTCTGTCCATAGCCGCCGACGAACGGCGTGTCCGCCGAGTCCGCGACAATCTCCTGCAACCCGGCCAACGTGGTATTGAAGACCTGGTGCGCATCGCCCGCGACAACTGCTGCTTGGCGCACCAGGTCAGTGTTCACGGTGAAATCCATCGGCACTTCCCAGTCCCCCGATCCCCCAGCAGGATCGCCCCGCCGCGAGGATGTCACACCGAGTGGTCGGCTACAAGCGGTTCGCGACTACTGGGACAGCAGCCGCGCGCAGTGGATCAGACCGAGGTGCGAGTACGCCTGCGGGTGGTTGCCCAGCGAGCGCGGCGATGTCGCTCCTATGCGAGAGGACCGTAGCCGCGTTGAGATCTGCCGTATCGTGTTCCGGGGTGCGGCCAGGGAGTGGCGGCACGACTACTTGCGGTAAGATTTCTGGGGAGGTGTCTCGGTGGGTGAAGGGACGCTGGCGAGGAACGCCGGGTATGTAGTCATCGGTAGCGGCGGAGGTGGCGCTGGCGGCAACTACGTGTTCGCCGACCTCGACGAGTTGGATGCGATCATCGACGAGTGGACCGCCATCCGCGACGGCGTCCAGGCGGACGGGCGCAAGCTGCTGCAGGCGCAGCAATTGATCGTGGCGCCTGCTAAGGATTTGATGAGCCAGCTTCAGCCCGCGGCGATGAACGAGTCGTTGACCAAGGCGATCGGACACAACGCCGCGATGGCTGACTACGCGGACGGTTATGTGCAGAAGTTGCAGGCCGCGCGTGCCCAGTATGGGGCTGACGACGAGCAGGCCGCCGCCCGTATGCGGAGTGTTGATGGGGGATGAGCGAGTGCAGGGGCGTCTGGCCGGCCTGGTCGTGGGTCTGGTGACGTTTGTGCTGATGGCTGCCGGGGGTTGTACGTCCGAAGCGGGTGGTAATCCGACGCCGCAGCCCACCACGGGTGTGTCGGAGTCGGGTTCTGAGGAGCCCTCGTCGGAGTCGTCCGCGCCGAGTGAGGACGAGACGTATGGCGCGCCTGCGGTGGATACCCCGTTGGACGCGACCGCGTTTCTCACGCAGCCGTGCGCGGTGCTGAGTCAGACGCAGTTGGCGGCGTTCGATGTGAGCCGTCCGGGGATCCCGACGACGACCGGGGCCGTCGCGGAGAATGCCGGGCCGTTCTGCACCTGGCATGCCAACCCGGACCTGGGAAGCACGATCGGTGTGGGGTTTCTGACCGGGAACAAGAACGGCCTGTCCGACACCTATCGGGGCCGCGGCCAGTTCGAGTACTTCGAGCCGACCACCGTGGAGGAGTATCCGGCGGTGTACGCCAGCAGCCCTGATCTTCGTGCCTCCGGAGACTGCCTGATCGTGGTGGGTATCTCGGATTCGTTGACGTTCAACGCGACGGAGCAGGGGCGGCTTGACGCGCAGGGGTCGTGTGATCGGGCATTGGCCGTGGCGACGGCGGCGTTAGCGACGTTGACGGGGGGCGGCTGATGTTGTTTATGAACGGCCGGCAGATCTACGACAACTTCCAGGAGGGTGTGGGGCCGGAGGGGATGGTCGGTGGTGCGGCGATCGTGAACGAGGTCGCGAGCGATTATGAGGCGCGGTCGCGGCAGGTCCGCGAGCTGGTGGGGCGGATGGAGTCGGCGTGGGAGGGCGAGGCGGCTGGGGCGGCGCAGCGCGGTGCGGGGCCGATGGCGTCCGAGCATGAACTGTCTGGTCCGTCGTTGGCGACCGCGCAGGATCTGACGAACCGTCAGGCCGGCTCCTACACGGACGCAAAGAACGCGGTCATGCCGGTGCCGCCGAAGCCGGAGATGTCCAACCCGATGGTGGTGTTCACCGTGCCGGGCGGGGTGGCGCGGTTTGAGGATCAGGTGGATGAGTACAACGCGGCGGCCCAGCACAACGTGGATGTGATGAACCGCTACGAGGGCGCGTCCGGCTACAACATCCGCGAACTGCCCTCCAGTTACGGGACCTTGACCGACGACAAGTCCGGGATCAGCGTCGGTCCGGACACCACCACGATCGACTCCGAGGACTTCGCCGACACCGCGGGCGGCGACGGCAGTGGCGACAGCGGCGGCGGTGGCGGGTCTCCTGCGCCGGGGCCTGGCAGCGGCGACACCGGTGGAGCGGTTTCCGGCGGCGGAGCGCCCTCGCCAGGCGGCGATGGGTTGAGCACGGTGACGCCGGATGCCGGGGCAACGACGCCAGGAAGTTTCACCCCAAGCACGACGACCCCGGTCGCACCCGTGGTCGCGGGCACAGACTCCGGTATGGGGGCGAGACGGCCGCCCGGTGGCCTCGTGCCGGGTGTTGGCGTGCTCGGCGGACCCGGTCTGGGTGGCTCGCCAGGCGCTGACTCTGGTGGCGGACGTGCCGGCGGCGGGGGTGCTGGACCTCGCGGCGGGGCCGGGCTACGTGGCGGTGTGCTGGGTGGTCCGGGTGTGGGTGCCGAGCCACACGGTCCCGCAGGCCGGCCGGGGCCGTCATCGGGCGGTGTGACCGGCGCGCCAGGTCGAGGTGGCCCGGGGATGGGCGGTGTCCCGATGGGTGCCGCGGGGCGGGGCCGTGACGGTGAGGACACCGAGCGCACGCGTCCGGCGTATCTGGAGGGCGGGGACCCGGATGAGCTTTTCGACACCGACGAGAAGACCGCGCCGCCCGCGATCGGCGCGGACGACGACTAGCGACATGGCCACAGTGGACGGTCACCGGCCGGACCGCCGCGAGCGGGACGGTCGCGAGGGGAACGAGTAAGTGGTGCTACAGGCGCCGGCGAAGGTTCCGGCGGATCTGCTGGCGTGGCTGGTGGCCGAGTACCGCCTCGGCGAGCTGCACAAGACGCTGCTGCCGGAGGCGAAGTGGTTTCCGGAAGCGGAGCATGACGTGCTGCGCGGGCAGGCCCAGGAGCTGTTGCTCGTGCAGGGCTGGCGGGACCGGCACGGCGATCTGGAGCGTGAGGTCGTGGCGTCGCTGACCGTTCTGTGCCGCCCCGCCGAGGAGTTCTACGGGTGGATCGCCCGCGACGGCGACACCATAGGGGTACTCGCGGGCAGGATCGGCAAAGAGACCGTCCTCGCGGTACGCCACCCGGACGGGACGGTGTGGCTCAACAACATCAACTCCACGCAGATGGCGGCGCGGCTGGTCGCGCAGACCCCGGACGTGCCGGCCGGCACGGCGAAACCGTTCACGGTGTCGCCGGACGAGGTGCGGTCCACCAACCGAAGCGGGCGGCAACGCACCCCATCTGGGGTGACCGTGCGCCGCGCCAGCGCGGAAGCGCGGCTCGCGCAGCGTCTGGCCGCGTTGCCGGTCAGCGGGTACGGAGAGCTGTCGACGGCCACGCGGGACCAGTGGGGCCATCGCCACCGCGCCGAGGAGCCGCTGCGGTATGCCGACACCACCGACGGCCGCGTCGCCACCGTGGTCACCACGGTGGCTGGTCAGTCCCAGGTGCGGGTCGAGCCGGCCAGCCGCGACAGCATGATCCGCATCCTCACACGGATGCACCGCTCACTGCCCGGTTGACACGGGCGGTGGACCGGCCCGGCACACGCATTGGTCGCACCAGACCACAGGAGACCAGAAGGGCTCCGTGCGATCAGCGTCGAGGACGGCGGCCCGGCAGCACACAGACCACACGATCGGTACACCGTGGAAGTCCATGCGGTCGGCGGTGTCGGCAACCGCGTGCAAACGCGCGGTGAAGAACCCCCGCCGCCACACCGGATAGTCCGACATCATTCGTCCTGTGTGGACATGAGATGGCCGGCGGTAAACCGCCGGCTATCGCCGGCCTGCGTTCCCGCAGGTCGGTGGCAAGCGTGCTGCAGCAGGGTGATCTCTGCGGTCGGCCGGACCAAACCTTCTTTCACAACACAGAACGGACCTGTCGGGCGATCTCCACGTCCTCGCGCGCCGGAAGCACGAGCGTCCTCGCGGTTGCCGGCGTGGCGGTGATGTCGGTGTCGCCCGCTGCGTTGGCTGCCGCGGACACACGCACGCCGAGGAACGCGAGGCCGTCGGCCGCGGCGGCACGTACGGCCGGCTGGTGCTCGCCGACCCCGCCGGTGAAGACGAGGACGTCGAGACCGTTCATCGCCGCCGCCATGGCCGCGATCTCCCGCCGCAGGCGGTGGAGGTAGACGTCCAGGGCGAGCTTGACCGTCGGGTCGTCATTGCCGACCACGTCCCGCAGGTCACCGGTGCCGCCGGTGAGGCCGGCGAGGCCGCTGCGGTGCTCCAGGACGTCCGACAGCTCGTCGGCGTCGACGCCGCCGTGGTGGAGCAGCCACAGCACGAGACCTGGGTCGACGTCGCCGGAGCGGGTGGCCATGACGAGGCCGGCCAGTGGGGTGAACCCCATGCTCGTGTCGACCGAGCGGCCGTCGCGGATGGCGGCGAGCGAGGCGCCGGAGCCGAGGTGGCAGCTGACGACCCGCTGCCCTGGTCCCAGCAGCTCCGCGACGCGGCGGGCGACGTGCGCGTGGGACAGCCCGTGGAAGCCGTAGCGGCGCAGCGCCCACCGGTCGTTCCACGTCCGGGGCAGCGCGTACATCGCGGCCGCGGCGGGCAGCTCGTGGTGGAACGCGGTGTCGAAGCACGCGACGGCCGGCGTGTCGGGCAGAACGGTGCCGACGGCGTCGATGCCGGCGATCCCGCGGGGTTGGTGTAGCGGTGCCAGGTCGGAGAGGCTGGCGATGCGGTGCCGCACGTCCTGGTCGAGACGCGTCGGCCCGATGAAGTCGGTGCCGCCGTGCACGATGCGGTGGCCGACCGCGTCGACGTGGGGCAGGGCCGCCACGAACCGCTTGATGTCCTCGGTCTCGTCCTCGCCGGACCACCTGTCCAGCGTGACCGAGTCGACGACCTCGTCGGTGTCGTCGAGCAGCGCCAGCTTCAGGCTGGACGATCCGGCGTTCACGACGAGCACGTGCGTCATCAGAACGGCCACACCCAGTCGCGGACCTCCGGCAGGTCCTCGCCGTGCGTTCTGGTCCATTCGTGGTGTCTGGCGCGCAGGTCGAGCATCCGTTGGCGCAGCAACGCCGTCCGCGCGCCGAGGCCGGGCACGCGGTCGAGCACGTCGATGACGAGCTGGAACCGGTCGAGATCGTTGAGCACCAACATGTCGAACGGGGTGGTCGTGGTGCCTTCCTCCTTGTAGCCGCGGACGTGGATGTTGTCGTGGTTGGCGCGCCGGTAGGTGAGGCGGTGGATGAGCCACGGGTAGCCGTGGTAGGCGAAGATCACCGGTCGGGACGTGGTGAACAGAGCGTCGAACTCCGGGTCGGACATGCCGTGCGGGTGCTCGGTGTGGGGCTGCAGCCGCATGAGGTCCACGACGTTGACCACGCGGACACGCAGCTCGGGCAGCTGTTCGCGGAGGATCTCGGTCGCCGCCATGACCTCCATGGTGGGTGCGTCACCCGCGCAGGCCAGCACGACATCCGGCGCACCGCCGTCCTCGTTGCCCGCCCAGTCCCAGGTGCCGGCACCGCGCGTGGCGTGCAGGACCGCTTCGTCCATGGGGAGCCAGTCCGGGGTCTCGTTCTTCCCGGCGACGACGACGTTGACGTAGTCGCGGCTGCGCAAGCAGTGGTCGGCCACGGACAGCAGCGTGTTGGTGTCCGGTGGCAGGTAGACCCGGATCACCTCGGCCTTCTTGTTCATGACGTGGTCGATGAAGCCGGGGTCCTGGTGGGAGAAGCCGTTGTGATCCTGGCGCCACACGTGCGAGGTCAGCAGGTAGTTCAACGATGCGACCGGTCGGCGCCACGGCAGCTTCTTGCTTGTCTTGAGCCACTTGGCGTGCTGGTTGAACATCGAGTCGACGATGTGGACGAACGCCTCGTAGCAGGAGAACAGGCCGTGCCGGCCGGTCAGCAGGTAGCCCTCGAGCCAGCCCTGGCACAGATGCTCGGACAGCACCTCGACCACCCGGCCCTCACGGGCCAGGTGCTCATCGACCGGCAGGATGTCGGCCTGCCACTGCTTGTCGGTGGCCTCGTACACCGCGTCGAGCCGGTTGGACGCCGTCTCGTCCGGGCCGAAGATCCGGAAGTTACGTGCCTCGGCGTTGTCGCGAACCACGTCGCGGAGGAAGCGGCCGAGTGCCCGGGTGGGCTCGGAGGTGGTGCTGCCGTGCTTCTCGAGCTCGCTGGCGTAGCGCCGGAAGTCGGGCAGCTCGAGCGGGCGCAGCAGCAGGCCGCCGTTGGCGTGCGGGTTGGCGCCCATCCTGCGGTCGCCGCTCGGGACCTGGGCGAGCAGCCGATGTAGACGTCGATCGTCCAGTGCTTGGCTTCGGTCATCGGTTCCTCCTCATTCGGTTGCGGCGGCGAGGCTTGCCCGGCAGCAACGGATGACCTGGCGGTTGGCCGCGCTGGCCGGCATCTCACCGCATTTCGGGCAGGTCAGCGAGACGTCGCCGACGAGCTCGTCGATGGCGACCGAGACGGCGCATTCGCAGCGGCGGCACCAGCGGTGACCGGTCACGACGAGCACGTGCAGCGGCGAGGAGTCGCGGTGGTGCGGCCAGCGGCGGTGGGTGTAGCAGGTGGTCCGCTCCAGCGGATCGAGGTCGTTCTTCTCCTCAGCGCTGTCTTCGGTGGATAGCGCGAGCGCGAGGCGCAGGTCCGTGAGATCGGCGTAGCGCTCTCGCACGACGACGGGCCGCACGGTAGCCGGCGCGAGAGCGGGACGGAGGTGACAGTTCGGGTGCTGTGTTGCGAGTACATGACCTGGCTCCTTCACGTCACCTCGTGGCGTTGTCTCCATCGTCGCGATGGGCGGATGACGCCGACACCGGCGACCTTCTCTTTCCCACGGAGACGTTCGCGCGTGCCGGTCCGGGCCCTTGGTCCCGTCCAGCCAGGAACTGATGCTCTGTGCCCGAACGGTCACGCCCGGTTTGCTTGAGACAAAGCCGAAGGGAGGCTGTTGTGCGTGAGCTGAACGTGGCATTGGTGATGACGAAGACGGTGACGACGGCGACGCCCGAGACGCCGTTCAAGGACATGGTCGTGACGATGACCGAGCAGGGCATCAGCGCCGTGCCGGTGGTCGATGACGACGGTCGGCCGATCGGGGTCGTGTCCGAGGCGGATGCCCTGGCAAAGCAGGAGTTCCACGGCGGGCACGACGAACTGCCGCACCACGACCGTGCGGGCCGGGACCGGTGGTACCGGTCGCTCGCGCGGACGGCGGGGGAGCTGATGACCAGCCCGGTGCGGACGATCGGGGCCGACGAGCCCGTCAGCGCCGCGGCGCACCAACTCGCCAAGGTGAAGATGCGCCGCTTGTTCGTGCTCGATGACGAGGGTCGGTTGGTCGGCGTCGTCTCCCGGCGCGATCTGTTGAAGGTCTACCGTCGTACCGACGAGGAGATCCGTGCGGACATCGAGACCGTGCTGGCCTCGCCTGCAATGGACGTTCCGCCGAAGACCGTCGGGGTCGCCGTCGTCGACGGTATGGCCACCGTTGACGGGCTGCTGAACAGCAGGCAGAAGGTCGAGGACGTCAGCCGCATCGTGCTGGCGACGCCCGGTGTGGTGGGAATGCGCAACAACCTTCGCTACGTGGTCGACGACATCGTCGGTCGTGGCGGGGTGTGGACCGGCTTCAAGCCGTGATCCGACGGAATCGATGACGGAGGTCGAGATGTGGGAACCAACAGTTGAGTCGGTGATGACGAAGGACGTCGTGACTGCGGGAGAGAGCACCCGGTTCAAGGACCTGGTCGCGTTGATGACTGAGCATCGGGTGAGCGGTATTCCGATCGTCGACCACGATGGCATGCCGGTCGGGGTCGTGTCCGAGGCGGACACCCTTGCCAAGCAGGAATACCAAGGTGGTATGGCACGGATGCCGCTGGTGTTCAACCGGAAGCGGCGCGCGCACTGGCGTAAGTCGGCTGGTCGTTCCGCCTTCGAGCTGATGACCGCGCCGGCCATCACGATCAGCGAGAAGGCGTCGGTCACCGCTGCCGCCCGGCTGCTGGCCGAGAAGAAGGTGCGGCGGCTGTGCGTGGTAAACCTCCATGGCGCGCTGGTCGGGGTGGTGTCGCGCCGCGACATCATCAGCACGTACCTGCGCGAGGACGAGCAGATCCTCGCCGACATCCAGGAGCACGTGTTCCGTCGTGGCATGTGGCTGTTCCCGGGGACGTTGGCCGCCGAGGTCTCGAAGGGGGTGGCCACGCTGGAGGGTTCGGTCGAGCATCGCACCACCGCGCAGATCGCCGGCCAGCTGACTCAGAAGGTCCCCGGTGTGATCGGCGTGAAGAACAAGATCCGCTACGAGCTGGACGACACGGTCAGCTCCGCGATGTGAGTCGAGGTGTCGGGCTCGAGAACCAGATTCGACAGGTCGGACCTAGCCGCCGTCTCGGCGTCAGGCCCGGCCTGTCGAACTGTGTCTGATCATCGGCGTCCTGTTCCTGCTGCTCGGGCCCGCGGTGCCGCGGGGCGCCACGCGGTGGCTCGACGTGCGAGCGGACATCAGCTTCGTCGCCACTTCGGGCTCGCCGCTTGTCCCCGCAGGCCGCGCACCTGAGTGCGTTTGGCCCGTCCATCGGGGACCTCGGGCCCTGCCGGGCCTGAGCGGTTCCCTGAAAATGAGTGAGAACTGAACGTCTGCGCAGGGTCGGAGGACGGACGATGTACGCCCAACAAGGAGATTGGCTGGTTGTCGAGCAGGCCAATGTCGATCACGCGGCCCGGCGCGGCCACGAGGCACTCGTGTTCCCCGGTCCGGACGCCCACGTCGTGACCCAGGACGAGCTCGGAGTCGCCGGAGCGCGGGCTTCTACCCGGGCCGCGGACGTTCAGCGAGAGATCGCGGAACACCGGAGACGGTCATGAACGGCATCGCGAGCTCACCGATGATGCGACTGGTCAGGCTGATGCGGCCACACGGCAATCCTGTGTCCCAGGGGCGACCGCCTGGAAAGCCTCGTGCTGGTCTTGGTCGTGCTGGCCGCTTTGCTCCTGTTGCCGATCATGCTGATGCTCGGTCGCCCAGCGGACATCTCCGCGAAAGGTGAGCAGCATGCCCGGACCCGGCACGAAACGGTCGCCACTCTGATCGTCGACGCCGATGCCAAGCCTGGCGGTCATAGGATCGCCGCCACCGGCAAGTCCGACGTGCGGGCCGAGTGGCAGCTACCGGACGGCTCCACGCAGACGGGCCTCGTCCGGGCCAACAAGGGCCTCAAGTCGGGTGCGGAGGTCGAGATCTGGCTGGACCAGGGCGGCCGAGTCGTCGGCCCACCCGTCAGCTCGGCTGATGCCGGACTCGCCGCTGTGATGATCGCCGCGGTCGGCTGGCTGACCGTCGCAGGTCTGCTCGCGTCGTGCCAGGTGGGCCTGCACCACCTGCTCAACCGCCGCCGCTATCGCAGCTGGGGCTAGGAGTGGGCACAGGTGGAGCCCGACTGGCACGGCCACCGCTCCTGACCGGATGGGACGAAGTGCCCTGCTGATCAGGGAATCTCGCCGCTGCCGCGCGGCCGGTCGAGGGACGACGCTGCAAGTGAAGACCGCGAACCACTCAGGAGCTGAGCCGATGAGCACCAGCGACACCACACCGCACGAGGTCATCGACCGTGCGCTGCATGCGGCGACCAGGGCGCCCTCGGTGCACAACACCCAGCCGTGGCGCTTCGTCGTCGCCCCGCCCCGGGTCGAGCTCCACCTCGATCGGGAGCGTGTGCTGTCGGTTGCCGACCCGGACGCGCGGGAGGCGCAGCTGTCCTGCGGCGCGGCCTTGCTCAACCTGACCCTCGCGCTGCGGGCGGCCGACCATGCCGTGGTGACCGACCTGCTGCCCGATCCGACTCGGCCGGACCACCTGGCCACGGTCCGGATCGGCGGGTACCGGATGCCGTCGCCGGAGATCCGCTCGCTCGCGACCGCGATCCACCGGCGGGCGACCAACCGCCGGCCCTTCCACGACCGGCCGGTGCCTGCCGCCCTTCGCCAGGCCCTCGTCCACGCGGCCGAGCAGGAGGGCGCCCAGCTGACCATGCTCGACACACCGCGAGCGCTCGAGACGTTCGCCGACCTGTTGCGCCGCGCCGATCACCTGCAAGAAGAGGATCCGGCCTTCCAAGCGGAGCTTCGTATGTGGACGACCGGCGTGCCGGGCCGGCCGGACGGCGTGCCGCGGTCAGCGGGTGGTCCGCGGCCGATCGGTGGGGAGTTGCTGAAGCTGCGCCACTACCACCACGGGGTTACCACGCCGCGACGTGAGTTCGAGCAGGAGCCGCTGGTCGCGGTGCTCACGTCGGCCGGCGACACCATCCGGGACCGGCTTCGCGCCGGCCAGGCAATGCAGCGCGTCCTGCTCAGCGCCACCACAACCGGGTTGGGCGTGTCGTTCCTGTCCCAGCCGATCGAGGTGCCCTACATCCGGGCCGCCGTGCGGACCCTTCTCGGCGGGCGGCGCCACCCGCAGACCGCGCTCCGCATCGGCTACGGCGACCCGGCCGCCCCCACCCCGCGCCGTTCCGTCTCGGCGGTGGCCACCTTCCCGACGAGTCACGGGGTGACGTCATGAGTGAGCGTGCGAGCGAACCAGTGCCACAGGGCCGGTGGACTCGGGGCGAGATTGAGGTCGTGCGGGCGGCGGTCCGGGCGGCGCCGTCGGTGCACAACACCCAGCCGTGGGTGCTGGAGTTCCACGACGACGCGCACGGGGCGTCGTTGTTCCAGCGGTTGGACCGCGTGTTGCCTCGGCACGACCCGCTCGGCCGTGACCAGCTGATCTCGTGTGGGGCGGCGGTGGAGAACCTGGTACTCGCGATGCGGATCCTCGGCTGGGAGCCGGAGCTCGAGCTGCTCCCGAACCGCACCCGGCGCGACGAGGTCGCCGTGGTCCGAGCCCGGACCCGTCGATCACCGTCCGAAGTGGACCTCGACCGCTACGCGGCCGTGTCGCGGCGGCACAGCCACCGCCAACCGTTCGCCGCGATGCCGGTGAGCCCGACCGACCTGCGCCGGTTGGTGTCCGCCTCCCACACGGACGGCGTGCAGACACGGCCGGTCCGCACGGACGAGGAGACCGCCGTGCTGGCAAAGGTGTTCGACCATGCCGCACTCGTGCTGCGGGCCGATCGCGCCTACCAGCGCGAGCTGTCGGCGTGGACCGCGCCAGGTCCGAACCCGGCACCGGGTGAGGGGGTGGCCGACGTGCCGAGGCCGCTCGCCACGCTGCCCTGGGCGGGGCTGATCCGCCGGTCGACCAGGATCCCGGACGAGGTCACACTCACCGCCCGGCTCAGCCGCGAGTGTCTGCTGCTGGTCGAGACGCCCGACGACGGCCGGCTCGACCAGGTCCGGGCGGGCATGGCCGCGCAGGCCACCTGGTTGGCCGCGACCGCGGCCGGCCTCGTGGGCTCGATCCTCACCCAGCCCTTCCACCTGGCCGAAGTTCGGGCAGGGCTGATCGAAGGACTGTTCCTGGCCGGGTTTCCCCAGGCTCTCCTGCGCTTCGGGCACCCGACCTCCGAGCACGCCGCGTCACGCGGCCGGACCGAGGAGGACTCGTGACGACGAACGCCGAACAACACCCCGTCGTAGTGGGCGTGGATGGTTCCGCGTCCGCGTTGCGCGCGGTGCGTTGGGCCGCGCATGAGGCGCAGCGCCGCCACGCCCTGCTGCGGCTGGTGCACGTGTGCTACCTGGTCCCGGTGCGGCACCCGCCGCAGGTCGCCCCGCCGCCCGCGTACCACGACGCCATCCTCATGCAGGGTCGGCACTGGCTCAACCAGGCCGCCGGCACGGCACGAACCGCGGTGCCCGACCTCGCACTGAGCACCGACCTGCGTGACGGCATCACCGCTGACGTCCTGGTCGGCGAGTCGGCGACGGCGCAGCTGGTCGTGCTCGGCTCCCGCGGTCTCGGCGGCTTCACCGGACTGCTGGTCGGCTCGGTCGCGGTGGCGCTGTCGGCGCACAGCCATTGCCCCGTCGTGGTCGTCCGGGCGTCCACAGCGGACCGTCCGCCACCTGAGGCAGGGCCGGTCGTGGTCGGCGTCGACGGTTCCACGCTCAGCGAGGCCGCGGTCGAGTTCGCGTTCGAGGCCGCCGCTGCCCGGAAGGTTCCGCTGCTGGCCGTGCACACCTGGGTCGACGTGGACATGGCCGGGGCATGGGCCGCGCTGCCACGGACCATCGACTGGGACCGGGTCGAGGCCGAGGAGACCCGGCTACTCGACAACGTCCTCGCCGGCTGGGTTGACAAGTTCCCCGACGTGGAGGTGCGCCGCGTCGTCGAGCGCGACCGTCCGCGTCGCGCACTGCTCCAGCACGCCGCCGACGCCCAGCTGGTCGTCGTCGGCTCTCGCGGTCGTAGCGGCCTCACCGGGCTGGGGCTCGGCTCGGTGAGCCAATCCCTGCTGCGCCACGCCGAGTGCCCCGTCGTGGTCGTCCGCAGGGAGAAGCGGGCGCCCTCCGAGCGGCCCGATCTCACCCGAGGAGAGGTGTCATGACCACCCACCACAACTCCCGGTCCGTCGTTGTCGGTGTCGACGGCTCGGCCTCCGCGCTGCAGGCGGTGCGCTGGGCCGCGAAGGTCGCCATCCGCGATCGGGTGCCGCTGCGGCTGGTGCACGCCTACGAGCTCCCGCTCGGCCTGCCGTCGGGAATCACCCTGCAGAAGTCGCTCCTGGACGGGATGCGCGAGCAGGGCAGGCGATGGCTGTCCGAGACGCGGAAGGCCGCCGCCGAGATCGACCCCGCCCTGCCCGTCGAGATCGTGCTCGAGGCCATGCCGGTGGCGAACGCGCTGATCCACGAGTCCGACAACGCTTCGATGCTCGTCCTCGGCACCCGCGGGCTCAGCGCACTCACCGGCCTGCTCGTCGGGTGCACGTCTGTCGCCGTCGCGGGCCGGGCCCACAGCCCGGTCGTGATCGTCCGCGGCGTCGCGGCCGACCGCCCGCCCCTCGACACCGGCCCGGTCGTCGTCGGCGTGGATGGCACCGAGGTCAGTGAGGCGGCGGTGGCGTTCGCGTTCGCCGAGGCGTGCGCCCGGGGTACGTACCTGGTGGCGGTGCACGCTTGGACCGAGTCGCTGTTCGCGCTCTCGCTCTCGGGCACCAACGCGCCGTTGGACCTCACCCGGTTGGCGCAGGAGGCGGACGAGACGATCGCCGAGCGGTTGGCGGGTTGGCAGGAGAAGTACCCGGATGTACGGATCCAGCGCGAGGTGGTGCACGACCGGCCGGGCCGGGCGTTGCGTCGCTGTTCGCCGACCGCGCAGCTGGTCGTCGTGGGTCGCCGGGGCCGCGGCGCGTTCCGCAGCCTCGTCCTCGGCTCGACGAGCCAGAACCTGTTGCATCACGCACAATGCCCGGTCGCCGTGGTTCACACGGATTCTCCCGGCTGAGCAAAGGAGAAGGATCATGCGCGCAAGAGATGTCATGAGCCGGCCGGTGGTCAGCGTCGACACGCGGACCACTGTCCGGGAGGCGACCACCGTGCTGACGGAGAACGGTTTCGCCGCCGTGCCGGTCGTCGCCGACGGTGGTCGGGATCTTCAGCGAGTCGGACGCGTTGCGCGTCGACTCCAGCAAGGGTGGCCGGGACGCGTTGGTCTCGACCGCGATGGCCAGCCCGGTCGAGGTCGTCGGTCCGGCCACCGAGATCGGCGTGATCGCCGAGCGGATGCTCGCCGGGCGCCTACGCAGCCTGCCGGTCGTGGAGCAGGGCCTGCTGATCGGCGTGGTCGCCCGTCGTGATCTGCTGCGCACGCTGGTCCGCGACGACGACGTGATCAAGGCGAACCTGCGCAGGCTGCTCGACGACTACGCCGGCAGCCGGCGGCGCTGGGCGATCGAGGTGACCGACGGCGCCGTCGCCGTCAGCGGCGACTTCGCCGACGACGCGGAACGCGACGTCGTCGCCGCGCTCGCCCGCACCGTCCCCGGCGTGACCGCCGTCGTGCTCACCACCACGACCCCCGTGTCGATCGGCTGGGACGACTAGACACACACTCGTGAATACGGTCATCGACACCACAGGACCTGACCAAGCGCTGTGTGGCAAACGGGCACTCGTTGATCCGGACCTCGACGTGCCGGCGGTGTTCTGTTCGGTACCTGGGGGCCAGAACGGTGTCGGCAAGCCCACCACGATCCAGCTGCACGCCGGGCTGATCCGACCCACGAGCGGAGTATCTGCGTAATGGGGATTCCTGCGTGGCGGGGTGGATGCGTCGAGCACTGCGCGGCTCGCCAAGCGGCTCGACCTCGACGCCGTTGGGACATCACGATTCACTGATGGGGTACAGGTCAGTCGGTCACGGGGACGAGAACGACCGGGCGCCTGGAGTGGCGCAGGCACGCGCTCCGCGAGGAGGGGCTCATCGACGCCGACGAGGCGCTGCGCCGGGTGTCCGGCGCCCAGCTCGCCCAGCTGATGTTCCCGCGCTTCGCCACCGGCACGGAGGTCCGTCCGATCGCGACCGGAGTGGCAGCCTCCCCTGGCGCCGCAGTCGGCGAGGTGGTGTTCGACTCCGCCACCGCCGTCGCCCGGGCCGAGGGCGCGGCGGTGATCCTGGTCCGCCGCGAGACCAACCCCGACGACCTCGACGGCCTGATCCACGCTCGGGGCGTGCTGACCAGTCGTGGCGGCAAGACCTCCCACGCCGCGGTCGTGGCGCGCGGACTGGGCCGCACGTGTGTCTGCGGGGCGGAGTCGCTGGACATCGACACCGCGGCCCGCCGGTTCGCCACGGCCGACGGCACCGTCGTGGCCGAGGGCGACGTCATCTCCGTCGACGGCACGTCCGGACTGGTCTACCTCGGCGAGGTGTCGGTGGTGTCGTCGCCGGTCGTCGAGTACTTCGAGGGTCGTCGCGCCTCCGACGCAGACGACCTCGTGTGGGCGGTCGACCGGATCATGGTGCGTGCCAACGCCGACACCGCGGCCGACTCCCACCGGGCACGCCGCCTCGGTGCGACCGGGATCGGCCTGTGCCGCACCGAGCACATGTTCCTCGGCGAGCGTCGCGAGCTCGTCGAGCGGCTCATCCTCGCCGAGGACGCCGCCGAACGCGACGATGCCCTGGCAACGCTGCTGCCGTTGCAGCGGGCCGACTTCGTCGACATCCTGTCCGAGATGGACGGTCTGCCGGTCACGATCCGGCTGCTCGACCCGCCGCTGCACGAGTTCCTGCCCGACCGCACCGAGCTCACCGCCCGGGCGGCGGTCGCCGAGGCGCTCGAGCAGCCGAACCCGTCGCAGCGGCTGCTGCGCGCGGTCAACCGGCTGCACGAGGAGAACCCGATGCTGGGCATGCGCGGCGTCCGGCTCGGCCTGGTCATCGCCGGCCTGTACGACATGCAGGTCCGAGCGATCGCCGAGGCCGCGGCAGCCCGCGCACGCGCCGGTGGCAGCCCGCACGTGGAGATCATGATCCCGCTCGTCGGCGACGCACGTGAGCTGGAGATCGTCGCCGAACGCGCGTACCGCGTCCTCGACGAGGTCGCGACCGAGTCCGGTGTGGACTCACCACACGAGATCGGCACGATGATCGAGTTGCCCCGGGCCGCGCTCACCGCCGACCGCATTGCCGAGACGGCGCGGTTCTTCTCGTTCGGCACCAACGACCTCACCCAGACGACGTGGGGTTTCTCGCGCGACGACGTGGAGTCCTCGTTCTTCCCGACCTACCTGACCGAGCGTGTCTTTACCGTCTCGCCATTCGAGACCCTCGACCGCGACGGCGTCGGTCGCCTGATCGCCCTGGCCGTCGCGCGGGGCCGGGCCGTCCGGCCCGACATAGGTCTCGGTGTGTGCGGCGAGCACGGCGGTGACCCCGAGTCGATCCAGTTCTTCCACGAGGTCGGACTGGACTACGTGTCCTGCTCCCCCTTCCGCGTCCCGGTCGCTCGGCTGGAGGCCGGTCGCGCCGCGATCGGCGAGACCGATGGCACCGCCGACACCCGCTGACCGCCTCGCGATGCGGTGGGGCCGGGCCGCCCGGACGGACCGCGCGAGGGCGCTGCCGGGTGACGACCTCGTCCGCGACGCGCAGGTCGTGGTCACGTGGGCGTCCACCGTGGGCGCGCCGCCCGAGCGGATCTGGCCATGGCTGGTGCAGATGGGCTGGCACCGCGGTGGGTGGTATACGGCACGTTGGGTCGACCGCTTGCTGTTCCCCGCGAACCGCCCGAGTGCGACCCGGATCCTGCCGGAGCTCCAGCACCTCGCGGTGGGCGACTTCGCCCCCGACGGTCCACCTGAGACGGAGTGCGGCTTCGTCGTCGCGGATCTCCTCGTGGACCGCCACCTCGTGCTGCACTCCACGTCGCACCTGCCGCTGCGCTGGCGCCGGGCGGGCATCGCCGCCGTCGACTGGACCTGGTCGTTCAACCTCCTGCCGGACGGCCCGGGCAGGACCAGGTTCGTCTGCCGGTGGCGGCTGCACGGCGAGCCGTGGTGGCTCGTCGCGGGCTGCCGGGCCGTTGTCGTCCCGGCAGACCTGCTGATGTCGACCTCGATGCCGCACGGTGTGAAGTCCCGGGTCGAACAGTCAGGCGGTGCACGATGGACCGCCTGAGCGCGCAGGACCTGAGCATGCCGTGGCCGGACGACCTCGGCTGGCCACAGGACATCGGCGCCATCGGCATCCTCGACGGCACCACCTTGTTCGATCCTGACGGCCGCTTCCGCATCGAGGCCGCGCGCAAGGCCGTCGAGGAGCGCCTGACGCTGGTGCCGCGGTTCCGACAGACCGTCAACATGCCACGCCTGGGTCTGGGGTGGCCGCTGTGGGTCGACGCCGCCGATGTCGACCTCGGGCACCACGTGCGGGCCGTCGACGTGCCCTATGCGTATGTCCTGCCGGCCGCCGAACGACTCCGTCGCCGACCATTGGACCGGTACCGGCCGCTGTGGGAGATCTGGTTCCTGACCGGCCTGCCGGACCGCCGGGTCGGCTGCTACATCAGGGTGCACCACGCGATCGCCAGGGCCTGGACGTGGTAGGCGTCCTGACTGAGCCCGACCGCGTCGGTGAGGCTCTTGGGGATGATCAGACCGATGACGTGGCCGATGATCACCACGAGCAGTCCGAAGTGGAACAGCGGGCTGCCGATTCGCAGAAGCCGTGACTCGTAGAGCTCGGAGGATCGGGTGGTCCACCCGAACTTGTCGTAGCGGTAGCGCCAGATCGTGCCGCCGACGAGCACGACGACCATCAGGTACGGCGCTATACCCCACAGCAGGATGTCCAGCCAGCTCATCGCGGACCTCCGGTGGGAACGGTGCCGAACGGAGCGAGCTCCAGGCCGACCTGCTCGCGGGGCGGACCGGTACGCGCCATGGCCTTGGCGGCCTGGACGTCCGAAGGGGACGGCCCGGGAAGAAGGGCGCACACGGCTTCCACGGGCGGCATAAGGTGTGGCGGCATCGAGCAGTGCCAGACGGAGCAGCTCGAGGCCGGCCCGGTGTTCCTGTAGCAGGCTCAGGCCAGCCGCCAGGTCTGCGGTGGCGGCGAACTCGAGCACGACGGGTAGGAAGTCGGGCAGCTCCGTGCTGTCGAACTCGACCCCGGCGCCAGCGTTCGTGGGTGATGTCGACGCCCATCGAGGGTGGGAGGTGGGTGTGGGTGTCGTCGCGGAGGTAGGTCATTGACATGTCGACGTCGACGCCGTCGACGACGCCGTCGATGTGGTGGGTCATCTGCTCGACGAGGGGAAGCTGGCTCTTTATCTCGATCTGGCCGCCGAGAGTGACCTTGTCGTGGTGGACGGTGACGCGGACCGTGGCCGGGTTGTCCGGCATGCCGAGGCCGAGCTCGTAGACGTTGGTGATGATGTCGTCGCGGATGTCCTCGTCCTTGCGCAGGAACACGGTCAGCGGGTCCTTGCGGCTGACGATCCCGACCAGCTTGCCGTCGTCGTCGTCGACGACGACGGGGAGGCGCTTGACGTTGTGCTTGCTGAGCAGGCGGGCGGCGTGCACCACGGTGGCTGTTGCCTCGACGGTGATCGCCGCCGGCGCCGGGGTGCTCGCCGCCGACGCGTGCGTCCACAACGGACTCGCCTTCCCCAGCTCGGCGCGGACACCCGCGAGGCGCTCGCCCGGCTGCTGCCGGCGCAGGCCAGCCTCGCCAACCCGATCGACACCACCGCCGGAGTGGACGCGGACACCTTCGGCGCGTGCCTGGAGGTGCTGCTCGCCGCCGACGAGGTCGACGCGGTCCTGGTCGCGGGCGTGCCGACCGCGCTCGCCGACCCGGTCACCGCGGTTGCGCCCATCGCCCGCGCTCGGTGAAGCCCGTGCTCGTCGTGCGCCCCGGCGGCTGCCAGGTGCTTGACGCGCGGGTGCGGTTGGCGCCCCGCGAACCGGTGGACCCATACCTACTCAGGCTGCGCGCCTGACCCAGCTGAAGGAGACACGAAGACCATGCGTGCGCGCGACATCATGTCCAGCCCAGTGATCACCGTCCGCCCGGACACCACCATCAAGGCGGCGGCCGGACTCCTGGCCACCCACGGGTTCACCGCCCTGCCGGTGGTGGCCGACGACGACCGGCTGATCGGCATCGTCACCGAGGCCGACCTGGTGACGACCCGCGGGCCCACATCCCGGCCGGCTACCAGGCGGCCACCGGACCGGTGACCACGACCGTCGCCGAGGTGATGAGCACCCGGTCACCGCCATGGGTTCCGGCACCGACGTCGCCGAGCTGGCGACGGCGCTGCTGGACGCTCGGCAGCGCAGCATGCCGATCGTCGACGGCTCCCGGGTCGTCGGCATCGTGACCCGGCGGGACATCGTCGCCACCGTGGCGCGCGACGACGCGACCGTCGCGGACGACGTCCGCCACCGCCTGGAGGTCTACGGCGGCAAGGGCCGCTGGCGGGTCGCTTGCCGCGACGGTGTCGTCACCATCGGCGACCAGTTCGACGACGAGGCCGACCGGCACGTCGCCACCGTGATCGCCGAGTCGGTGCCCGGGGTCGTCCGCGCACAGGCCATCGCGGTCCACGAGGAGGACGACCGGTGACCAGGACCCTGCCGATCTCCCGTTAGCGGCGCGCCGACCCGACAGCGAGATGCTGTGGCAGGTAACCGCCAGCTCGCCGCGACTCTTCGCGCACCACAACGGGTTTTCCCACGAGGATCCCGGCTTCATCGACCTCGTGCTCACTGGCTGGCCAGGGTCTGCTGTGGACGGCGACGAAAGTCCCGCCGGGTAGGGACCTGCCGCCCTGTGGGTGTGCCGCACGACGAGATTCGCTGGAGATGTAAGGGTAGACGGCGAGAGGAGAACCATGGCGAGTCTGATCCCACGACCGGCGCTCATACCGGATCTGTTCCGGTATCTCGAGCAGGGGTGGCCGTTCGCCGCGTTCGGTGACCACCACCCGGTTCGGATCGAGGAATACGTCGACGAAGGCCGGTACGTGCTGCGCGCCGAGCTGCCGGGGTTCGACCCCGACAAGGACATCAAGATCTCGGTCGCCGGCGACCAGCTGTCCATCACCGCCGGACGGTGGACAAGCACGACAAGGGCCACAGCGAGTTCTTCTACGGCTCGTTCGCGAGGACGGTCCGGCTGCCCGCCGGTGCCGACACCGACGCGGTCGAGGTCGAGGCCCGCTACGACGCCGGGATCCTCGAGGTCACGATCCCGGTCAAGGAGGAGGCAGAAACGCGACAGATCCAGGTCGCGGTCAAGAAGTAGCGAGCAGGACGGATGGTGGCCCGGCTCGACCGGGCCACCTCTCCCGCGTGTTCGGAGGCAAGCGATGGACAATGTGACCGGTCACCACATCGTGGTCGGCATCGACGGGTCGGACAGCGCCGTGCGCGCGCTTCGATGGGCCGCCGACGAGGCGACGCTTCGCGGCACCGGGCTGCGCCTGGTGCACGCGTGCGAGCTCATCACCGGCTACGCCCCGCGCGTCGTCGACTGGCACGCTCTGTACACCGCGATGCAGGACCGCGGCCGCGGCTGGCTGGCCGAGGCTCGAGCGGCGGCGGAGCAGGCGGTGCCGGGGCTGCGGGTCGACCACGTGCTGGCACTGGCGCCGCCAGTGCCAGCGCTGGTCAGGGAGTCGCGCGACGCGGCGCTGGTGGTACTCGACAGTCGTTGTCTCGGCGCGTTCTCCGGCCTGGTGCTCGGGTCGACCGCGGTGGAGGTCGTCGCCCGGCCACAGTGTCCGGTGGCGGTCGTGCGTGGTCAGCAGGCGCCGACCGACGGCCCGGTCGTGGTAGGCGTCGACGGTACCCCGGTCGGCGAGGCCGCGATCGAGTTCGCCTTCGCCGAGGCCGCGGCCCGCGGCGCCGACCTCGTGGCCGTGCACGCGTGGACCGACCTCGTCGTCGATGCGGCGTATCTCGGTGGTGCGGCGGCACTGGACTTCGCGCCGATCGGCTCGCCGGCTGGCAGGAGTAGTACCCGGACGTTCGCGTCACGCGCGAGGTCGTGCGGGACCGCCCGACCCATGCGCTGCTGCGACGTGCCGAGCACGCCCAGCTCGTGGTGGTCGGCAGCCGCGGCCGTGGGGGGTTCCGCGGCCTGCTGCTCGGCTCCACCAGCCAGCACCTGCTCCATCACGCACCGTGTGCGGTTGCTTGTTGTTCGCGCAGGTGAGGAGACCTGAACGGCGCTGTTCATCTTGCGGCCGTGGATACGCTGTGTATAGACGTGATTGTGGCGCTCTCGCATGGCGCTAGTTGGGTTCCGACGAGGTGGGAGAGTGTCGTGTCCGACAGGTCGACGCCACGCGCGCCCTCGAGATCGGTCGGTGCCCCGCTGGCCGGTCTGCGGCTGGATGAGCTGCTCAGCGAGCTGATGGAGCGGATGACCGAGATCGCCAAGACTCGGGATCGCCTGCAGGGTTTGCTCGACGCCGTCGTCGCCGTGGGTACGGGTCTTGAACTGGCGGGCACGCTGCAGCGGATCGTGCAGACCGCGGTCGATCTGGTGGACGCCCGCTACGGAGCACTGGGCGTGCTCGGCGACGAGGGACTCTCGGAGTTCGTCTACGTGGGTATCGACCAGGAGACACGGGCCAAGATGGGACATCTGCCGGAGGGCAAAGGCCTGCTCGGCCACCTCATCGAGCACCCGTTCCCGATCCGGCTGCCCGACCTCGCGGAGCACCCGTCCTCGGTGGGCTTTCCCGCGGGCCACCCGCCGATGCGCAGCTTCCTGGGCACGCCGGTCCGGCTGCGAGACGCGGTGTTCGGCAACCTATACCTCACCGAGAAGAAGGGCGAGGCCGAGTTCACCGCCGACGACGCGGTCGTGCTCGAGGCGTTGGCCGCGGCTGCCGGCGTCGCGATCGAGAACGCCCGCCTCTTCGAGCAGGCGCGGCTGCGTGAGCGCTGGCAGCAGGCCTCCGGCGAGGTCAACTCCCTGCTGATCAGCGGCGGCTCGAGCGATGCGGCGCTGGAGCTCATCGTGACGAGGACGCTGGAGCTCTCGCAGGCGAAGTGCGCGCTCATCCTTCTTGCCGACGAGCAAGGCGAGTCGCTCACGGTTCGAGCCGGCGCGGGGGGCGTGGATGAGCAGATGATGGATGTCACGATCCCGACGTCCGAGCCGTCGATGGCTGAAGTGCTGACGAGTGGGCAGGCCAGTGTCATCCGGGACTTTGCTCACGTCATACAGGACACGGCCATCGTGTTCGGCGAGTTCGGGCCTGCGAACGTCGTTCCGCTCGGCTCGGTGGACGCCGCGAGCGGGGTGCTGCTCGCATTGCGGGGCAAGAGTGACCAGCAGTTCGCGCGCGAGGTCCTGCCGATGCTGGCGTCGTTCGCGGACCAGGCCGTGCTGGCGCTGGAGTGGGCCGACCGGCAGCGGCAGCAGCGGATGCTCGACGTGCTCGCCGACCGGGACCGGATCGCGGGCGGCTTGCACGACCACGTCATCCAGCGGCTGTTCGCCGCCGGGATGAGCTTGCAGGCCATCCTCACCCAGATCGCCAACCCGAACGCGCGCGGCCGGGTGACTCGTGTGGTCTCGCAGCTGGACGAGACCGTGCGGGAGATCCGCACCTCCATCTTCGACCTGCACACCACCGCGGAGGAGAACTCGAGCAGCTTGCGCCGCAAGATGCTGGACGCCGTCGCCGAGCTGAGCACGAACACCGAGATGTCGCCCGCGGTCCGGATATCGGGGGCCGTCGACACGCTGGTCACCGGCACTACGGCCGAGCACGCGCTGTCTGTGGTGCAGGAGGGGGTGAGCAACGCCGTGCGGCACGCGCGCGCCTCCGACATCACCGTGACCGTTGAGGCCGGTGCCGACCTCGTTGTCGATGTCACCGACGACGGCGTGGGCATGCCGGCCGACGTGGCCCGCAGCGGCCTGCTCAACCTCGAGCGGCGGGCCACCGAGTGCGGCGGCACCGTGTCGATCTCTCCCGGACCGAACGGCGGCACCCGCCTCGTGTGGCGCGTGCCGCTCACCGACTCCTGATCAGTTCCCGTGCTTGGTCGAGCGCATCTCGGCGGCGAGCACCGCGGCCTGGGTGCGGCGCTGCATGCCGAGCTTGTTCAGCAGGTGGGACACGTAGTTCTTCACGGTCTTCTCCGCGAGGAACAGCCGCTCGCCGATCTGCCGGTTGGTCAGGCCCTCGCCGATCAGGTCGAACACCGCGCGCTCCTGGTCGGTGAGCGTGTGCAGCGGGTCCTGCTCCTCCCGCTCGCGGCGGATCCGGTTCATCAGCGCGGCCGTGGTCTTCGGGTCGAGCAGCGACCCGCCGGTGCCGACGGTCCGTACGGCGTTTATCAGGTCGATGCCGAGCACCTGCTTGAGCACGAAGCCGGCAGCGCCGGCCATGATGGCGTCGACCAGAGCTTCATCGTCCGCGTACGAGGTGAGCATCAGGCAGTTCAGCTCCGGCAGCTGGGATCGCAGCTCTCGGCACAGTTCGATGCCGTTGCCGTCCGGCATTCGCACGTCCAGGATCGCGACGTCCGCGTTCACCTGGGGTGCCCGGGCCAGTGCCTCCGCGACCGAGCCGGCCTCGCCGACGATCTCCAGGTCGTCTTGGGTACCGATCAGGTCGGCGATCCCTCTACGCACGATCTCGTGATCGTCGACCAGCAGGATCCGAATCGTCACGGCCGCCTCCTCGTGGATTTCGTTGCCGAAGACCACGCTATGCGTTCAGGCCGTTCTCGCACCTCAGACGATCGGCACGATTGGTCAGGGTAGAAGGTCCCGGCCTTGGCGATGCTCCAGCTCTCGCCAGTGTCCCACCGGTCGGCACATGTGAAAACAGGGGCGGTCTCAATCGTGCGCTGTCATCCCTCGACCGTGCGTGACCTGCTGAAGCGTTGTCGTGGTGTGCTGCTGGCGCCGCGTCCTCGGTGGGGAGTTGCGGTTGTCGTGGATTGAACGGGCGGAGATCTCGCGCGGGTTGGCTGCTGACGGTCGGTCCGGTCGACCGCGGCTGGTCAGGGGCGTTCACCGTCGACGGTCAGTCGTGAGGTCACAGCCAGTTGCGGCTGATCTGGGCATTCGGGCTGTGAATGCTGGAACGCAGGTGGTCACCGCAACAGATCGCGGGATGGCTGCGGCGCCGGCATGCCTCAAGCCAGGTGGTGAACGCCGTGTGGTCGTGTCCGGACACGGGCGGCGTAGCGGACCGGATCGCCGCGGCCAGCGGGGGGATCGTCACCCGCGGTCATGAGGGCGGGTATGCGGCGACGGTGATCCCGGCAAGCGCGCGGCGTTAGGCTCCGATGTGGACGGTAAGTCCGCATCGGAGCCTCACCGATCAGTCGGTCAGCGCAGCCAGGTGTTGCTGCGCACGAAGTCGAGTTCGGCCCACTTGCGGCCGAAGCCCCACGTGTTGCCAGCGGCGACGACCGCGAGTGCGATCAGCACCAGCGCGTAGACGATGTGGTCGTCGATGATGGGGTTCGTGGACATGGTCGGCTCGCCCGCATCGGTGAACCGGGCGAGTGGCCACTCCGCCGCCCACATCAGCAGCATCATCAGCGTGCCGGAGACCGCGGCGATGCGCAGGCCGACGCCGAACAGCAGCGCCAGGCCGATGCCGGCGAGGCCGAGCATGAACAGCCAATCCGCCCACGCGTCACCGGCCCAGCTCTGGAACATCGAGGCCAGGGGACCGTGGTCGAGGTGGCCGAGGAAGCCCTGGGTGGGGGATCCACCGTTGACCCATGCGTTGGCCGCCGGGGTGGCGTAGCCCAGACCGAACGTCTTGTCGACGAACGCCCAGGCGAAGACCAGACCCATGACGATCCGCAGGACGGCGAACACCCGGCCCGCGAGGGGGGATGTGGTCGTGGCCTCCTTCGCTCCCGGCACCGGAACGTTCGTGTGCTCCAGCGGGTTTTCCTTGATGGACATCGTTTGCCTCCTTCGAAGCTTGCGTCATCTGAAGTGTCGTGCGTCGACGGGCTCGCATCTGGAGTCGAACGGCCCGAATGCCGAATCGTTGGTCTCCGACGAATTCCGGGCGACCGGGGTCTTTGGTCCCTGTCCCCGGACCGGCGAACAGCCGGAGCGTGGTCGTATGGGCGAAGACGCCCCGTTCGCGGCGGTTCGGGAGACACACATCGGAGTCGTGTTCCTGGTCGGCGACCGCGTGTACAAGCTCAAGAAGCCGGTGAACATGGGCTTCCTCGACTTCAGCACGGTCGAGCGGCGTCGCGCCGCCTGTCGCCGGGAGGTGGAGCTCAACCGGCGGCTCGCACCGGACGTGTACCTCGGTGTCGCCGAGTTGTCCGATGTGGATGGCGCGCCCCGTGAGCCGCTGGTGGTGATGCGCAGGATGCCGGACGACCGCCGGCTCAGCACGCTGGTGCGCTCCGGCGCGCCATTGGCCGACCACATCGCCACGCTCGCCCGGACGGTCGCCGCCTTCCACACGACCGCGGCCCGCGGCTCCGACATCGACGCGGAGGGCACGCGGGAGGCGCTCACCAGCCGGTGGGAGGCGAGCTTCGCGCAGGCCGAGGCGGTACGCGGCGACGCGCTCGACGCCAAGGTCCTGGCCGAGATCGAGACACTCAACCGCGACTTCCTGGCCGGGCGCGAACCGCTGTTCCGTTCCAGAGTGGACGGTGGGCGCATCCTTGACGGGCACGGCGACCTGCTGGCCGACGACATCTTCCTGCTCGACGACGGGCCGCGGGTGCTGGACTGCCTCGAGTTCGACGACGAGCTGCGCCGCCTGGACGGCCTCGACGACATCGCGTTCCTCGCCATGGACCTCGAGCGGCTCGGCGCCCCCGACCTGGGCGAACTGCTCCTGGACCGCTATGCCGAGCACACCGCCGACCCGGCACCCACCGCCCTGCGGGACCACTACATCGCCTACCGCGCGTTCGTCCGGGTCAAGGTCGCCTGCCTCCGGCACGCCCAGGGCGACCGCGACGCCGCGCTCGACGCAGCTGCCTACGCGGACATCGCGGTGCGCCACCTGCGCCACGGGCAGGTTCGCCTCGTGCTCGTCGGCGGGCTACCGGGCAGTGGCAAGACCACCGTGGCCGGGCTGCTGGCCGATGAGCTCGGCGCGGTGCTCCTGTCGAGCGACCGGGTGCGCAAGGAGCTGGCCGGCGTCGACCCGCTGGCACACGCCCGCGCGGGGTATCGCCACGGCATCTACGCTCCCGAGCACACGGAGCGAACCTACGGCGAGCTGCTGCGCCGCGCCGGCGAGCTGCTGGCGCGCGGTGAGTCGGTCGTGCTGGACGCCTCGTGGATGGATGCCGGGGCCCGTGAGACGGCCCGGCGGCTCGCGGCCGACACCCACAGCGCCTTCCACCCGCTGCGCTGCGTGATCCCGCCCGACGTCGCCGACCGCCGGACCAGAACCCGAACGGGCTCGATGTCCGACGCCGACCCGGCCATCGCGGCCGCCATGGCGGCGGACACGGCCCCGTGGCCGAACGCGACCACGATCCGCACGACGGGACGGCCGGAAGAGGCGCTGGCGGCGGCGATGCGTGCGCTGGAAGCCTCATAAGGCAGTGCTCCTCGTTTGTCCTGGTCACCGTTTCCGATGCCGGTGACCGCCTCGGTCAGTGCGGCGACGGCGAGCTCGAGCCGCTCGACGGCATGGCTCTCGTCGAGCTTGGCCCGCACGCCGGGCAGGCCGGCTCCCAGGGACCGCGGCAGCGGAGCGAGCGCATGGTCGAGCTGGCCGGGGGAGAACCGCTCCCGTAGCGCTCGCGTGATCGCCGCTGGCCACGGGCAGGCCAGTCGGGGAATGCTTGCTGGCGGCCGGCTTCTGGCCGGCGGCGCGACCCAGGATCTTGTGGCCGCCACCGTCGGGGATCCGGCCGTGTTTCTTCACATCGACATGCACCAGCTCACCCGGGCCGGTGCGTACATATCGGCGGACCGGTTCGTCGCTGACGCGGTCACACGCGAACAGACAAGGCAGAACGTGGCGGCGCGGGTGAGCTGGTGCACGGTGGAGGCGGCGACCGGGACCCGGCCGGCGATCCGGACCGGTTCCTCTGGTCGCTCGATCCTTGCTTTGTCAGGACCTATGCACGGAACCGGTGGCTTGGAGCAGGCGCTGAACGGCCGCCGTGACAGCAGGAGGGTAAGGATCAGCAGTGTCACCGAAAAGAAGCCGCCGAGGCTGACACGGTCGCCGAAGACGAGGTCGATGGCCTCCGGAACGAGGAACTTGCTGCCGAAGAGGACAACCCACAGCATAGCCGCGGCAGTCACCTTGCCGATCGGAGTGGACGCTGCTTTGAACCTTGCTTTGATCCGGTTCTTCGCGGCTACGACAACCTCGAGAATCCCCTTCAGCAACGCCGCCGTGAGCAGGGAAAGGGTGAACGTCTCGCTGAGCACTCGGGGGAAGTACTCCACGAAGAGGTTCAGGACGACTACGTAGACGAGGACATCGACGACTGCCGCCGCGATGCGCGGCTCCAGGGGCGCCGGTACGTCCTCATCCTGGTCAGACACCCAGTCACCCTAGCCTCGATCTTGCGTGAAGCCCTCCGAGACCGCTCGTGCCTACGTACGCTCTTCGGTGCTGCGAGCCGTACTCACCGGCAGCTGGTCGACGCCCGCAGCGCCCGGCACCCGTACCTGCGCTCGGCGGGGGTCGTCATCCGGCGCGACGGTGTCTGGCGGGATACGCCTCGCGAAGAAGGCCGTTCAACCGGCCGGCGCTGTCCTCGCCGAGCGCCACGGGATGCGGGGTCGGGTCGGCAGCAGCCGATTCCTCCGGCGGCTCGCGTCCTTCGGCCGCCGACAGGCCCAGCATGTCCAGCAACCGGGCCAGGTCCGTAGCGTCCGTGGCGTGATGGGCCAACGTGCGCGCCGCCCGGTACCGCTGCCAGGCGGGCGAGTTCCGCGAAATCCGCTCGTCGTCCGTCATACCCCCAGGCTCGTTTGCTTCACCTGCCGCGGATACCGACCAATGACACGGCGATGTAGTGAGGGGTCCCGATGCGGCAGGGCTCTTCTACCCTCCGGGCCGCCGCACATGTCAGGTGCGGTACATCGACTCGACCACGTCGGAGTACTTCACCAGCACGTGGTCGCGCCGCACCTTCTCGGTGGGCGTGAGCTCCTCGTTCACCCGGAACTCCGCGGCCACGACATCGGAGCGGCGGATCGACTCGGCCTGGGACACCTCCCGGTTGACGTCGTCGACGACCGCCTGAATGGCGCGCCGCAGATCGGCGTCCGGCTCGGACATCCGCTACACGTGGCGCACGGACTCCGATACGCACCCTCGACCAGCTGTCCGAGGCGGTCGTCGGCGACAACGCAGCCACCGCCCCCGAGTCTCGCAGGATCCAGACCACCTGCGTCTCGTAGATCGGCACGGTCACCGCCCCGGCCAGCCAGATGGCGTAGTCCGCGCGGTCCCACTCGAGGCTGGTGCCCAACATGATCGCGACGCGGTCGCCGGGGTTTACGCCGGCGGTCACCAGCCCCTGCGGCGAGCGAGGTGGCCTGCTCGGCGAACTCCTTCCAGGTGACCGACCGCCATCCGTCACGCGTGCGACGGGCAAACGCGGCGCGACCGGGCAGGTGCGCCGCGTTGTGCAGCAGGTCGTCGGCCGTGTTCGGTGGGTGCCGGGGTGGTGTGCTGGACTCACGTTTGGTGCTCATGCCTCGAACCTGCGCACGACCGCAGTCGGCGTCATGGGTCGAAGGTCCATGGTGTCCACAGTCGTTTGCCGGGTTCGGTGAAGTCGTTTCGGGCGCACCATCCGGTGCATGAGAGAGAAGTTTCACGAGGAGCTGGATCAGCTCGCGACCCGGCTGGGAGATCTGGCGTCCCTCGTCGCCGACGCGATGCGGCGGGCCATGACGGCGCTGCTCGACGTCGACGCACGCCTCGCGGACGTCGTCGGCGACGGCGCGGTCGCCGCGCTGCAGTCCGAAGTGGATGCCATTGCTGTGGACATCCTGGCCCGCCAGCAACCGGTCGCGACCGATTTGCGGACCGTCGTGGCGTGCCTGCGGATGAGCGTCGACCTGCGTCGGATGGGCAAGTTGGCCGTGCACGTCGCCGAGATCGCGTCGGCACACCAGCCGGACTGCGCGGTTCCCGCCGAGTTGCGGCCTGCGGTGCAGGCGATGGTCGACCACGCGCAGCGGATCGTCGCGGCCGCGGGCCGGGCCGTCATGACCCGCGACGGAACCGCCGTGACCGGCCTGGAACGCGAGGACGCGGAGCTGGGCCGGTTGCAGAAGGAGCTTTTACCACACGTTGTTCGACCTGCCGCGGGTGCGCGACGTCGAGCGTGCGGTGGGCGTGGCGCTGATCGGCCGGTACTACGAACGCTACGCCGACCACGCGTTCGGCCTTGCCCGTCGGGTCGCCTACCCCGCGGGGACCCGGCCCGCTGGATGCGCCGCGTGCCGGAATGTGACGGATCGACAGGGTCGAACGACCCGGATGAAGGTGACCGAGGTCGTCGTCGGTGCCAGTGCGCGCGTGGCAGCGTCGAGGTATGAGGACAAGACCAACCATCACGCTGCCCGTTCCGCGGATTGTCGTGCGCGGTGAGTTCGGGGTCGATGTCGCCGAGCTGGTCACCCGGAAGCTGGCACCCGTGGCACGGCACGCACACGTGCCGCTGCTCGATATGCACGTCCGGCTCACCAGGCACGAGAACCTGGCGGGCGGACGTCCGGTCATCGTGGAGGTGACCCTGGACGTCAACGGGAGGCAGGTCCGGGCCGAGGCGGATGCGCACGGTGCGCGAGACGCTCTCGACCGGGTCGTCGACCGGCTGGTGAGACAGCTCGACAGCCCGCCCGACCCGCGCCGCCGGCGCGCCGGAGGGCGGCGGTGAGCACGACTGCGACGCTGGCGACCGGCTGGCGGCGCCTGGCGGGTGCCACCTGGGGTCCGCCCGACGATCCACAGTTCTATGGCGAGCTGGACATCGACGCCACCGCGTTGCTGTCCTATCTGGACGAGGTGCGGGCCGTGAGCGGCGGGCGGGCGACCGTGACCACCTGGTCGGCCGGGCGGTCGCCTTCGCGCTGACCGAGGTGCCGGAGCTGAACGTGCGGCTCGCCCCCTGGGCGCGTCCATGCCCGCGAGAACGTCGACGTCTTCTTCATCGCTCGGTGGCGGGGGAACTCAGCGGGGTGAAGGTGGCGCAAGCGGACTGGCTGTCCGTCCGGCAGGTCGCGGACGAGGTGAACGGCCGGGTCGCAGAGCTCGGCCGGGGTGAGGACCGCCAACTCGGGCGCGGCAAGGCCGTGCTCGCCCGCCTGCTCCGCCTTCTGGTCCGGCCCGTGTTGCGGCTCGCGGCCTGGCTGACCTCAGACCTGAACCTGGACCTGAGCCGTTTCGGTCTGTCCCGCCAGGCCTTCGGTGGTGCCATGATCACGTCTGTCGGCATGTGGGGCGTCACCCGGGCCTTCTCCCCGCTCGCCCGGTACTACCGGGTGCCGGTGCTCGTGCTCGTTGGCGCCGTGCAGGCCAGGCCCGTGGTCATCGGCGGGGCCGTGACAGCTCGGCCGATGCTCACCCTGACCGCCACCTTCGACCACCGCTACGCCGACGCCGGCCAAGCGGTCCGGCTCGCGGATGCGGTCCGCCGGTACTGCGCGGACCCCGCCGCGTTCGAGCCCGCCGGCACGTAGCGCTCGGCCCTCACGTGTGGTCCGCGGTGGCCGATCTCGGCTTCGACCGCGGCGTACTCAGCAGCGAGATCCGGTCGAAGCTGCGCGGCACGAACCAGGTCGGCGCGGCGGGCGAGCACGCACAGCGAGCACGAGGGCGCCAGGCCCTGGTGGCGGTTCGTCGGTCCAGCCAGGGGCGGCCATCGGGTCGGCGTTGGCGGCGAACAGGGCGTTGTACAGCTGGGCGGTCGACACGCCGTCGGCGAGGCAGTGGTGGAGCTTCAGCAGCAACGCCCAGCGGCCCTCGGCGAGGCCCTCGATGACCCACCACTCCCACAGCGGGCGGTCCCGGTCCAGCCGCTGACCCATGACCCGCCCCACGGGTTGGCACAGGGCGTCGTCGTCGCCCGGTGCCGGCAGGGCCGAGCGCCGGGTGTGGTAGTTCTCGTGATGAGCCAGTTCGAGACGACCTTGCGCGACCGTGTCGACGCCGTCCAGCAGGCGATCGTGGAGGCCAGGCGGGTTGGCGACGGGTACGCGGCGTCGCTGCATCATGCGCGGCTGGAGGATCTGCTCGATCTGGCCGCGCGCACTGACGTGGATACCGCAGGCTGGGTGGATCCCGCTCTCGTGACGCCAACCGATACATCGACTGGGACGTCGGGCGCGGACCAGGTCTGACCATGGCGCCTGACATTGGCCGGTGCTGACTGCCGAGGGAAGGCCGGGTCGACACCGGAGCGACTGGACCGGCCGCGACTGGACCACCGACATCGACCGCAGAGCCAACCCCGATGCCGGCCGTGATGTCGCGGGCCCGGCCGCGCACCCAACTCCCGGTTCCGCAGCCCGATCACGCACTGTCCGACCTCGCTCGGGAATGGGACGACCCGAACGGCGTGCTCGTCTCCGCCGTCCTCGTCGGCGCTCGCGGCCCCACCACCATCCCGCAGGTGACCGAGACTCGCGACTGTTGGCACGGCGTGTTCCTCCCGCTCCACCCTCTCTACCGACACCGACACCGACACTGGTGTGGTCGGTCGCGACCCGATGGCCAGGCGGAACATCCTCGGCTACCTCGCCGGCGACCACCTCGCCCACTGGCTGACCACCCGCACCGACGACATGACGCGGCCGGCGGTGCTGCCGACCGAAGATCTTCGGGGTGAACTAGTTCCGCCACGGTCCGGCCGGCCGCCTCCTGTGGCCCGGCCACGGCGACGACGCACGCGTGCTCGCGTGGATCATCGGGTGGATCGAGGGCACCACGACCGGCCGCGACACGCCGATCGGCCGGGTGCCCGACGCCGCCGCGCTGTTCCTCACCGGGCTGGCCTTCGGTCCCGCTGACGTCTCCGCAGCGTCCGCGGTCGACACCGACGAAGGCCGGGCCGAGGTCTCGCTGGTCGAGAGCCTGGTTCGCCACCCTCGGCGATCGACTCTCGAGCGGTCTGTGGGACGAACTGGACGCCCTGTGGCACCGCCTCGCCACGACACCCTCATGAGATAAGGACATGACTGGATACCGCAACGCACCCCGATCACCGAGATCCCCCGGGCCGCACCGTCCCGCAACCCCATGTCATGCTGACCCCGGACATGCTCGTCACCAGCGATCCCGTCGCCGAACTGGACGCGGCGCTGGATATCGGGTCCGCCCAGCTGCGGACCGCGCACCAACGCGGTGTATCCGGTGTCGTCGAATACCTCACCCGATGGGTGGACACGCGGCTGAACCAACGCAGCGGGTCCGCGACGGTTCATCGCCCACCCTGATCACCAGCCTGCGCCGTCAGTGCGCCTTGGGGACTTTGGGCTCTATTCGCGCGACACGAACCACTGGGAAGATGATCTCCATAGAATTTCAAGAGTCAGCAATTGGCGATTCTTGCAAGTCTGTTGCGTTTGGGAGGTCGGATGTCGGGTTCCATCGTGGTGCAGACGCGGGGTGAGGTGCTCGACAGTGCGCGGGAGTACGTGCGCCGGCAGCTCGCCACTTTCGTGCGGCGGCTCTCCGACCGGCTGCCCGACCAGATGTCTGAGTCGTCCTCGCCGGGGCGGGTGCGGCTGACTGCGTTCGCGCGCCCGAGCGCGCCGGTGCCGGCGTTGGTGCAAGCCAACCTGGAGCTGGGCGGACGTGCGGTGCGGGCCCAGGTGGCGGCGGCGTTCTTCGCAGAGGCCAGCCGCCTGTTGCGGGCTCGGCTACGCGACCAGATCGCCTTGCTGACCGGGCCACGCCAGCCACGGCGCTGGCCACAAGACATCGCGCCGCTGCATGCCCGCGTCCAGCCGGTAGGACAGCGGGAGATCGTGCGGCGCAAGTGCTACCCGCTGGCGTGCTGCACCGTGGAGGAGGCGGCGCTGACGATGGATTTGATGGACTACGACATCCACCTGTTCGTCGACGTCGACACCGGCGAGGACAGCGTCGTCTACCGGGTCGGCCCGACCGGCTACCGCCTCGCCCGGCTCTCCCTGATGGCCCCACCCACGACGCCGACCACGGTCCCACTAACGATCAACGTGCACCCCGTGCCGACCGAAACACCGCCTCAGGCGGCACGGGCGCTGGGCCGTACCGACCTGCCGTACCGGTTCTTCCGCGACCGCAACACGGGACGGGGCACGGTGCTGTATCGCCGCTACGACGGCCACTACGGACAGGTCGGCCCGGCATGATCGAAACCCGCCCCCACCAAACCCGGGAACTGGACCGCACCGAGGCGCTGCGCCTGCTCGGCAGCGTGTCCTTCGGCCGGATCTCGTTCACCGAACGGGCCTTACCGCAGATCCGGCCGGTCAACCACCTCGTCGACGCCGGCGAGGTGTTCATCCGCACTCACAGCGACGCCGCCGTGATGACCGCGATCGGCAGATCGTCGCCTACGAGGTCGACCTGATCACACCCGACGACCGGCTGCGCTGGAGCGTGATCATCACCGGCAAGGTCACGCTGGAACAGGACCCTGCCACCCCTGGCCCACTACGAACGATTGACCCAACCCTGGGTCAATCGGCACAGTGGCCACGTCATCCGCATTCACCCCGAGATCATCACCGGGACACCATTCCGGCGGCGTGGTGATGTGCCAGCGGCCGGTGTCGCCGATCTCAGTACGGTGACCTTCGTTCGGCTCCACCGGCCCTCGGGTTTCTGATCGCCGCTGCCAGCGGTGGTCACCCGGCGGGGTATCGCGCTTGATGGTGGCGGTCGCCCCGGTGGGGAGTGTTGCCCGCCGTGGCATCGAGGTCGTCGGCATGGACGGTGTTTCACCCTTGTCGACACTGTGGGCGAGGCCGTCCGACGTTACAAGCCGGCTGAACCGGTGGGTGGCCGGGGCCCGGGTCGTGCCCGGAGGCGGCGGCGTGTCCAAGAGTTGCTAAGGTTCGCAATTATTGACTCATGCGATCGTGTGGTTGTGCTCGTGGCGTTGGGGAAGGGCCGGTGGGTGATGGCGATGGTGATGAGCGCTCGAGTGCGTGACGCGGGCGGCTGGGTGGTTCGGGTGATGGGGGGTGGCGGTGAGTAGACCTCTATATCAGTTGAAGGCGGAGTTCTTCAAGACGTTGGGGCATCCGGCGCGGATTCGGGTGTTGGAGTTGTTGAGTGAGCGGGAGCATGCGGTCTCCGAGATGTTGCCGGAGGTGGGGATCGAGGCGGCGAACCTGTCACAGCAGTTGGCGGTGTTGCGTCGGGCGGGGTTGGTGGTGACCCGCAAGGAGGGTTCAACGGTCTTCTATTCGGTGACCAGCCCGCAGGTGGCGGAGTTGCTGGCGGTGGCGCGCACGATCTTGACCTCGGTGCTGTCCGGGCAGATGGGGCTGCTGGAGGACCTCCGGGTGGCCAACGCGTCCCCGCCGGCCGGGCCTGGCCGGCGGGGCGGGCGGCGGACGGCGGGCGGCGGGTGAAGCTGCGGTCGCCCCGCCGCCCCTCCCCCTTCCGGCGGGGTGACCGCTCCATTCATGGACGTCTCATGGACGTCGAGGACCAGGAAAGGGCGTGAGCAGAGGCTGTGGCGGGGTTGTGGCGCAAGATCTTTCGGACCGGGCGGGTGGCCGAGCCGGCGCCGGTGCGTCCGTATGCGACACCGGCGCAGGGGTCGGTCGCGGCGGAGTTGGCGGGGTCGGTGCAGGTGCGGCATGTGGATGCCGGGTCGTGCAACGGCTGTGAGGTGGAGATTGGGTCGGCGTTCGGCCCGGTGTATGACGCAGACCGGTATGGGGCGCGGCTGGTGGCCTCGCCCCGGCACGCGGACGCGCTGCTCGTCACGGGGCCGGTCACGCGGAACATGGCCGAGCCGTTGCGGCGCACCTACGCCGCGGTCCCCACGCCGAAGGTGGTGGTCGCGGTGGGTGACTGCGCCCGTAACTGCGGGGTGTTCGCCGGGGCGTATGGGGTGGCCGGTGCGGTGCGTGATGTGGTGCCGGTGGATATGGAGATCGAGGGGTGCCCGCCGCGGCCGGAGCAGATTGTGGCGGCGTTGCGCGGGTTGACCGGTCGATGAACCTGGCGGCATTCGGGATCGGGCTGGCTGTGGCGTGTGCCGTGGCGGCGGTGGTGGCCGCGCTGGTGAGTCGGGCGGATCGGCGGAGCGCGGCGGTCGGGATGGGGACCGCGGCTGCGGGTGCGGCGGCGGTGCTGGCCGGGGTGGCCGCGATGGCCGGGCAATCGTTCTCGCTGGCCGCGCCGTGGATATTGCCGCTGGCCGGCTTCCAGCTGGCGATCGACCCGCTGGGTGGATTGTTCGTGGCGGTGACCGGGGGTGTGGCGGTCGCGGCTGGGGTGTTCGGGATCGGTTACACCCGGCACGGCTTGAACGGGCGGGCGGCGCAGGTGGTGCTGCCGGTGTTCGTGGTGGCGATGGTGCTGGTGCCGGCGGCGGACAGTGTGGGCACATTCCTGGTGTGTTGGGAGTTGATGGCGGTGGCGTCGCTGCCGCTGGTGCTGGCCGAGCACCGTCGCCGGGCGGAGGTCGGTGAGGCCGGCCTGTGGTACGGGGTGATGACCCATCTCGGGTTCATCGCGATCCTGATCGGGCTGCTGGTGTTCGCCGCGCACGCGGGCGACGCCTCCTTCGGTGCGCTGCGAGCGGCGGGCGCGCACCTGTCCGGCGGGGTGGCCTCGCTGGTGTTTGTGGCGACGTTGGTGGGGTTCGCCGCGAAGGCCGGGATCGTGCCGCTGCACGCGTGGCTGCCGCGGGCGCATCCGGAGGCGCCGAGCCACGGGTCGGCGTTGATGTCCGCGGCGATGGTCAACCTCGGGATCTACGGGCTGGTGCGGGTCGGGTTGGATTTGTTGGGTGGTGGCCCCGGCTGGTGGTGGCCGGTGGTGTTGGTGCTGGGCGCGGTGTCGGCGGTGTACGGGATCCTGCAGGCGGCGATCAGCACCGACCTCAAACGGCTGCTCGGGTATTCCACCACGGAGAACATGGGTCTGGTGCTGATCGGGGTGGGTGCGGCGGGGATGTTCGCCGGCTCCGGTGAGCGGGTGCTGGCCGGGTTGGCGCTGGCCGCGGCGCTGCTGCATGTGATCAACCACGCGGCGTTCAAGACGCTGCTGTTCCTGGCCGCCGGGTCGGTACTGCACGCCACCGGCACCCGGGACTTGGACGCGCTGGGTGGGCTGCGACCGGGGATGCCGGTGACCACCGGGTTGTTCGGGGTGGGGGCGCTGGCCGCGTCGGCGCTGCCGCCGGGTGCGGCGTTTGTCAGCGAGTGGTTGCTGTTGCAGAGCCTGGTGCACGGGTTGCCGCCGAGTGGGGTGCCGAGCGCGATCCTGCTGCCGGTGGCGGTTGCCGCGATCGCGTTGACCGCCGGGTTGGCGGTGGCCACCTTCGTCAAGGCGTTCGGGGTGGGGTTTCTGGCCAAACCCCGCAGCCGGGCCGCGACCGAGGCGGGCGAGAGTCCCCGGACGATGCTGGCCGGGATGGGCATCGCCGGCGCGGCCTGTGTGGTGCTGGCGCTAGTCCCCACGACCGTGCTGCCCGGGGTGGGTTCGGCGGCCAGCCGGCTGGTCGGATCGGGCGAGCCGGCGGTGCATGGGGAGGTCACCCTGCGCCTGTCCTCAGTGGCGGGTTCGTTGTCGCCGTTGCTGCTGGCTGCGGCCCTGCTGCTCGGGGTGGTGGCGGTGGTGGGCGGGGTGCGTGCGGCAGCCACGCGCCGGGCTCGGCGCACGGCCCAGTTGTGGGACTGCGGCGGGGGCCCGCTGACCGCGCGGATGGAGTACACCGCGACCTCATTCGCCGAGCCGCTGCAACGAGTCTTCGACGACGTGCTGCAGCCGGAGTTGGATGTGGACGTTACCCACGCCCGGGAGTCGGCCTATCTGGTGCAGGCGGTGGAGTACCGGCGTCGGGTGCCGGACCGGGTCGAACGTCGCCTTTACCAACCAGTTCTGGCATTGGTGGCGGTGTGGGGCCGGGCTGCGCGGGCGCTCGCGACCGGCAGTGTGCACCGCTACCTGGGCTACGGCTTCTACGCGGTGACCGCGCTGCTGATTATTTTGGCCGTGACCCGGTGAGTGCGCTGGCGGTGGTGGGCGCGGTGGCCCAACCGGTGCTCGTCGTGGGCGGCTCGCCGTTGCTGGTGGGGGTGATGCGGCAGGTGCGGGCGAAGCTGGAGGGCCGCGCCGGCGCGGGGATCCTGCAGCCGTGGCGGGATCTGCGCAAGCTGGTCCGCAAGGAGCCGATCTCCCCGCGCGGCACCAGCGAGGTGTTCCGCTACGCACCCGTCGTGCTGCTGTCGACCACGCTGGTGGTCGCGGTCGTGGCCCCGTTCGTGACCGTGGAGTCCGGATTGGACCCGGTGGCGGATCTGTTCGCGGTGGTCGCGTTGCTGGCGTTGGGCACGGTCGCGCTGGCGTTGGCGGGGTTGGACACCGGCACCGCGTTCGGCGGGATGGGCGCCAGCCGGGAGATGACGATCATCGCCCTGGTGGAGCCGACTTTGTTGGTGGCGATCCTGGCGCTGTCGGTGCGGGTCGGCTCCACCAACCTGGCCGCGATCGTCTCCTCGACTCTGCATGACCCGGGTCGGGTGATCTCCCCGGTGAGTCTGCTCGCGGCGGTGGCGCTGGTGGTGGTGATCATCGCGGAGACCGGGCGGCTGCCGGTGGACAACCCGGCCACCCACCTGGAGTTGACGATGGTGCACGAGGCGATGGTGCTGGAGTACGCCGGCCCGGACCTCGCGGTGGTGGAGCTGGCGTCGATGATGCGGTTGACCGTGTTCCTCGGGTTGCTGGCCAACTTGTTCGCACCGTGGGGGATCGCCACTGCCGGCGCTCCGGCGGCGTTGGCCGTGGGGGTCGCGGCGTTCGCCGCCAAGGTCGTCCTGTTGGGGGTGCTGCTGGCGGTGGGTGAGGTGTTCCTGGCCAAGCTGCGCCTGTTCCGGGTGCCGGAGCTGCTGGCCGGGTCGTTCCTGTTGTCGTTGCTGGCTGTGGCCGCGTCGTTCTTTCTGGCCTGAGCCGTCTTGGGAAGGAGCACGGTGAACGAGACGTTCTACATCCAGTTGCTGAACCTGGCGGCCGGGGCGTTCCTGCTTGCCGCCGTGGTGGTGCTTTGGCGGCGTGAGCTCGCAGTGATCATCCGAGTGTTCGCGCTGCAGGGGGTAGCGCTCGCGGGGCTGGTCGGTGTGCTGGCCGCCCACCAGGGTTCGGTCGAGTTGGCGGCGGTCGCGGCCGGGATCGTGGTGTTGCGCGCCGGGGTGCTGCCGCTGTTGCTGCGCCGCGCTCTGGCCGGGGCTGGTCAGGCGCAGCGGGAGACGGCGCCGCTGGTCAACGTCTCCGCCTCGCTGCTGGCGGCCGCGGTGTTGACGTTGATCGCCTACGCGGTCACCCGCCCGCTGGTGGAGCTGGCGCCCTCCCCGGCCACGCACGCGATCCCGGTCGGGTTGACGGTGGTGCTGATCGGGCTGTTCGTGCTGGTCACCCGCCGCCGCGCACTGTCCCAGCTGGTGGGGTTCCTGTTGATGGACAACGGGATCACCGCGATCGGGTTCCTCACCACGAGCGGGGTGCCGCTGGTGGTCGAGCTGGGTGTGTCGCTGGATGTGTTGTTCGCGGTGCTGGTGTTGCAGATCCTGACCACCCGGATGCGCGCCACCTTCGGTAACACGGATCTGGACGAACTGCGGGAGCTGCGCGACTGATGGCCACCCCGTTGACCACCTTGTTGACTACCGTGCTGATGGTCGGGCCGGTGGCGCTGCCCGGCATCGGGGCTGTCCTGTATGGACTCCTCGGCTGGCGCCCGGACACCACGTGGTTGGGCACGGTGTGCGCGGCGGGGATCCTCGTGTGCGGTATCGGGCTGGGGATCGTGGTCGCCGCCGACGGCCCGCACATCGCGGCGGGTGGGTTGGTCCGGGTGGATGCGTTGTCCGCGTTCATGATCATCGTGATCGGGGCGATCGGGCTGCTGGCCACCGCGGCGAGCCCGGCGTTCCTGCAAGCGGAGATCCACAGTGGACGAGCCACCGCGCGCACCGCGGCCCGGCACAGCCTGCTGGTGCAATCCTTCCTCGCGGCGATGGCGCTGGCGGTGCTGGCCGCGAACCTCGGGGTGGTGTGGGTGGCCGTGGAGGCCACCACGATCGTCACCGCGTTCCTCGTCGGGCAGGGCCGCTCCCGGGCATCGGTGGAGGCCGCGTGGAAGTACGTGGTGATCTGCTCGGTCGGGATCGCGCTGGCGTTCCTCGGCATGATCCTGCTCAACTACGCATCGGAGCAAACCCTTGCTCCGGCCGAGCTGGACTGGGTTCGGCTGGCCGCCGGCGCGGCCGATCTGGACCCGGGGGTGACCCGGATCGCGGTGGCGTTGCTGGTGGTCGGGTTCGGCACCAAGGTGGGCCTGGCGCCGCTGCACGCGTGGCTGCCGGACGCGCACTCCCAAGCCCCGGCGCCGGTGTCGGCGTTGATGTCCGGGGTGCTGCTGTCGGTGGCGTTCTACGCGATCCTGCGGGTCAAGGTCATCGCCGACGCCGCGCTGGGCGCCGGGTTCGTCCGCGCCCTGCTGCTGGTGATGGCGTTGGCCACGCTGGCGGTGGCCACGTCACTGCTGCTGGCGCAACGCGACTACAAACGCATGCTGGCCTATCACAGTATGGAACACATGGGCCTGCTCGCCCTCGGCACCGCCGCCGGCAGCCGTGTCGCTGTGGCCGCGGTGCTGCTGCACATTCTTGGTCACGGGTTGGCCAAGGCGGTGCTGTTCCTGTCTTCCGGGCGGATCCTGCAGCTGACCGGCTCGCGGCTGGTCAGCAATGTGCGGGGTCTGGCCGCGCGGGAGCCGGTGCTGGCCGGACTGGTCGGGTTGGGAGTACTGGCGTTGCTGGGGTTCCCGCCGTTCAGCCTGTTCGCCAGCGAGCTCGGTATCTTCACCGCTGGCTACGCCGCCGGAACCGGTTGGGCCACCAGCGTCGCGCTGGTGCTGGTGCTGGTGATCACCGCGGCGCTCCTCGGCCACGCCGGGCACATGCTGCTCGGTGATCCGTCCCCGGCCGTGGTCCCGGCGCAGGGCCCGGGGGCGGCGACCGCGCCCGACCGCACCGCTCGCAGCACCACCGTCCCGCTCGCCGTGGGGCTGGCCGTGTGCGCCGTGCTCGGTGTGGCGGCGGGCCCGCTGCTGCATCTGTTGTCTTTGGCCGCCGACATCCTCACGGGAACATCATGACCAGCGTGTCGCACTCCCGGTTCCCCACGTCCGGTGAGCCGGTCGGGTTCCACCGCACCGCGCTCACCGTCACCGGCGCCGCGCTGAAACGGCAGGCCGCGGCGTTGCTGGACAACGGGTTCCGCGTGGCGCTGGTGGCCGGGCACGACGACGGGGACATCCTGCGGGCGATCTACCTGTTCACCTCACCTGTGGATGACCGGCGGGTCGAGCTGCATGTGCCCCTGCGCCGCGCCTACCCGCACCTGCCCAGCCTGGCCACCATCTCCTTCCCGGCCGGCCGGTTCGAACGCGAGATGCGTGACCTGTACGGCATCGTTCCGGATGACCACCCGCTGCCCCGCCGGCTGGTGCGGCACTTCCACTGGCCGAAAGGCTGGCACCCGATGCTCAAGAACGCGGGCGACCCGCCCGCGTTCGGCGACACCGAGGGGCCGTTCCCGTTCCGCACCGTGGAAGGCCCCGGGGTCTATGAGATCCCGGTCGGACCGGTGCACGCGGGGATGATCGAGCCCGGCCACTTCCGCTTCTCGGTGGTCGGTGAGACCATCCTCAACCTCAAGGCCCGACTCTGGTTCGTCCACAAAGGAATCGAGAAGCTCTTCGAGGGCCGCCTGCCCGCCGACGCCATCGAGTTGGCCGAACGGGTCAGCGGCGACACCGCGGTCGGCCACACCCTGGCGTTCTGCCAGGCCGTGGAGGACGCGCTGGGCCTGGGCGTGTCGCAAGACGCGCAGCGGATCCGCGCGGTCCTGCTCGAGCTGGAACGGCTGTACAACCACATCACCGACCTCGGCGCGCTGTGCAACGACGTCGGCTACGGCATCCTCAACGCCCACGCCCAGCGCGTCCGCGAGCAACTCCTGCGCCTCAACGAGATGGTAACCGGACACCGGCTGCTCCGCGGCGGCATCCGTCTCGGCGGCGCCAGTCTCCGGCGGCTGCCCGACCCCGAGCAGCTGGCCGCGATCGGCGCCGACATCGCCGAGATCGTCACCCTCGCGCTCGGCCACTCCGTGGTGCGGGATCGGTTCACCGGCACCGCCGTGCTCACCACCCAGCAGGCCACCGACCTGGGCACGCTCGGTTACGTCGCCCGGGCCAGCGGCCTGGCCGTGGACGCCCGCCACGACCACCCGTTCTGCTCCCGCGGATTCGCCCGCACCCAGCACGCGCACACCGACGGCGACGTACTGTCCCGCTTCACCGTGCGCGCCGAAGAGGTCCAGGCCTCGGTGGCCATGATCACCCAACTGCTCGACGACCTTGACGACCTTGATGTCACCCGCGAACCCGTCACCACCGGCGCGGACACCGAACCCGGGCAGGTTCGCTCCGGGGTGGGGATCGTCGAAGGCTGGCGCGGCACCATCGTGCATCGCGTCGAGCTCGCACCGGACGGCGTCCTCACCCGGGTCAAGATCGTCGACCCCAGCTTCTTCAACTGGCCGGCGCTGCCGGTCGCGCTGACCGACACGATCGTCCCCGACTTCCCCCTCACCAATAAGAGCTTCAACCTGTCCTACGCCGGCAACGACCTCTAAACCCGCCGGCAACCCACTGACGTCGGCCCTGCTGCGCAGGCCCGCACTCTGCCCCGAGTGTGCGCCATCTCGCATAGTTGACGACTTGCAATAGTCTTTAACTGCGATAGTATGTATGTCTGGTGCGGGGAGAAGCTCCGCACGCGGTCACGGAAAGGGCCGTGGGATCATGACCGAGTTCACCACCGTGTTGTACAGCCGCATCGAGGCCGCTCAGCAAGGGTTGGCGCTGGCGCGGCAGGCCGGGGATGACCGCGAGATCCACCGGCACAGCGCCCGCCTGCTGGATCTGCTGGATCGCGCCGCGGCCACCGACGTGAACACCACAGGATGGGTAGCACCGGCCGTCCTGGATGTCGCGGCGGGACACTGCGCGTGATGCCGCCGCCGCGCGAAGCCCAGGTCTGCGCTGCCCCGCACCGCACGCTGCCTCAGGTGTCCACACCCGCTGACGCCGCGCCGCACAGCGTCCCGACCCACACCACGAAGGGCATCGTTATGACACTCGCTGCCCGCGCTCATCCGGTGCCCGCATCACCCCCTCAGTCCACCCGCACGCACCGGTCGTGTCAGTCGGCATCACCGGGGGCGGTGTCGGTCGCGGTGGCCAGTGACGGCAGCGCGCTGCACCACCGTGGACGGTATCCGCACCCGGCATCCGTGCGGCCCCTCCTGCGTGATTACGCGGCCATGGTGCACACCCTGACCGGTCTTCGGGCCCTGCCGCTGCCCGTGCACGCCGACGACAGCGGGCAACTCGCCGCGCGGTTGCGGGAACTCTCCGACGACATCGGGGCGATCTACCTGACTCACACCGACCCTGCCCGGGCGCGCGCCGCACAACAGGCGGTGCACGACGCCGGCGGGCCTGTGGTGGTGACCGAGCAGGACACCACCGCGGTCACGTTGACTGCCGTGCTGCTCACCGTGCTCGCCCGCGTCGACCGCGCGCCGCGAACCAGTCAGGTCGTCATCGCCGGTGCGCAGACCATGCCGGCGCTGCCGGACCTGCTGATGGCCGCCGGAATCGGCGATATCATCAGCTGGAACCCCGCCGACCGGACCGGATTCCCGCTGCCGATCGTCACCCGGGACGCCGACGCGATCATCGATCTGCTCGGCGGCGCGACCGACATTGCCCGGGCCGCCGCGGATCGCCCGCAGCTGGCCGTGATTGCCCCCGACGAGCCAGACGACCACCTACTCGCCGTGCCCGGTCTGCTCCGCGCACTCACCGAATCGGCGCACCCGGTTCTGACCATCGAGGTGCTTCACGGCTGTGCGCGCGCTATCACCGCCGCCACCCCACCAGCCCGGCTGCTGCCCGAGCTGACGGACGCTGATCTGGCCGGTGCCGTCGCCGACGCGGCCGTCCGGGAACTCGATCACCCCACGTGGCACCGGTCCGTCCACCGAGGCCGGCGACGCTTGGATCACGCCCGAGCACACGAGTCTCGCCAGGCGGGCGGCGACCGCCCACTCGCCCCGTAGCCGTCGGCATGGCCCGCAGGCGACCCAACCCGGTGTTGTGGCTGTGGTTCCAGTACGGCGGTACGCTGCCGGGCCGCCTACCGTGAATGGGTGCGGCACGACGACACCTGCCGCAGTTGGTTCTGCGTGTCGTGCTGCGGGGACTGGTCCACCTCGCGTCGGCCATGGCCGTGCTGGTGGTCATCGTGCGCGCGTGGTGGGGCGGTCCTGGCAGCTGATGCTCGGGGCGATCCTGCTCGGCGTAGTCGTCCGCCTGTGCATCACGCTGACCGTCGTGGTCGGCGGCGTCGACTCCCGCCTGGCCCAGCATGGCTACCCCGCTGGGTGCGGCACTGCGGTAGGTCGCCAGGCCGCCGCGGCCCGCGACGCCCGGCGGTAACCCGTCGCTCCCGCGGACGAGCCCCCGTACCGGATCACCCGGTGGCGGAGACCGGGTACGTGACCAACCCCACCACCGAAAGAGTTGCAGAGTTTGTAAAGTATGGACATGATGGGTTTGCTAGTTTCGATGAGACGCACGTGCTCCTAGGTGGGCAGGGCAGGCGCAGATGAGTGAGTTCGTGACGACGTTGCGGGGGCTGGATCGAGCAGGCTCAGCGCGCGCTGATGACGGCGCTTCTGACCGCGCATGCGGCCGGGCAACCCAAGAAAGCGCAGCTGCATGGGGCGCGGCTGACAGACCTGCTGGAGTTCGCCGACCGGACCGAGGTGGATACCCGGACCTTGGGTCGATCCCGTGGTCCTGATGACGCTGCGAGAGGACTGACCATGCCCGTCCCGCTCTACGAGGCGAAGGCCGAGTTCTTCCGTACCATCGGGCATCCGGTGCGGATCCGGGTGCTCGAACTGTTGCAGGACGGTCCCCGTCCGGTCCGGTCGTTGCTGGCCGAGCTCCCGATCGGTGCGTCCCGGTTGTCCCAGCAGTTGGCGGTGCTGCGGCGGACCGGCCTGGTCGGCGCCCACCGCGCTGGCGGCAGCGTGGAGTACGCGCTGCGCGCCCCTGAGGTGGCCGACCTGCTGCGGGTTGCCCGCCGCATCCTCACCGAGATGCTGACCAACCAGACCGAGCTGCTCGCCGAGTTGCGCACCGAGAAGGCGTCGTGACCCCCAACCCAGCCCGGACCGCATGCGAGGAGCCACAATGACCGCGATGACTGTTCCCGGCTTGGACCAGGCCCCCACCACCCACCCCCGGCTGTGCGCCTGGGTACGCGAGGTAGCCGAGCTGACCACCCCGGAGCGGGTGGTGTGGTGCGACGGCTCCGACGACGAGTGGCGACGGCTTACCGTCCAGCTCGTCAAGGCGGGAACTTTGGTGCGGTTGCGGCAGAAGCCGAACTCGTTCTGGTGCGCCTCGGACCCGTCGGATGTGGCCCGGGTGGAGCAGCGGACCTTCATCTGCTCGGAGAACGAAACTGACGCCGGACCGACCAACAACTGGATGGCGCCGGCCGCGATGAAAGAGACCTTGACCGGGCTGTTCCAGGGGTGCATGCGCGGGCGCACGATGTATGTGATCCCGTTCTGCATGGGCCCGCTGGGCGCGGAGAACCCCATGCTGGGGGTGGAGATCACCGACTCGGAGTATGTCGTGGTGTCCATGCACATCATGACCCGTATGGGCACCACGGCACTGGCCGCCTTCGGTGACGACGCCGACTTCGTGCCCTGCCTGCACTCCGTCGGCGCACCACGCGAACCCGGTCAGTCCGACGTGCCGTGGCCGTGCAACACCACCAAGTACATCGCGCACTTCCCACGCACCCGGGAGATCTGGAGCTACGGCTCCGGCTACGGCGGCAACGCGCTGCTCGGTAAGAAGTGCTACTCCCTGCGGATCGCGTCGGTGATCGCCCGGGACGAGGGCTGGCTGGCCGAGCACATGCTCGTGCTCAAACTCACCTCTCCGCACAACACCGTGCACTACATCGCCGCCGCGTTCCCGTCCTCGTGCGGCAAAACCAACCTGGCGATGCTGCAACCCACCATCCCCGACTGGACGGTGGAGACGCTGGGCGACGACATCGCCTGGATGCGGTTCGGCGCTGACGGGCGGCTCTACGCAGTAAACCCCGAGTTCGGGTTCTTCGGGGTCGCCCCGGGCACCGACTGGCACACCAATCCCAATGCGATGCGCACCATCGCCCAGGGCAACACCCTGTTCACCAATGTCGCGCTCACCGACGACGGCGACATCTGGTGGGAGGGCATGGGCGAGCCGCCCGGACACCTCACCTCGTGGATCGGGCAGGACTGGCGGCCGGATTCCGGCGAGCCGGCCGCGCACCCCAACTCCCGCTACTGCACCCCGATGGCGCAGTGCCCGACCCTCGCCCCCGAGTGGGACGACCCGCACGGGGTGCCGATCTCGGCGATCTTCTTCGGCGGCCGGCGGGCCACCACCATGCCGCTGGTGACCCAGGCTCGTGACTGGCGGCACGGGGTATTCCTCGGCGCCACCCTCTCCTCGGAGACCACCGCCGCCGCGGACGGCGCCCTCGGCGTGGTGCGCCGCGACCCGATGGCCATGCTGCCGTTCATCGGGTACCACGTCGCGGACTACCTGCGGCACTGGATCGGCACCGGCAGCCGGGCCGACCCGGCTCAGCTGCCGGAAATCTTCTACGTCAACTGGTTCCGCCGCGGCCACGACGGGCGGTTCCTCTGGCCCGGCTTCGGCGAGAACTCCCGGATACTGAAGTGGGCCATTGAGCGGGTCGAGGGCACCGCCCCCGGCGTCGACACCCCCATCGGCTGGGTGCCCCCCGCCGCCGCCCTCGACCTCGACGGCCTGGACACCCCTATCGAGGACATCCAGGCCGCCCTCACCGTCGACCCCGACGAGTGGCGCGCCGAGCTACCCCGGATCGACCAGTGGTTCGCCACGATCGGCGACACGCTCCCTGCTGCCCTACGCCAGGAACTCGACAGACTCACCCACCGCCTCACCCAACCCTCGGACCGCTAACGGACCGACTCCACCGCGCGCCCGCACACCAGGGGGCAGCCACATGGCCCCACCGTCACACGCCCAGCCCGACACTAGCCGCCGGCTGCTCATCCCCGACCGGCTCGACATGCTCGTCACCAGCGACCCCATCGCCGAACTCGACGCCGCGCTCGCCACCGCGGCCACCCACCTGCGCGCCGCCCGCGCCTGCCGTGACACCCGCACCGTCGAGCGCCTCTACCGATGGATCAACACCCGGCTCGACCAGCGCAACAGCTTCACCGGAAGCTGACCATGCCCGAGCCCGCCGTGGCCACCGTCACGACCCGCACCGCGTTTCACCGCCTCCCTCGACCCTCCGTCTAGTGACTCACCGCCACCCTGATCGAACGCCACCGGCCGACTTGTCGGCATCGGGTCTGACGTGGACACACTGGCCAAGCTCGCATTCCACCGCGACACCGAGCACCACCCCTGCTTGCCGGCCGATGCGGCACCCGAGCCCGCCTGCATCAAGCCGCCGCCGGCACCGCCTGCGGCCTCATGACCACCCCCCGTCCCCACTGTGTCTACCGTCCCGGCGGTGTCCTTACCCATCGACACCGACATCGAGCACAACTCGTCGCCACCGTCCACGACCATCACATCACCGTGGCGGTTACCAACGCGTCGTCATCCTCACCGGAACCCCTTAGGAATTGTCTCAAATTAACTTGTACATGTCGTGATTGTTCTGTCATGGTTCTGGTATGGCCATGGTCGTGGAGATCGATGAGCAGGTCCTGGCGGCGAAGTTCGGGACGATCCTGCCGCACTTGGATGAGCGGCAG
>NZ_WHTD01000065.1 GCF_009379765.1 Actinophytocola sp. | reverse complement strand
TGGACAACACCCCCGGGCATCTGGTCGGCTACGGCGACATCGCCGCCCAACAAGCCCTCGACCTCGCCTACCAAACCGACGCGACCTGGCGGCGGATCCTCACCGAACCGGCCACCGGCCGCGTCCTGGACGTGGGGCGCCGCCGCTACACCCCACCCGCCGCCTTGCGCGACCACATCCACGCCACCATGCCCACCTGCACAGGACCCGGCTGCGTCCGCCCCGCCCAGCAGTGCGACCTGGAGCACCGCGAGCCGTTCCCGGTGGGGCCGACCGACGAACACAACGTGCACCCCGCGTGTCGCAGCCACCACCGGGGCAAGACCTTCGGCGGCTGGAAGATCATCAAACGCGGCGGGATCCTGGAATGGATCTCACCCTGCGGGTTCCGCTACCCCCACCACCCCGAACCCATCACTCACCCCGAACCAGCACCACCACCCTTCTGACCCGCGAGCGGCCCGCTGCGATGGTCGGTCGATCCGCTGCGCGGACCCGAAAGGCCACCACCGATGGTCACGCCATGCTGCGCAGACACAGGACCGGAATGGACCGTTCCCGATCTTGTAGACAGTCGGTCGTAGACTGCTGCTGATTGCAGCGGAGGGATCGCGTGGCGACACGCCGTCGTTTCACTCAGGAGTACAAGGACCAGGCCGTTTGCCTCGTTCTCGATTCGGGCCGGTCGATCGCCGAGGTGGCGAGGAGTATCGGCGTCCACGAGATGGCGTTGGGTCGGTGGGTGAAGAAAGCTAAAGGACGACGGTCGGAGTCCGGAAAGGGACCTGTCCGAGACTGAACGGGCAACGTGCGCGAGCTCGCGGACTCGCAGTTCCGGTTGGTGCCCGGCCATCTCGGCGCCGGCACCGTGGCGGTGCGGTCGGTGAACTTTCCCGACCGGTACGTCCGGGCGGGCGACGGGGTACTGCGCATCGAGCCGTTCGAGGACACCGACGACTACGGCCGCGCGACGAGCTTCGTGCGGGTGCCGGGTCTCGCGGACCGCTCGGCGGTGTCGCTGCGGTCGAGCACCGACACGCGGGCCTACCTCGCGCACGACACCGGTCGCCTGGTGCTCGCCCGGCCGGGCGGAGGTCGCGCCGAACGCGAGCGCGCGACGTTCCGTTTTCGCTGATGGTGGGACACTGAGCGGGAAGGAGAGTCCACAATGCGGTGGACGGGTGTGACCATGACCTGAGACGAGGTTCTGCGGTGAACAACCCGGCGGTGGGCAACAAGGTCTCGCGGGACCCCGCGATGACGGACGTGGCCCGTCTCGCCGGGGTGTCCCACCAGACCGTCTCGCGCGTACTGAACGGACACCCCAACGTCCGCGAGCAGACCCGGCTGCGCGTGCAGGCCGCCATCGCCGAGCTCGGCTACCGGCCGAACAAGGCGGCGCGGGCACTGGTGACCGGGCGCTCGCAGCTGATCGGGGTCGTGGCGCAGAACTCCACGCTGTTCGGGCCGGCGTCGCTGCTCGCGGCGTTCGAGCTGGCGGCGGCCGAGGCCGGCTTCGCGGTGAGCCTGCGCCGGGTGAAGGTGCTCGACCGGGCGTCCATCGCCGAGGCCGTCGAGCACCACCGCGACCTGCAGGTCGCCGGCATCGTGGCCATCGCGCCGACCGCCTCGGCCAGCGAGGCGCTGGCCGATGTGCCCGCGGGCGTCCCGCTGGTCACCGTCGACGGCGACCCCAGCCGGTCGACCCCGCTGGTCACCGTGGACCAGGCGGCCGGGGCCTTCGACGCCACCCGGCACCTGCTCGACGCCGGGCACGCCACGGTGTGGCACGTGTCCGGCCCGCCGGACTGGTTCGACAGCGCCGGCCGGGTCCGCGGCTGGCAGCATGCGCTGGAGGCGGCGGGCGCGGAGGTTCCGCCGCTGGTGGCGGCGGACTGGAGCGCGGCCGCCGGCTACCGGGCCGGCCAGATGCTTGCCCGGATGCCCGAGGTCACCGCGGTCTTCGCGGCCAACGACCACCTCGCGCTCGGCATCCTGCGGGCGATGAGCGAACGCGGCAAGCGGGTGCCGCACGACCTCAGCGTGGTCGGCTTCGACGACGTCCCGGAGGCGGCGTACTTCATCCCGCCGCTCACCACCGTGCGTCCCGACTTCGACGCGGTGGCGCGCGAGACCCTCGGCCTGCTGCTCGCCCAGGTCGGCGCGGGCGACACGGACCCGGTTCAGCGGACGATCGCGCCCACGCTGGTGTCCCGGGACAGCGTGGCCCCGCCGCCTGCCTGACTGTGCTACCGGCGCTTCGCGCCACCTGCCTTCGCTCTGCCTGCCCGTGCCGGTCCCGGCCCGCCCGACCCATCCCGCCTCAGCGTTTCCAGGTCGGTCCGAAATGTGCGCGTTCACTACCTTGTTGCCTTGGCATAGTCATCGAGTCTTGACGGCGTGAATGTTAGCGATAACACTGCCAGCATGGCGAACGACCGCGACGATGCGCTGGTGGTGGGCGTCGACTTCGGCACCCTGTCCGGGCGAGCGGTCGTGGTGCGGGTGCGCGACGGCGCCGAGCTGGGGACGGCGGTGCACGAGTACCGGCACGGTGTGGTGGACCGGACCCTGCCGGGCACCGGCGCGCCACTGCGGCCGGACTGGGCGCTGCAGGTGCCGCGGGACTACGTGGACGTGCTGTGCAACGCGGTGCCGACGGCGATCGCCGACGCGGGCGCCGACCCGGCGGCCGTGATCGGCATCGGCACCGACTTCACCGCGTGCACGATGGTTCCGGTCACCGCCGAGGGCACCCCGCTGTGCGAGCTCGACGAGTTCGCCGGCAACCCGCACGCGTTCGTGAAGCTGTGGAAGCACCACGCCGCCCAACCGCAGGCCGACCGGATCAACCGGCTCGCGGCCGCGCGCGGGGAGCGGTGGCTGCCCCGCTACGGCGGGCTGATCTCCTCGGAGTGGGAGTTCGCCAAGGGCCTGCAGGTGCTCGAGGAGGCGCCCGAGGTCTACGCGGCGATGGCGCACTGGGTCGAGGCGGCCGACTGGATCGTCTGGCTGCTCACCGGCCGGTACGTGCGCAACGCCTGCACGGCCGGCTACAAGGGCGTCTACCAGGACGGCGGCTACCCGTCCGAGGACTTCCTGCGCGAGCTGAACCCGGACTTCGCGGGCTTCGTCGCGGACAAGCTCGACCATCCGATCCGGCAGCTGGGCGACCGCGCGGGGGACCTGACCGCGCTCGCCGCCAAGTGGACCGGCCTGCCCGCCGGCATCGCGGTGGCGGTGGGCAACGTCGACGCGCACGTGACCGCCCCGGCCGCGCGCGCGGTCGAGCCGGGCCGGATGGTCGCGATCATGGGCACCTCCACCTGCCACGTGCTCAACGGCGCGGTGCTGCGCGAGGTGCCGGGCATGTGCGGGGTCGTGGACGGCGGGATCGTGCCCGGGCTGTGGGGCTACGAGGCCGGGCAGAGCGGCGTCGGGGACATCTTCGCCTGGTACGTGGACAACCAGGTGCCACCGGAGTACCACGAGCGGGCCGGCGCCCAGGGCGTCTCGGTGCACGAGCTGCTCACCGGGCTGGCCGCGCGGCAGCGGGTCGGCGAGCACGGGCTCGTCGCGCTCGACTGGCACAGCGGCAACCGCTCGGTGCTGGTGGACCACGAGCTCTCCGGGCTGGTGCTCGGCCAGACGCTCGCCACCCGGGCCGAGGACGTCTACCGCGCGCTGCTCGAGGCCACCGCGTTCGGCACCCGGATGATCATCGAGGCGTTCACCGGCTCGGGGGTGCCGGTCACCGAGCTCGTCGTCGCCGGCGGTCTGGTGCGCAACGCGCTTCTCCTGCAGATCTACGCCGACGTGACGAACCTGCCGCTGTCGACCATCGGCTCGGCGCAGGGACCGGCGCTGGGGTCGGCGATGCACGCGGCCGTGGCCGCCGGCGCCCACCCCGACATCCGCGCGGCCGCCGCCGCGATGGGCTCGGCCGACCAGGAGAGCTACCGGCCGAACCCGGCGAACGTGGCGGTCTACCAACAGCTCTACAGCGAGTACGCCGCGCTGCACGACCACTTCGGCCGGGGCGGCAACGAGGTCATGCGCCGGCTCAAGGCCATGCGCCGCATGGCGGTGGAACAGTGACGGCCGTCGCGGAGCTCCGCAAGACGGTGGCGTCGCTCCACCGCGAGCTCACCCGCTACGGGCTGGTGAGCTGGACCGCGGGCAACGTCTCGGCCAGGGTGCCCGGTGCCGGGCTGATGGTGATCAAGCCGTCCGGGGTGTCCTACGACGACCTCGGGCCGGACGCGATGGTGGTGACCGACCTGAACGGCGAGCTGGTCGAGGGTGAGCTCGCGCCGTCGTCGGACACCGCCGCGCACGCCTACGTCTACCGGCACCTGCCCGAGGTTGGCGGGGTGGCGCACACCCACTCCCCGTACGCCACCGCGTGGGCGGCGCGCGGTGAGCCGATCCCGTGCGTGCTCACGATGATCGCCGACGAGTTCGGAGGGGACATCCCGGTCGGCCCGTTCGCGCTCATCGGCGACGACTCGATCGGCCGCGGCATCGTCGAGACGTTGCGCGGCAGCCGGTCCCCGGCCGTGCTGATGCGCAACCACGGGCCGTTCACCGTCGGCGCGGACGCCCGCGCGGCGGTCAAGGCCGCGGTGCTGGTCGAGGACGTGGCTCGGACCGTCCACTTCGCACACCAGCTCGGCACCCCGGACGCCATCGACCCGCAGCACGTCGACCGGCTCTACGCCCGTTACCGGAACGTCTACGGGCAGTGAGCCCGCAATGAGCCCCGGAGGGGGAGGCTTCATGTCGTCTGCCGCAAAGCCGCAGGTCTGGTTCCTCACCGGCAGCCAGCACCTGTACGGCGCGGACACGCTCGAGCAGGTCGCGAGCCAGTCCCAGCAGATCCAGCGGATGCTCACCGAGTCCGGGAGGCTGTCCGTCGAGCTGGTGTGGCGGCCGGTGCTCACCGACTCGACGGCGATCCGCGATGTCCTGCTGGCGGCCAACGGCGACCCGTCGTGCGTCGGCGTGATCGCCTGGATGCACACGTTCTCGCCGGCGAAGATGTGGATCACCGGGCTCGACGTGCTGCGGAAACCCTTGCTGCACCTGCACACCCAGCTCAACGAGGCGCTGCCGTGGTCGTCCATCGACATGGACTTCATGAACCTCAACCAGGCCGCGCACGGCGACCGGGAGTTCGGCTACATCCAGACCCGGCTCGGGGTGGCGCGCAAGACCGTCGCGGGGCACGCCCTCGACCCGGAGGTGGTGCGGCGGATCGACGAGTGGGCCAGGGCCGCGACCGGCGCGCACCACCTGCGTGGCCTGCGCCTCGCGCGGTTCGGCGACAACATGCGCGACGTCGCGGTGACCGAGGGGGACAAGGTCGAGGCCGAGCTGCGGTTCGGCGTCTCGGTCAACACCTACGGCGTCAACGACCTCGTGGCCGAGGTCGACTCGGTGGCCGACGACGAGGTCGACCTGCTGGTCGCCGACTACGCCGACGTCTACCGGCTCGGCCAGGACCTGGCGCGTGGGGGAGCGCGGCACGAGTCGCTGCGCTACGCGGCCCGGATCGAGGCGGGGCTGCGCCGGTTCCTCACCGAGGGCGGCTTCGGCGCGTTCACCACGAACTTCCAGGACCTGGGCGGGCTGCGCCAGCTGCCGGGCCTGGCCGTGCAGCGGCTGATGGCCGACGGCTACGGGTTCGGCGGCGAAGGCGACTGGAAGACCTCGGCGCTGCTCGCGGCGGTCAAGGCGATGGGTACCGGCACGGGCCTCGGCACCTCGTTCATGGAGGACTACACCTACCACTTCGGACCGGGCATGCCGAAGATCCTCGGCGCGCACATGCTCGAGGTCTGCCCGTCGGTCGCCGCGGCCCGGCCGTCGTGCGAGATCCACCCGCTCGGCATCGGGGACCGCGAGGACCCGGTTCGGCTGGTGTTCGACGCGGCCCCCGGCCCGGCCGTCGTCGTCGGGCTCGCCGACATCGGCGACCGCTTTCGCCTGGTGGCCAACGACATCGAGGTCGTGCCGCCGGACGAGCCACTGCCGAACCTGCCCGTCGCGCGCGCCGTCTGGCAGCCCGCGCCGAACCTGCGGACGTCCGCGGAGTGCTGGCTCACCGCGGGCGGCCCGCACCACACGGTGCTCAGCCAGGCCGTGGGCTCGGCGGTACTGCGCGACTTCGCCCAGATGGTCGACACCGAGCTGGTGCTGATCGACGCGGCGACCACCACCGAGGCGTTCGCCGACCGGCTGCGCTGGAACCAGGCCTACCACCGACTCGCGCAAGGCTTGCGCTAGAAGGGAAGGGAGAAACAATGAGGTTTCCACGGCTCGCGGCGGTTGCCGCCGCCACCGCGCTGGTGCTCGCCGGATGCGGCTCGTCGGAGAAGACGGTGGACCAGCAGCCCCAGTCCTCCGACGGCGCGCTGGTCGGCGTCACGATGCCGACCCGCTCCTCGGAGCGCTGGATCCACGACGGCGACAACATCAAGAAAGCCTTGGAGGACAAGGGTTACAAGGTCGACCTGCAGTACGCGGAGAACGACATCCCCACCCAGGCCAACCAGCTCGAGAACCAGATCACCAAGGATGCCCGGCTGCTGATCATCGCCTCCATCGACGGCACCGCGATCACCACCCAGCTCCAGCGGGCCGCGGACGCCGACATCCCGGTGATCGCCTACGACCGGCTGATCCGCAACAGCCCCAACGTCGACTACTACGCCTCGTTCGACAACTTCAAGGTCGGCGTGCAGCAGGCGACCTCGCTGCTGACCGGGCTGAAGGTGCTCGGCGCCGACGGCAGCGCAGGTCCGGCCAAGGGGCCGCTCAACGTCGAGCTGTTCGCCGGTTCGCCGGACGACAACAACGCGACGTTCTTCTTCGACGGCGCGATGTCGGTGCTGCAGCCGCACATCGACAAGGGCACGCTCGTGGTGAAGAGCGGGCAGACCGACTTCCGCACGATCGCGATCCTGCGCTGGGACCCGGCCACCGCGCAGAAGCGCATGGAGGACCTGCTCACCGCCAGCTACGGCGGCGCCCGGGTGGACGGCGTGCTATCGCCGTACGACGGGCTGTCCATCGGCATCCTGTCCGCGCTCAAGAGCGGTGGCTACGGGACCGCGGACCAGCCCTACCCCGTGGTGACCGGGCAGGACGCCGAGGTCGCGTCGGTGAAGTCGATCATCGCCGGTGAGCAGTACTCCACGATCCACAAGGACACCCGCGAGCTGGCGAAGGTCGCGGTGGACATGGCCGACGCGGTGCTGCGGGGCGACAAGCCGGAGATCAACAACGACAAGGACTACGACAACGGCGAGAAGGTCGTGCCGTCGTTCCTGCTCGAGCCGGTGATCGTCGACAAGTCCAACTACCAGAAGGTGCTCGTCGACTCCGGGTACTACACCGCCGACCAGCTGAGGTAGCTCCATGCCAGACGACATCCTGCGGATGCGCGGCATCACCAAGTCGTTCCCCGGCGTCACCGCGCTGCGGGATGTGGAGCTGTCGGTGCGCCGCGGGGAGATCCACGCGATCTGCGGCGAGAACGGCGCGGGCAAGTCGACGCTGATGAAGATCCTCTCCGGGGTGCACCCGCACGGGTCGTACTCCGGGGAGATCGAGTTCGACGGCGAGGTCTGCGCGTTCGCCGGCATCCGCGACAGCGAGGCGCGCGGGATCGTGATCATCCACCAGGAGCTGGCGCTGGTCGGCCAGCTGTCGGTCGCGGAGAACCTGTTCCTGGGCAACGAGATCGCGACCCGAGGGATGATCGACTGGAACCGCACGAACCACGCGGCGCAGGCGTTGCTGCGCCGCGTGGGGCTGCGGGAGAACCCGACCGCGCCGGCCGGCGACCTCGGGGTGGGCAAGCAGCAGCTCGTCGAGATCGCCAAGGCACTGTCCAAAGAGGTCCGGCTGCTGATCCTCGACGAGCCGACGGCGGCGTTGAACGACGACGACTCCGAGCACCTGCTCGCCCTGCTGCGCGGCCTGCGTGACGACGGCATCACGTGCGTGGTGATCTCGCACAAGCTCAACGAGATCACCGCGATCGCCGACACCATCACGATCCTCCGCGACGGCCGCACGATCGAGACGCTCGACGTGGCCGCGGACGCGGTGACCGAGGAGCGGATCATCGCCGGGATGGTGGGCCGGGACCTCGAGCACCGGTTCCCGCCACGCCCGCCCGCGGCCGCGGGCGAGGAGGTGCTGCGGATCGAGGACTGGACCGTCCACAGCGCGACGCACCCGGGCCGGGTGGTCGTCGACAACGCCACGCTCTCGTTGCGGCGCGGGGAGATCGTGGGTCTGGCCGGGCTGATGGGCGCGGGTCGCACGGAGCTCGCGATGAGCGTGTTCGGCCGGTCCTACGGCGTCGACATCTCCGGCCGGGTGTGGAAGGACGGCCGGGAGATCGACGTGCGGACCGTTCGGTCGGCCATCCGCAACGGCATCGCCTACGTGAGCGAGGACCGCAAGCGCTACGGGCTCAACCTCGTGACCGACGTCAAGCGCAACGTCTCGGCCGCGGGGCTCGGCCTGCTCGCGCGCCGGGGTTGGGTCGACGAGCACGAGGAGTTCCGGGCGGCCGAGCGGTTCCGTGGGGCGTTGCGGATCAAGACGCCGGACGTGCTCGCGTCGACCCACACGCTCTCCGGCGGCAACCAGCAGAAGGTCGTGCTGGCCAAGTGGATGTTCACCGAGCCGGACGTGCTCATCCTCGACGAGCCGACCAGGGGCGTCGACGTCGGCGCCAAGTACGAGATCTACACGATCGTCAACTCGCTGGCCGACCAGGGCAAGGCGGTCCTGGTGATCTCCTCGGAGCTGCCCGAGCTGCTCGGCCTGTGCGACCGGATCTACGCGCTGTCGGAGGGTCGGGTGACCGGTGAGCTGACCCGTGCCGAAGCGACCCAGGAACGCCTGATGGAGTTCATGACCCAGGAGGCCCGTCGATGAGTGTCGACCTCGCGCGGCGAGAGGAACCCACACCCGCCCCACCCCGTGCCACACCCGTGTCGCCCTCCCACGTAGCCGTGTCGTCCGGTGGCGTGGCCGTGTCGTCGGGTGGCGATGAATGCAGATGATGACGCCACGTTGGTCCGACTCGGCTGACACGGCGACGTCACGGGTCGACACGGCGACGTCGGGGGTCGGCGTGGCTGCGTCACGGGTCGGCACGGTGTCTCGGGAGTCATGGATCACTGACACGAGGAAGGTGCACCAGTGAGCGAGCTTGCGAGTGAATCGGTGTCGCAGAGTGAGCTTGCGAGCGGGCCGCGCACGCAGGATGCCGCGCCGGCGCGGCGGCGGTTCCGGATCAACCTGCGGCAGAGCGGGATCTACGTCGCGTTCGCGCTGATCGTGGTCCTGTTCACGTTTCTCACCGACGGCGCGTTGCTGCAGCCGGGCAACATCTCGAACATCGTCGTGCAGAACTCCTACGTGCTCATCCTGGCGATCGGCATGATCCTGGTGATCATCAGCGGACACATCGACCTGTCCGTCGGGTCGGTCGTGGCGCTCACCGGCGCGATCTGCGCGGTGCTGACCGTCCACTGGGGACTGCCGTGGCCGCTCGCGGTGGTGGCCACACTCGTCGCGGGCGCGATCATCGGCGCGGCGCAGGGCTACTGGATCGCCTACTTCGGCATCCCCGCATTCATCGTGACGCTGGGCGGCATGCTCGTGTTCCGCGCGCTGACCCTGACGGTGCTCGGCAACCAGGGCATCGGGCCGTTCCCGGACGAGATCCGCACCCTGGCCAACGGGTTCACCGGCGGCTACCTCGGCAACGTCGGCCTCGGCCCGCTCGGCGGCGCGGACGTCGTGAGCCTGCTGGTCGGGATCCTCGCGGTCGTCGGCTTCGCGGTGGCCCAGTGGCGCACCCGCAGGGCGCGGCAGGGCTACGGCCAGACCGTCGACCCGATGCCGCTGTTCGCCGGCAAGATCGTCCTGGCGGCCGTCGTGGTGCTGTTCGTCGTGGTGCAGCTGGCCCGGTTCCGGAACCTGCCGTGGGTGCTGGTGCTGCTCGCCGTGCTCGTGCTCGGCTACACCCTGATGACCAGCCGCTCGGTGTTCGGTCGCCACATCTACGCGGTGGGCGGCAACCTGGCGGCGGCGACCCTGTCCGGGGTGCGGGTGAAGCCGGTGACGTTCTGGGTGTTCGTCAACATGGGCGCGCTCGCCGCGCTCGCCGGCGTGATCTTCGCGGGCCGGCTCAACCAGGCCGGCCCGACCGCCGGCACGTCGTTCGAGCTCGACGCGATCGCCGCGGCCTTCATCGGCGGCGCCGCGGTGCAGGGCGGCGTGGGCAAGGTGGTCGGCGCGATCACCGGTGGCCTCATCATGGGCGTGATCAACAACGGGATGTCCCTGATCGGCGCGCCGAGTGAGCGCGTGATGCTGGTGAAGGGCCTGGTGCTGCTGGCGGCCGTGGCCTACGACGTCTGGACCAAGCGCCGCGCCGGTGCCGCCCGGTAAGTCCGCTCCGTTCGGCACCGTCTGGCTTACGGCGGATTGTAGTCGAAAACTTTCTTAACGCCGTCAAGTTATTGCGGACCGGGCGCGTCATGTTGCATCCTGGTAACCATCCGTGAACCAGGAGCATTCGCGCCCCTGCGACGCGTGGCGTCGGTCCTGCCGGCATCCCCTGCTGCCACAACAGAACAGAGTCACCATGAAACGCACGCAGCCCAGCCGGCGGCTGATCGCCGGCGCGCTCACGGTCGGCCTCACCGTCCTCGGGATCTCGCTCACCCCCGCCTCCGCCGCGAGCGGCCCCGGCCCGTCCCCGAAGCAGGCCGCACCACTCGCCGAGGTGCCACTCGACAAGACCGTCTCGGCCAGTAGCGCGCTGCCCGGCTACCCCGCCACCAACAGCGTCGACGGCAACCAGGCCACGTACTGGGAGAGCGAGAACAACGCGTTCCCGCAGTGGATCCAGGCCGACCTCGGCTCGACCAAGGCGGTCGGCCGGATCGTGCTGAAGCTGCCGACCACCTGGGAGTCGCGCACGCAGACCCTCGCGGTCCGGGGCAGCACCGACGGCTCGACGTTCACCGACATCGCCGCCGCCACCGGCCGGGCCTTCACCCCGGCCGGCAACACCGTCACGATCCCGGTCACGGCGACCACTCGCTACGTCCGGCTGCACGTCACCGCCAACACCGGCTGGCCGGCCGCCCAGCTCTCGGAGTTCGAGCTGTACGGGCCGGACTCCGGCGACACCCAGCCCCCGACCGCGCCCGGCAACGTCACCCTCACCGAGCCGGGCGCCGGGGAGGTCCGGCTGAGCTGGACCGCGTCGACCGACAACGTCGGCGTCACCGGCTACGTCGTCTACCGCAACGACACGCCGGTGCAGACGCTGACCGCGACCACGTTCGCCGAGACGCAGCCCGCCTCGGCGAACCTGCAGTACTTCGTCCGCGCCCGGGACGCGGCCGGCAACGAGTCGCCCGACAGCAACCGGGTGACCCGGATCGGCCAGAACGCGGGCGACAACCTCGCCGCCGGCAAGCCGATCGAGGCGTCGTCGACGGTCCACACCTTCGTCGCCGCCAACGCCAACGACAACGACGCCGGCTCCTACTGGGAGTCCGCGGCCGGGTACCCGTCGACGCTGACGGTGAAGCTCGGCGCCAACGCCGACCTCACCTCGGTCGTGGTCAAGCTCAACCCCGACCCGATCTGGGGACCCCGGACCCAGAACTTCGAGGTCCTGGGCCGCGACCAGGCCGGCACCGGGTTCAGCCCGCTCGCGGCCCGCGCGGACCACGCGTTCGACCCGTCGACGAACCAGAACTCGGTGACGATCCCAGTCGGTGGCCGCGCGGCCGACGTGCGGCTGCAGTTCTTCGGCAACACCGGCGCGCCCGGCGGGCAGGTCGCCGAGTTCCAGGTCATCGGCACCCCGGCACCCAACCCGGACCTGACCGTCACCTCGACGACGTGGACCCCCGAGTCGCCGACCGAGACCACCGCGATCACCCTGTCCGCCACGGTCCGCAACGCCGGGACGGCGGCCGCCGGGGCGACCACGGTGAACTTCGGCCTGGCCGGCGCGGTCGTCGGCAGCGCACCGGTGGGCGCGTTGGCCGCCGGCGCCTCGGCCACCGTCACCTTCGACGCCGGGACCCGCCCGGCGGGCAGCTACCCGGTCACGTCCGTGGTCGACCCGGCCGACACCGTCATCGAGCAGAACGACGCCAACAACAGCTTCGCCGCGCCGTCGCCGCTGGTCGTCGCCCAGGCACCCGGCCCGGACCTCGAGGTCCTCGGCGTCGTGTCCAACCCGCCGAAACCGGCCGTCGGGGCCTCGGTGACGTTCAGCGTGCAGGTGCACAACCGCGGCACCAGCCAGGCCGGCGCCTCGGTCACCCGGCTGACAGTGGGCGCCACCACGCTCGACACCACCACCGCCGCGATCGCGGCGGGGGCGACGGCCACCGTGGCGGTGACCGGCAGCTGGACCGCCACCAGCGGTGGCGCCACGATCACCGCCACCGCCGACGCGACCGGCACCGTGGCCGAGACCAACGAGGCGAACAACGCGTTCTCGCGCTCGATCGTCGTTGGGCGCGGCGCGGCGGTGCCGTACGTCGAGTACGAGGCGGAGGCCGCGCAGTACCAGGGCCAGCTGCTGGTCACCGACCCGCTGCGGACCTTCGGGCACACCAACTTCGCGACCGAGTCCTCGGGGCGCCAGTCGGTGCGGCTGACCACCCAGGGCCAGTACGTCGAGTTCACCTCGACCAACGCCGCCAACTCGATCGTGGTGCGCAACTCCATCCCCGACGCCGCGGGCGGCGGCGGCCAGGACGCCACGATCAGCCTCTACGTCGACGGCGCGTTCGCCCAGAAGCTGACCCTGTCCTCGAAGCACAGCTGGCTGTACGGCAACACCGACGACCCCGAGGGCCTGACGAACACGCCGCAGGGCGACGCCCGGCGGCTCTTCGACGAGTCGCACGCATTACTGTCCAGGTCCTACCCGGCCGGCACGACGTTCCGGCTGCAGCGCGACAGCGGGGACGGCGCGCAGTTCTACGTCATCGACCTGGTCGACCTGGAGCAGGTCGCACCGCCGTCGCCGCAGCCGGCAGGCTGCACGTCGATCACGCAGTACGGCGCGGTGCCCGATGACGGCAACGACGACACGGCGGCGATCCAACGCGCCGTGACCGACGACCAGAACGGCGTCATCAGCTGCGTGTGGATCCCGGCGGGGCAGTGGCGCCAGGAGCAGAAGATCCTCACCGACGACCCGGACAACCAGGGTCAGTACAACCAGATCGGCATCAGCGACGTCACGATCCGCGGCGCCGGGATGTGGCACTCCCAGCTGTACACGCTGACCGAGCCGCAGGACGCGGGCGGCATCAACCACCCGCACGAGGGCAACTTCGGGTTCGACATCGACAAGGGCGTCCAGATCTCCGACATCGCGATCTTCGGGTCCGGCCGGATCCGCGGCGGCGACGGCGGCGACGAGGGCGGCGTCGGCCTGAACGGGCGGTTCGGCACCGGGACCAGGATCACCAACGTGTGGATCGAGCACGCCAACGTCGGGGTCTGGGTCGGCCGGGACTACGACAACATCCCCGCGCTGTGGGGTCCGGCCGACGGCCTGGAGTTCAGCGGCATGCGGATCCGCGACACCTACGCCGACGGCATCAACTTCACCAACGGCACGCGGAACTCGCGGGTGTTCAACTCCTCGTTCCGCACCACCGGCGACGACTCGCTGGCGGTCTGGGCCAACCGGTACGTGAAGGACCCGAACGTCGACATCGCGCACGACAACCAGTTCCAGAACAACACCATCCAGCTGCCGTGGCGCGCGAACGGCATCGCGATCTACGGCGGCTACGACAACACGATCGAGAACAACCTGGTCTACGACACGATGAACTACCCGGGCGTCATGCTGGCGACCGACCACGACCCGCTGCCGTTCTCGGGTCAGACCCTGATCGCCAACAACGCGCTCTACCGCTGCGGCGGCGTCTTCTGGGGCGAGCAGCAGAAGTTCGGCGCGATCACCCTGTTCGCGCAGGGCAGGGACATCACCGGTGTGACGATCCGGGACACGGACGTCTACGACTCGACCTACGACGGCATCCAGTTCAAGACGGGCAGCGGTAACGTGCCCGACGTCGCGGTCACCAACGTGCGGATCGACGACTCCAACAACGGCGCCGGCATCCTCGCCATGAGTGGCGCCCGAGGCAGCGCGACGCTCACGAACGTGACGATCACCAACTCGTCGACCGGCGACATCGTGATCGAACCCGGCTCGGGCTTCGTGATCACCGGCGGCCAGCCCCTCCGCCTGGCGGGCCGGCCACCGGAAGGGAGCGGCCCGAGGTGACGCCCCTGCCCTGAACGCGTCGCTCGGGACGCCGAGCGTCTCGAGCGACGCGTTCAGGGCATCGGCGTACCAGTTTGCGACGAATCGCGTGTTTTTACCGGCGGGAAGGGCACCGATGGCGGATCATCCACGCATGGTCAACACAGGGTCGGGGGCACGGTGGGATCCCGGGCGGCTCGCCGTCGGGGTCGTCGCCGCGGTGTTCTTCCTCGCGGGGGTGCTCGGGGTCGCGTCCGGTACCGGCTTCGGCGTTCCGCTGGCGGCGGCCAACGACGCCGTCCACCTCGTGCTCGGGGTCAGCGGGCTCGCCGTGGCCAGGAGCAGACACGGTGCGCGGACGTTCCTCATCGCCGGCGGGGTCGTCTACTTCCTGTGGCTCTACGGTGGCGCCGTCGTGCTCACCGACGGTGCCGCGCCCACCTCGCCGAGCACGGTCAACGACTGGCTGAACATGTGGCTCGCGGTGAGCATGATCGCGCTCGCCTGCCTCGTCGGGGACCGGCAGCGGTCGGACCGCGCCGAGGCCGCCCGCGCCGCCGAGCTCTCGGCGTCGTGGCGCCAGGTGCGCGTGTCCGCCGCCGGACCGAGCGCCCGGCCGCGCCGGCCCCGCCCAGCCGCCGGAAGCCGTCCGCCGGCACCCGGCCGGAGCGTGTGCTTCCACGGCCCGGTCTGGACCTGACTCAGGCCGAGGCGTTCTCCGGCGGGGGCAACACCGCACGGATGACGGCGGCCATGTCCTCGTGGCCGGCGTCGGCCGCGGCCGAGAGCTGGGCGTGGACCGCGTGCATGAGCCGGTCGTCGACGCCCGCGCCACGGATCGCGCTGAGGATCAGGGCCGCGTCCTTCGCCGCGCCGTCCAGGGCGAACGCGGGGGCGAAGTCGCCGGTGATCATGTTCCTACCCTTGAGCTGCGCGTAGGCGCTGTCGACCGGGCCACCGGCGATCACGTCGAGGAACCGCTGCGGGTCGAGGCCGAGGCGGCCGGCGAGGGCGATGCTCTGCGCCGTGGCGGTCGTGATCGACAGGACCCAGGCGTTCGCCGTGAGCTTGAGGCAGTGGCCGTCGCCGGGGCGCTCGCCGACCCAGATCGTGCGGGCGCCGACCGCGTCGAACACCGGCGTCACGCGGTCGCGCAGCCCGGCCGGGGCGGCGGCCAGCACCATGAGCTTTCCCTGCTCGGCCGGCTGCCGGGTGCCCAGCACCGGGGCGTCGACGAACCCGATGCCGCGCGCGGCGGCCAGTTCGGCCATGCGGTCGGTGGCCTCCAGCCCGACGGTGCTCGACTGCACCCACACCGCGTCCGGACCGCACGCCGGCAGCGCCGCGGCCATCACCTCGGTGACCGCGTCCGCGTCGAACAGCATCGTGAGCACGATGTCCGCGCCGGCCACCGCGGCGGCGGGGTCCTCCGCGACGGTGATGCCGTCCTCGGCGAGCGGGCGGGCCTTGTCCGCGCTGCGGTTCCACACGGTCACGTCGAACCCGGCGCGCGCGAGGTTGCGGGCCATCCCGGCACCCATGATCCCCGTGCCGAGCACGGTCACCTTCGTCGTCATGGTCGCCGTTCTACCCCACCGCGGCGAGCGCCGCACGGGTCACGCGGCGTGCCGGCGGGAGGGCAGGCGGCGTGGCGACCGGACGGTCCACGGCTCGTCGTGCGGGTGGGCCTTCGCCTCGGCCGCCGCGGCGAGGCTCGCCCGGCAGGCCCGCACGAGCCGGCGGTTGGCCGGGCCGGGCGGCATCTCGCCGCACTTGGCGCAGCTCAGCGAGACGTCGCCGGTCAGCTCGTCGACGGCCACCCACACCTCGCGCTCGCAGCGCCGGCACCACCGGTACCCGGTCACCACGATCACGTGCAGCGGTGAGGAGACGCAGTGGTGCAGCCAGCGCCGGTGCGTGTAGCAGGTGGTCCGCTCGAACGGGTCGAGCCCGGTGTCGTCCTCGGTGTCCTCCGCGTCGTCCTCGGCGGACAGCGCGATCGCGAGGCGGATGTCGGCGAGGTCGGCGTACCGGTCGTGCACCACAGGGCGACCGGCGTGCGCCGGTGCGGCGACGGCGGTCATGGTTCGCGTGCTGCACAGCGTGTTCACGGCCCGACTCCCTTTCGACGGAGGCGCCTTCTCGTGTCTCACACGCTATGGAGGCGTGGCCGCGCGGACATCGGGGAGAGCCCCTGTCCGGACGCGGGGCCGGTGGGGGTTTCTCCCGGGGTGGTTGTTGCCGAACCAGGACATGCGAGAAGGCGAGGCAGTTCGTCAACACCCCCGAGAAGTCGACTCACGTGACCGGCGAGGCGATCGACATCGGCCCGACCGACGCCGCGGACTGGTTCGGCCAGCACGGCTCGGACTACGGTCTGTTCCGGGCCTACACCAACGAGATGTGGCACTTCGAGCTCCTGACCACCCCCGGCGGCGACTGCCCGACGCCCCAGCCGGACGCCACCGGCTGAGGCGGTCGGCCCTGTGCGGTGGGGGGATGACGAGCTCCACTCGTCGACCCCACAGCGCGCCGACCGTCGACAGCGGCATCACGCCCGCGTTGTTGACCAGCACGTCGACCCGTCCGCGTTGAGGCGCAGGGCGTGCACGACGTTCGCCACGGGCGTGGGCCATTCGACGAACACCACGCGGACTCCCCGAGCTCGTTCGCCGCCGGCATGACCACCAGCTCAGGTCCACCCGCGGTCTTCGTTGAGCTGGGCGCGGCGCGCGGCGCTACGGTTGACGGTGAGCCTGCGCAGGAGCCGTCGTCCCGGGTGAGGAGTCGCCATGGACCTCAGACATCGCTCACGGTCTCTGGTGGAGGGTCCGGCGCGGGCCGGAGCGCGGGCGCAGCTCAAGGGCATGGGCTTTGACGCCGAGGCGCTGGCGCGGCCGTTCGTCGGTGTGGCGCACTGCTGGACCGAGACCATGCCGTGCAACTTCACCCACCGGTCGCTCGCTGACTCCACAAAGGACGGTGTGCGGGCCGCGGGCGGCACACCCATGGAGATCAACACCATCGCGATCTCCGACGGGATCACCATGGGCTCGCCCGGTATGCGCACGTCGCTCGTGTCCCGCGAGGTCATCGCCGACTCGATCGAGCTCGTCGCGCGCGGGCACTGCTTCGACGCGCTCGTCGGCATCGCGGGGTGCGACAAGACGATCCCGGCCGCGGTGATGGCGATGGCGCGGGTGGACGTGCCGAGCGTGCTGCTCTACAGCGGGTCGATCCGACCGGGCCGCTGGCACGGCCGGGACGTGACGGTGCAGGAGGTGTTCGAGGCGATCGGCGCGCACTCCGCGGGCCGGCTCACCGAGGCGGAGCTGCTCGAGCTGGAGGAGGCCGCGTCGCCCGGGTTCGGCGCGTGCGGCGGGCAGTTCACCGCGAACACGATGGCCATGGTGTTCGAGGTGATGGGCATCAGCCCGCTGGGCTCGGCGATGGTGCCGGCGCAGGACGAGCACAAGGGGAACGTCGCCGAGTCGGTCGGCCGGCTCGCGATGGCGGCCCTGGCGGCCGACATCCGGCCGCACGACGTGATCACCCGCGTGTCCGTCCGCAACGCGATGACCGCCGTGGCCGCGTCCGGCGGGTCCACGAACGCGGTGCTGCACCTTCTCGCCGTGGCCGCGGAGATGGGTGTCGACGTCACGATCGACGACATGGACGAGATCAGCGCGAAGACACCGCTGATCTGCGACCTCAAACCGGGCGGGCGGTTCGTCGCCACCGACCTCTTCGCGGCCGGCGGCGTGCCGCTGCTGGTACGGCGGCTGCTGGAGGGCGGGCTGCTCGACGCCGACGCGGTCACCGTCACCGGCCGGACCATCGGCGAGGCCGCGCACGACGCGCAGGAGACACCGGGCCAGGAGGTGGTCCTGCCGCTGGACCGGCCGCTCAAGCCGACCGGTGGGCTCGCGATCCTGCGCGGCAACCTCGCGCCGGACGGGTCGGTCGTGAAGCTCTCCGGCCACGAGCGGCTGTGGCACCGTGGCCCGGCGCGGGTGTTCGAGGGCGAGGAGGCGGCGATGGCCGCGGTGCTCGAGGGCCGGGTGCGCGCGGGCGACGTCGTGGTGATCCGCGGTGAAGGCCCCGCTGGTGGTCCGGGCATGCGGGAGATGCTGGCGGTGACCGGCGCGTTGCAGGGCGCCGGCCTCGGTCCGGAGGTCGCGCTGATCACCGACGGCCGGTTCAGTGGTGCCACCCGCGGCTTCATGGCCGGGCATGTCGCGCCGGAAGTCGTCCGCGGCGGCCCGATCGCGGCGGTGCGGGACGGCGACACGGTCACGATCGACGTGGCCGCGCGGCGCATCGACGTGGACCTGCCGACGGAGGAGATCGAGGTGCGGGCCGCGGCGTGGCGGCCGGTCCCGAACCCGCACCGCACCGGGGTCCTCGCGAAGTACGAGGCGCAGGTGGGCAGCGCGAGCACCGGGGCGACCACGAACCCCGCCCTGCCCGCTTGGCGGTCACCGACACGTGCCGACGGTCCGTCGGGCACGCGATGAGCTCCCGAGCAATGGAGGTCCCTGTGTTCGCCGTCATCGCCGCGGTCATCTTCGCGCTGGCCCTGATCCTCGACCTGGCCGACGCCACGATCGGCACGACGATCGACGGTGCGACGCTGCTCACCGCCGGGCTGCTGTGCATGGCACTGCACCTCGCCGGGACCGGCGTCAACGCCCGGGGCCGCGGCGTCAGCTGGCGGCGCAAGCGCTGACCGCCGCGCGGGCCTTTACCAGAAACTCGGCCGGGTATCCACGGCGCGATTCCGATTTCTGGGGAGGACCCCATCGTCCCGAGTTCGCGATGTGCTCGCTCAGCCCTTCGCGACGTGATTTCCGGGTACCCGCCGCGTCGCCTGGATCAGCTGGGTGAGCGTGTCGCGTTCGGCGAGCGTGGGCAGGGCGAGCACCCGGCGCCGGGCCTGCTCTCCCATGGCTGACACGGCGGCCAGCAGCTCGCCGACCGCGCCGTCGTCGATCGCCGTGCGCAGCATCTCGGTCAGCACGTCGTCGTCGGCCTCGGCGGCGTACTCGGCCAGGCGGCCGCGGAGCCGGTCGTCGGTGAGCCGCCCGACCATCGACAGCCCGGCCGAGCGCAGGTCGGCCGGGCCCGTCAACGCCGAGTGCACGACGCCGCGCAGCCGGTGCGGCGGCAGCATCGCGACCGCCCGGGTGAGCTGGGCGTCGGACTCGGCGTAGAAGCCGATCCGCAGCAGGACCTCGTCGGAGACGGCGGTGGCCACGTCGGCGACGATCCGCTCGGTGGCGGCGTCGAGCAGCCGGCCGAGCGTGATGAACTCGCCGCGGTCGACCAGCTCCGTCACGACGGCCAGCACGCGGTCCGGACGAATGCGGCGGACCAGCGGCGCGGCCCGGCGCGGGTCCAGGTGCACGCACCCCTCGGCGAGGTAGGCCACGGGCATCCGGTTGGCCAGCTCGGCGGCCCGGTCCGGCGCCATCTCGCCGGCGACCCGGGCGGCCAGCAGGGGCGAGAACGCGCGCAGCGCGATCCTGACGTTGAGCGGGGTGGGCAGCAACCTGGTGATCGCGGCGACCCGCTGGAACGCGGCGCGGTGCTCGTCGTACAGCGCGCCGACGATCCGCTCGCGGATCCGGCGGATGTCGTGGTGGTCGAGCGAGCTCGCGAACCCCACGCCGTCCGGCGTGGTGCCCAGCGCCCTGGCCAGCTTGACCAGCTCGGCCTTCGTGGCCAAGTCATGCCCCATCTCGATCAACGCCCCAGAATCTTGCCGACGCCGCCGCGCACCAGTGCCGGCATCTGGCGCAGCGCCTCGTCCGACGCCGACGCCAAGGCCCTCGCCTGGCTCTTCCTCGCGGCGACCAACGCGCTGTGCAACTCCTCCAGCTCCTGGTCGGAAAGGGCGTCCACGATCCGCGCGTCCTCACCCAACCAGCGCCTCAGCAAATCCGGCACGTCGCTGCGCATAACCTGACTTTGTCACGTCAGCGAAATTGTGCCAGACCCGGATCCCGAACAGGTGTGGGAAATCAGCGTTTCCGCTCGACTCCCGATGTTCCCGGTTCGCCGCGCGGAGTTGTCGATCCGGGACCGTCTCGTTCGCCGTAGGTGGTGAGGGCGTCACCAGGACGCCGTAGGAGTGAAGGAACGCCATGCGACATCTGACGGTGACCACGTTCGTGTCCCTGGACGGGGTCATGCAGGCGCCGGGCGGCGCCGACGAGGACCGCGACGGCGGGTTCGAGCACGGTGGCTGGGCGGTGCCCCACTTCGGCCAGCACCTCATCGGGCTGATGGCCACGCTGACCGGCAGGGCCGACGCGCTCCTGCTCGGCCGCAGGACCTACGACATCTTCGCCGCCACCTGGCCGCTCGCCGGAGCCGACGACCCGATCGGGGCGAAGCTCAACGGCATGCGCAAGTATGTCGCGTCGCGGACGCTGGACACGGTGTCGTGGCGGAACTCCACGCTGCTCACCGGCGACGTGGCCGAGGCGGTCGGCGAGCTGAAGCGGGGCGAGGGAGGCGAGATCCAGGTCCACGGCAGCGGCGGGCTGGTCCAGACGCTCGTCGAGCACGACCTCGTCGACGAGTTCCACCTGCTGGTCTTCCCGGTGCTCATCGGCTCCGGCAAGCGGCTCTTCGCGGCGGGCACCGTCCCGGTCGGCTTGTCGCTGGTCGACACGACGGCGTCGGCCACCGGCGTCGTCATCAGCAGGTACGCGCGGGACGGCAAGGTCGAATACGGTGCGATGGGCCCGGAGACCGGGAACTGGTGAGAACGGAGGAACGATGCCGCAGTACGCGATCCTGATCTACGAGAAGGAAACCCCCGGCGGCGTGGCCGACATCCCGCCCGACGTGATGGAGGCCAACCTCCGCGCGGGGGAGAAGATCGCCGCGATGGGTGCGCGGGTCGTGCACGAGCAGGCACTGCGGCCCAGCGCGACCACGCGGACGATCCACAAGAACGGCCTGGTCACCGACGGCCCGTTCATCGAGAGCAAGGAGGTGATCGCCGGGTTCTTCGTCGTGGAGACCACGGACCTGGACCAGGCGGTCGCCATCGGCAAGCTGCTCCCGATCATGGACGGCGCCGTCGAGGTGCGGCCGCTGCTCGACGGGTGAGCACGGTCGCGCGGGCTGTCGCCGACGCGCACCGCCGCGAGTGGGCCATCGTGCTCGCCGCGACGGTGCGCGTCACCCGCGACCTGGACCTGGCCGAGGAATGCGTGCAGGACGCCTACGCCGACGCGCTCGACGAGTGGACCCGCCGCGGCGTACCGGCCAGGCCCGGAGCGTGGCTGACCACCGCCGCCCGGCACAACGCCCTGGACGCCCTGCGCAGGGCCGGAACCCTGCGGTCCAAGCTGCACCTGCTGGTGGAGTCGGAGCTCGCGCCCGACCCGGTGGCCCGCGACGACCGGCTGCGGCTGGTCTTCCTGTGCTGCCACCCGGCGCTTTCCGTCGAGGCGCAGGTGGCGCTCACGCTACGGCTGGTGTGCGGCGTGCCGACCGCGGACATCGCGGCGGCGTTCCTGGTCTCCGAGACCACCATGGCGGCCAGGATCACCCGCGCGAAGAAGAAGACAGCGGCGGCGCGGATCCCCTTCCGGATGCCCGCGCCGAGCGACCTGCCGGACCGGCTGGACGCGGCCCTCACGACGATCCACCTGCTCTTCACCACCGGTCACACCGCGCCCGCGGGACCCGCGCTGACCAGGGCGGACCTCGCCGAGCACGCGCTCGACCTGGCCCACATGCTGTGCGACCTGATGCCGGACGAGCGCGAGGTGCGTTGGCTGCTGGCTCTGCTGCTGGCCAACCACGCCCGGCGGGCCACCCGGACCGACCCGGGCGGGCGCCTGCTGGTGCTGGCCGAGCAGGACCGGTCGGCCTGGGACCCGGAGGCCATCGCCGAGGCACACGCCCTGGTCCCGGGCGCGCTTCGCGGTGGCGACCCCGGCCGGTTCGCGCTGCAGGCCGCCATCGCGGCGCTGCATGCCACCGCACCGACCTACGCCGAGACGGACTGGACCCAGATCCTGGTGCTCTACGACGAGCTGATGGCGACCTGGCCGTCGCCGGTGGTCGCGCTGAACCGGGCCGTCGCGGTCGCGATGGTCGACGGGCCGGCGGCCGCGCTGGCCGAGGTCGAGGCTCTCGAGGCGGACGGCCGGCTCGCCGGCTACCGGTACCTGCCCGCGATCAAGGCCGACCTCTTGCGCAGGCTGGGCCGTGCCGCCGACGCCGCCGCGGCGTACGACCGGGCGCTCACCCTGTCCACCAACGATGCCGAGCGCGCCTTCCGCACAGCTCGCCGCACCGAGACGGGCATCGGTCGCGTCGGGGACGATGAGTAGGGAGAGGTGTCCGCGGCCCGCCGCGTGGGGGTGGGTTGTGGTGGTGTTCGGGGGTTGTTCGGTGGGGTTTGTCGGGTCGGGCCGGTTCCGGCTGGGCCGGAGGTGATGAGTAGGTGCGCGAGTGGTGGATCGGTCTCAGCGCGCGGCGACGTGGGCTGGTCGTGGTCGTGGCGGTCGTGGTCGTCCTCGGTGGCGTCGTCGTGGGTGTCCGGGTCGCGGGCGACCGGGGCGACGCGGGTGCGCCCGCGCGGGACCGGCCAGGACCGGTGCTGCTGGTGCCCGGCTACGGCGGCTCCCGGGCCGCACTGTCCACTTTGGCCGACCGGTTGCGGAGGGCCGGGCGGAGCGCGGAGGTGCTGACCCTGCCCGGGGACGGGACCGGCGACCTGCGCGCCCAGGTGCGGGTGCTGGACCGGGCCGCCGCCGACGCGGTGGCGGCGGGAGCGCCGTCGGTGGACGTGATCGGCTACTCGGCGGGCGGTGTCGTGGCGCGCCTGTGGGTTGCCGGGGACGGCGCCCCGATCGCCCGCCGGGTGGTCACCCTGGGCGCGCCGCTGCACGGGTCGCGCATCGCCACCGCCGGGGGCGTGCTGGTCCCCGACGCGTGCCCGGTCGCCTGCCAGCAGCTCAGCCCCGGCAGCGCGTTGCTGACCGAGCTCGACGGGCAGCCGGTGCCGCTGCCGTGGCTGTCGGTCTGGACCGAGAACGACCGGACGGTGATCCCACCCGACTCCGCGCGGCTGACCGACGCGGTGAACGTGGCGCTGCAGCAGGTGTGCCCCGACGCCGTGGTGGAGCACTCGCAGCTGCCGGTCGACCCGCTGGTCACCGGGCTCGTGCTGCGCGCGTTGGGCACCGACCCGCTGACCTCGCCGGGCGCGGGCGAGTGCGCGCGGCTGCGCGCCGAGGGGGCCGGCTAGATGACGTGTTCCGAGGGGTCCGTGGTCGTATGCGGTACGTGATTTGGTTGTGTCGGTCGGTGGTCTGTTCGTCGGCTTTCGCGCCGGCCAGCGCGAGCGCGATGGGCAGCCCGCCGAGGGTGCACACCAGGTGCGGCCGCGGGTCTCAGACCGAGAAGCCGGTGACCTTCCGCGGCGTCACCCGGACGATCAGCCGGAGTGCGTCGTCCGGCTCGGCCGGCGGCTCCTCGCCCAGGTACTTCTGCGAGAGCCTGCTGGGCAGCGACCTCTCCCGGTCCTCGATCAGCTCGGCGGTGCCTCGGATGTCCACGGAACGGTACGGGTTCCCGGTGTCGAAGACGGTGAGGCTGACCCGTGGATCCTGGGCGAGGTTCCGCGCCTTCTGACGCCCCGCGGTGGTGGAGAACAGCACCGCGTCTCCGTCCCTCGCCACCCAGACCACCGAGGTTTGCGGCCCGCCGTCCCGGCCGATGGTGGCGACGGTGGCGAAGTTCTTCCCGTCCAGCAGCTCCCGCGTCCCCTTGTCGAACTCCACTGACACCGCTCCCTCGTCTACCCGATCCTGGGCTCACTGCACAGGCAGAACACGGGCGGATACCGATGTCTTCCCCGGGACCGGGTCAGCTCGTGATGTCCTTGGTGCCGAAGTTGGCCCAGGACGCGCCGAAGAACACGATGACGTAGCCGGCCTGCAGGAGCAGGCCCCGGTCGATGTTGTGCCACAGGATCGGGTCGCGGAAGAAGTCGATCCAGGACAGCCAGTAGTTGGTCGGCAGGTAAGGCTTGATCGGGTCGGCCGCGTCCAGGGTCTGCAGGATCGAGCTTGCGATGAGCACGGCCAGCGACGCGAGTGCCGCGCCGAGTGCGGAGTCGGAGAGCGTGGAGAAGAACAGCGCGATGGTGCCGAAGCCGAGCATCGACACCACGATGTAGCCGACCGCGGCCAGCAGCCGCACCGCCAGCTCGGCCGGCTCCAGCGTGGCGCCGGACAGGGACGTGACCGCACCCGGTTGCCCGACCGCCTCGGCGCCGGTGCCGAACAGCAGCACCCCGATCGCCAGCGAGCTGACCACCACGACCAGCACGGCCAACATGATGTACACGCCGAGCGCGACCAGCTTGGCGGACAGCAGCCGCGGCCGCCCCACCGGGCGCACCAGCAGGTAGCGCAGCGTGCCGGTGGCCGCCTCGCCCGCGATCGCGTCGCCCGCGTACACGGCGACGGCCAGCGGGAGGAACACCGGCAGCACCATCGCCAGCGCCGCGGCCGGGTAGAGCGAGCCGTTGTCCAGTACGGCGGACAGGAACGCGCCGCCCTGACCGGGTGGCGGCGCCAGGTCGGACACCGACAGCAGGATCGCCACGAGTGCGGGCACCGCGCACAGCAGGAGGATGGAGAGCCACACGCGTGGCCGCAGCACCAGCTTGCGCAGCTCGACGGCGATCACGGCGTGCGTCCCATCCGGTCGCTGCCGTGCCCGGTCACGTCCAGCACGACCTCCTCCAACGACCTGCGTTGCTCGCCGATGGCCGACACCCGCACGCCCTCGCGCACGAGCATCGCGTTGAGCTCGGCGGCGTCGGGGTGCCGGATCACCAGCCGCTCGCCGTCGCGTTCGACGACCTGCCCGTCCAGCAGCATCGAGATCCGGGTGGCGTCCGGGCTCCGCACCAGGATGTGGCCGGTGGGCGCCCGCAGGTTCGCGAGATCGTCCTGAAGCACCAGCCGGCCGCGGTCGACGATGCCGACCCTGGTGCACAGCTGCTCCACCTCGGAGAGCAGGTGGCTGGACATGAACACCGTGGTGCCGGCCTCGTTCAGGGTGGTCAGCAGGTCGCGGACCTCCCGGATGCCGCGCGGGTCCAGGCCGTTGGTCGGCTCGTCCAGGATCAGCAGCCTGGGTCGGCGCAGCAGGGCGGCGGCCAACCCGAGCCGCTGCCGCATGCCGAGCGAGTAGGCCCGCACCGGGCGGCGGTCCACGCCGGCCAGCCCCACCTGCTCGAGCGCGTCCTCGATCCGGCGCTTGCGGGTGCGCCCGCGGCCACCCGGCCCGGCGGCGTCGAGCAGCGCCAGGTTCCGCCGGCCGGACAGGTGCGGGTAGGCCGCGGGTCCTTCGACCAGCGAGCCGATCGCCGGGAGCACGGCCGCCGCCCGCGCCGGGATGCGCTCGCCCAGCACCTCGATCTCGCCGCTGGTCGCGTAGACCAGCCCGAGCAGCAGGCGCACCAGTGTCGTCTTGCCGGATCCGTTGGGCCCCAGGAACCCGTACCGGTCACCCTCCCGGACGTCCAGGTCGACCGCGTTCACCGCGACCACCCGGCCGTACCGCTTGGTGAGCTCCCGGGTGACGATCATCGGCGGGTCCTGGACAGCAGCGCCAGCTCGCCCGCGGCCTCGAGCAGGACGTCGGTCGTCGTCAAACCGGCCAGCAGGTACCACCGGCGGGCGAACTCCGAGCGGACCACCACGACCGACAACGGCGCGATGGACAGGTGGAGCGCCTCGCCGCGCGGCAGTTCCTCGCGCGTGCCGCCGGCGTTGACGACCGCCTCCGCAGCCCCGGCGCCGATGTCCCGCGGCACCGGCAACGCGACGAACGCGGACAGTCCCGTCCCGTACACCCCGACCCCGCGCACCCCACTCACGTCGGCCTCGCGCAGCTCCCGGCCCGCCAGCCGGGCCGGCGACCGGCCGCGACCGAGTGCGCCGAGCCACTCGTCGACGTCGGGTGCCGCCATGATGCTGAGCCCGCTGCCCCGCGACTGCTTCGGCGTGAGCACGTCGGCGCCGGGCGGGGTGGCGCTCAGCTCGAGGAAGCGGCTGACCAGCACCGGCCGGTCGACGCCGCGGGCGCTGACCTCCACCGCGACCGGCAGCCCGATGCCCGGATCGACCCACATGTCCATGTGCCCGATTGTGGTGGCCGGGTCGCTCGGCGTCAGCCGCAGCCCCGGCACCTCGCGGCCCGCGACCCGCCGGGCGGGCAGCGCGCTCACCGGGTCGTCCTCGGCGGCCGACAGCACCCGCCTGGCCAGGTCCGGCGGCAGCAGGTCACCGGCGCGGGGCAGCCGCACCGGCGGCGTGCCGACGACGCGGGTGAGCAGGTTTGCGCCGTAGTCCCAGGTGAGCTCCCCGTCGGGGGTGCCGTACACGTCGCGCTCGCCGACCGCGGAGACGACGTCGAACCGCCACCGCGACGGCGACTCGTACCACGTGCGGACCCGGGTGGTGCCGGTGAGCAGCGAGGTCAAGTCGCGCGCCCGAGGCAGCTCGGGCAGCTTCAGCGAACCGTTGATCTCGACCAAGCCCTGATGCGCCTGCGACCCCGACCCGAGGACTCCTGCCCGGAGCAGGTCGGGAGAGACCGAGGCGGCTGACCCGGGCAGCCAGCGAGGCACCTGCGGCGCCAGCACCGCGACGACCGCGACCGCCACGACGAGCGCCCAGGACCGAACCGTCCCGCGCCGAACAACCGACAAACCCACCCACCCGTCCGGTCGGCACCCGCCCGGAAGGCGAGTGGCACCGTCGTCCTCGGCCCTTTCCTGGCCATTTGTACGCCAACCCGAGGCCCCGGCGCCCCCTTCGGCCCATTACGACCTGCGAACATCCCCGGCCGCCGGGATCACCAGGGGCTCAGGTAAGTCGCGAGTCCAACGCCCGCGACCCGCGAGTCCGCCCACCACCCACCGCCCCGAACGTAGAACTCACCGACCCTGAACCTTGACCCGTCACCAGCGTTGGACTCGCGGGTCCTGGGTGTTGGACTCGCGGGTCCTGGGTGTTGGACTCGCGGGTTCTGGGGGTTGGACTCGCGGGGGCCTGCCGGGATCACGATCTCGCGGTCGCCGGATATCGGACGTATCACCACGCGCTCGCGGGCCACTTGTTTGGTAGGGCCGGTTCGCCCGGCCCCACATCGCAGGCAGACACGACAGGGGGAACGACATGACCACCCAGCCGCGAGCCACTGGTGCACTGTGGACACTCGCCTTCTGGAAGGACGCGATCGAGCGCGCCGTGCGGACGGCGGCGCAGGTGCTGGCCTCGGTGCTCGTCGCCGACGGAACCGGACTCCTCGACACGGACTGGTTCGGCGGCCTCGCCGCGGCCGGCATGGCGGCAGTGTTCTCGGTGCTGACCTCGATCACGAGCGACTTCACCAACCCGAACGGCACGGCCTCGGCGCTGACCCAGGCCACCCAACCACGCGAGGCCCGACCCGCGGCCGCGCAACCGTCTCTCCGGGGTCGGTGACCAGGGCTCAGGTGCCGACGGTGCTGCGGGCGTCGGCCGGGAGTCGGACGGGCGTTGCGTCGTCGAGGAAGCCGCCGGACTGGTGCTGCCAGAGCCTGGCGTAGACGCCCTCGCGCCGGAGCAGCTCCTCGTGGGTGCCCTGCTCGACGATCCCGCCGTGGTCGAGCACGACGAGCTGGTCCATGCGCGCGACCGTGCTCAGCCGGTGCGCCACCACCAGCGCGGTGCGGCCGTTCATGATCCGCCACAACGCCCGCTGGATCAGGATCTCGCTCTCCGAGTCCAGCGCGCTGGTCGCCTCGTCGAGCAGCAGGATCGGGGCGTCGCGCAGGATCGCGCGGGCGAGGGCGACGCGCTGGCGCTGGCCGCCGGACAGCTTGACGCCGCGTTCGCCGACGAGGGTCTCGAATCCCTCGGGCATGGTCTCGGCGAACTCGGTGACGTGCGCCGCCTCGGCGGCCTGGAGGATCTCGGCGGCGGTGGCGTCCGGCCGGGCGAACGCGATGTTCTCGCGCAGGGTCCGGTGGAACATGGCCGGTTCCTGGGGGACGTAGGCGATCAGGCTGCGCAGGTCGGCCTGGCGCAGCCGGGTGATGTCCTGACCGCCGATGCGGATCGCGCCCGACTGGATGTCCATCATCCGCAGCAGCAGCTGGGTGAGCGTGCTCTTCCCGCCGCCGGAGCGGCCGACGAGGCCGACCTTGGTGCCGCTCGGGACCACCAGGTCCAGGCCGGCGAACAGGGTGGGCGCGCCGGCGTGGGCGAAGCGCACCTGCTCGAACCGGACGTCCGCCGCGGTCGTCCGCAACGGCTCCGGCGCGGCCGGGTCGAGCACGGTCGGCGGGGTGAGCAGCAGTTCGGTGAACTGGGCGGCCTCGGTGAGCGAGCTCTCCAGCCGCCGGTAGATCTGGTTGAACTCGAACATGATCCGGGTCGCGCTGGAGAAGTACGCGAACGTCACGATGAGCGCCTCCACGCCGAGCCGGCCACCACCGAGGCCGACGGCGAGCAGCAGGCCGAGCGCGTTGGTGAGCACGGACAGTGGGGCGACCACCGTGTCGATGCGGAGGTTGGCGTAGTCCCAGGAGCGGATGGAGAGCCGGCGCTGCTCGGCGACCCGGGTGCGGTGTTCGGCGGCCTCGCGGTCCTCGGCGGCGAAGGCGCGCACGGTCGCCATGTTCATCAGGCTGTCGGCGACGTGTCCGGAGACCCGCGCGATGGCGGCCTCGCGCTGGTTGACCAGCGCCTGCCGGCGCCGGACGAGCGGCGCGACAACCAACCCGGTGACCGCGATCAGGCTGATCAGGACGACGACGAGAAGCGGGTCGTAGCGCCACAGCACGACCGACGCGAAGGCCAGCGGAACGATGCTGGCGACGACGTCGAACGCGAACGTGTCGACGAACGCCTCGAACCGGGAGGCGAAGCTCAGCACGCGTTTGGTCAGCGAGCCGGCGAAGTTGTCGTGGAAGAACGCGGCGTCCTTGGCGAGCAGCTCGTTCATGCCGAGCACGTAAAGGTTCTCGATCCCGCGCCCGTCCGTCCGGTTGAGACAGTGCACGCCGGCCCGCCACAACCCCTCGGCCAGCAGCATCAGCCCGGCGAAGCCGAGCACGGCGGGCAGCACCGTCGCGACGCCGACCTCCGCGCCGTCGGTGAGACGGCCCGCGAGGTTGGCGACGACCAGCGGCGCGACGTAGAGCAGGCAGATGTTTCCCAACGCGGGCAACAACAACGCGGGCAGCGCCACCCGCTTGCGGCGCAGCAGCTCGCGCCGGTAGTAGCGCAGCGCGAGCATCACCGCCGTCTTGCGTGCGGACACGGCGGTTCCCCCTTTGTCGCGGCACCGAGCGGCTTGTCCGCCTCATGCTGCCGGAGGACCCCGGCCCACGGCGATCGAATATCGCCGCGAGTCCAACGCTCCGGACCCGCGAGTCCAACGCCCAGGACCCGCGAGTCAGGGGGTCCAGGCGGCGCTCACCGCCCAGCTGACGTCGTTCGGGTAGGAGGTCGGGTTGTCGTAGGGGTGGGCGCCGCCGTTCGAGGAGACCCAGACCTCCTCCGCGTAGTGCCGGACGTTCGTGCCCAGCTCGTTGATCGAGGCCAGCCGGACGGTGCCGGTGGTCGCGCCGGGCTGTGCGCAGAACGTCGCGTCGAGGCGGAACAGGTCCGTGTTGGCACTGGCCGCGAGGCGGACCCGGAACGCCTGATGACGCAGGTAGGTCCCCGGGATGTTGCGGGACTCCAGCGAGTAGCAGCTCGGGTCGGCGAGGCCCCTGCGCACGACGAAGGTCGCGTCGCCCTTCAGGAGGGCGGTGCTCGTCGCGGTCACCACGTCGGTGCGGGCCAGGCCGTCGCGGTGGCGCAGGTAGCGGTTGGTGAAGCCCGGGGTCGTCACGCGGAACGACCGGGCCGCGTTCAGCGGGAGGTCGGAGCCGCTGCGCCACAACGGGACGACCGCGGCCCACGTGGTGTCGGCGGCGAAGCCCGTCGCCGTGTCCCACGGGTTCGGGCCGCCCTGCCGCGCCACGTATACGGCCTCGTTGTAGTGCCGGACGAACGACCCGGGCAGGTTGTAGGACTCCAGCGCGGTCGCGCCGGAACCCGCGCGGGCGCAGAACGTCGCGTCACCCGCGAAGCCCGCCGAGCCGTCGTTCTGGTCGATTCGCACCCGGGACGACGAGTGCCGGAGGAACCTGCCCGGGTAGTTGCGCGACTCGAACGACAGGCATACCGCGTCCGCGAGCCCCGGCCGCGCCCAGAACGTGGCGTCCTTGCGGAGCAGGTCCGACCCGTCGGAGACGTCGGTGCGGGCCAGGCTGTCCCGGTGGCGCAGGTACCGGTCGGTGTAGCCGGGTGTGGTCACCCGCAGCGACACCGGCTCGCCCCGGCCGACCTCGGTGCCCGAGGCCTGGGCGAGCACCCGCTGGTTCACCGCCAGGACCCGGGACGCGGTCATCTTCAGCACCCGCCGGTCGTAGGTGTAGAAGCCGTTGACCTCGTTCTCCAGATCGTAGGGCTCGGTGTACACCGACGCGGACAGCCCGCGGGTCTGCACGAACCGGCCGACCTCCTCGGTGATCGCCACGTACCGGGTCGTCAGCGAGGTCTCGTCCGGATACAGGTCCCCGTAGGCGAACCCGGCGCCCGGCTCCCACTCGTGCCCCTCGACGCGCCGGCCGAGGCCACCGTACTCGCCGAGCACCGCGACCCGGGTGGCGTCGGGCAGGCGGGTTCCGGTCGACATCTGGTAGGCGTGGTCGTCGATCACGTCGCCGTTGGTGGGGCTGGGGTCGGACACGCAGCAGTTCGACCCCGAGTTGTGGTTGACCAGCCGGGTCGGGTCCAGGGACCGCACCAGGTCGACGATGCGTGCGTTGTCGTACTCGCCCCAGCCCTCGTTGAACGGCACCCACTGCACGATCGAGGTGATCCCCTTGAGCTGGTTGACGATCCGGGTGAGCTCCGACTCGTAGTTCGCGTGCGCGCGGGCCGGCACGTCGTCGACCGCGTCCAGCGCGGGCATGTCCTGCCACACCATCAGGCCGAGCCGGTCCGCCCAGTAGAACCAGCGCGCCGGCTCGACCTTGATGTGCTTGCGGACCATGTTGAAGCCCAGCGCCTTCTGCCGCTCGAGGTCGAAGCGCAGCGCCTCGTCGGTCGGCGCGGTGTAGGTCCCGTCCGGCCAGAAGCCCTGGTCGAGCGTGCCCAGCTGGAACACGAACTTCCCGTTGAGCAGCGGGCGCATCACGCCGCCGACGACCGCCTTGCCGAGCGAGCGCATGCCGAAGTACCCGGTCACTTGGTCGTCACCGCTGCCGGTCATCGTCACCCGCAGGTCGTAGAGGAACGGGTCGCTCGGCGACCACAGCCGCGCGTTCGGCACAGGGATCCGCAGGTGCGCGCCGACCGTGCCGGACACCGAACCGACGACCGTGCCGCCGGTGAGCACCTCCGCGCGGACGGCCTGGCCGGACGTCCCTTGCACGACCAGGTCGAGCGCCCCGCCCGGCACGTCGGGTGTCGTGTCCAGCCGGGTGATGTGCGCGGTGGCCACCGGTTCCAGCCAGACGGTCTGCCAGATGCCCGACGACGCCGTGTACCAGATCCCGCTGGGATCGCGGCGCTGCTTGCCGATCGGGAACGTGCTGCCGTCGATGGGGGAGTGCGCGCCCACGATGATCTCGTTGTCGCCGGCCCGCAGCGCGGCGGTGATGTCGAAGGAGAACGCGTCGTAGCCGCCGGTGTGCGTGCCGACCTGGGTGCCGTTCACCCAGACCCGCGTCTCCCAGGTGACCGCGCCGAAGTTCAGCATCACCCCGCGACCGTCCCATGTGGACGGTACAGTGAAGGTGCGCCGGTAGAACATGCTGTCCTCGTGGCGCTGGATCCCGGAGAGGGCCGACTCGATCGGGTACGGCACGAGCACGCCCTCGGGCAGCGTCTGCCCGACCGGTGGCGAGTCGATGTTCGGCGCGCCGGTGAACTCCCACACCCCGTTGAGGTTCTGCCAGTCCGACCGGACCAGCTGCGGGCGCGGGTACTCGGGCAGGGCGTTGGTGGGGGAGACCTGGCTCGTCCACGGCGTGCTCAGCGGCGGGACCTTGGGTTGCCAGACGGCCGCGTCCGCGACCGGCGCGACGGCCACGACGGTGGTGGCGGCGATGAGGAGACCCGTTGCGGCGCCGAGTATCCGTCTGAACTTCGAGAGGGACATGAGGAGCTCCTGTGCGGGGTGCGGGGTGCGGGGTGTCAGACAGCGGTGAGCGCGCCGAGGCCACTGGCCTGGGTGCGCCAGTCGAGCTGGTTGGGGCTGCCGCCCGCCCAGCGCTGGCCGAGGCGGTTGAGCGGGTCCCGGTCGCGGGCCCAGACCGAGTCGGCCTGCCGCTGGGCGAAGCCCTGGTAGGCGGGCGAGCCGGTCGCCGCGGCGAGGTCCGCGAGGTAGCGGCTGAAGATGCCCTTGAACTGCTTCTGGTTGTCGTCACACGCGTTCTGGCCGACGTCGCAGCGTTCGGTGAGCACACCGTCGCTGGTGAGCACCGGGCTCGTGGTGCCCGCGTCCGCCAGCCGCTTCGCCGCGTCGAGCAGGCGGGTCTCGCCGGTGGCGCGCCAGGTCTCGACGAGGCCGCCGATCGCCAGGCCCTGGTTGTAGGTCCACACCGGCTGGCCGTTGTTGCGGCAGTCCCGGGTGAGCCCGTCGTTCACCAGGTTCGCGGCGTTGACCATGCCGCTGGCCAGGTACCAGTCGGCGGCCGCCCGGGCCCGGCCGAGCCAGAGCGTGTCGCCCGGGGTGCGCCGGTGCACCGACGCGGTGAGGCGCAGGTACAGGCCGCTGGTGACGGCGTTCTTGTACGTGCGTTCCCGGTCCCACCAGACCCCGCCGCCACACGTGCCCGGGTCCCAGAACTGGTGCACGTAGCCGGCGATCGTGGTCGCCATCGCCAGGTAGCGCGGGTCGCCCGTGTGGTCGAAGGCGGCCACCCAGGCCAGGCCCCACCAGGCGCTGTCGTCGACGGCCCGGCTGACGAAGTCGCCCTCGATCGGGTCGGTGCCGCGCTCCCCGGCGGGGAACGTGCCCTTGTTCCGGTCGAAGGTCCTGGCGATGACCCAGTCGTAGCGCCGGTCGCCGGTGCGGGTGGCGTACTCGATGAGCGCGGTGAGCGTGGCCGCCGAGTTCCACCAGCTGCTCGGCCACCAGCCGGGGTACGGGTCGTAGGAGTACATGAGCGCGTCGGCGGCCGCCGCGGCCCGGTCCGGCGCCGGTGGCCGCGCCCACGCCGTGCAGCTGCCTGCTGGCCGGGTGCGGCCCGGCCGCAGGCCCGGACGGCACCGCCGTAGTGGCGGCCGCGCGGGTCGCGGGTGGCGAACATCGCGGTCCGGGTCGCGCTCGCGCCGGCGGCCACCGAGGTCCGGCCGAGCGAGGAGCCGCCGGGCCAGCTCGCGCCCGCGTCCCAGGAGCGGTCGAGCCACACCTCGTCGCCCTGACCGCCCGCCTCGATGCCGGCCCAGGCCACCGCGTCCTGGTCCACGTGCAGGCGGATCGTGCGGCCGGAGAGCGTGCTGGCCGGGACCGGCTGGACGTCCCCGTTCGCCTGGCCGGCGTCGGTGCCGTCGCAACGGACGTCGCACACGACCGGGTAGACCCATTCGGTGCACGCCACGCCGCTCGCGTCGCCGCAGGCGCGGAGGAGGCCCCGGCGGTGCCCGCGAGGATCGGAGATGTTGTACAGGAGCGTGCGCGTGCCGGTCCACGTGCCGGGGATGCCCGCCTTGCCCAGCAACCCCTCCCAGGTGACGCCGCCGTCCCAGGAGCGGTCGAGCCAGACCGCGTCGCCGGTGGTGCCGTCGTCGATGCTGCCCCACGCCATGCCGTCCACATCGGACACGTGCAGCACGAGCCGGCGGCCGTTGATGTTCTTCTCGGGCACCGGGAACGCCTCCTGACCGGCGAGGGACGGGTCGAGCGTGTCGCAGGACAGGAAGCACACGACCGCCATGGGCGTGCTCGGTTCGACCGGTGCCGCGGGTGTCGCGGTGCCTGCCACGAGCGCGAGGACGAGTGCCCCGATCACAGGAGCCTCCAGAGGTGATCGGCCGTGCCGGTGTCGTCGAACCCGGGCCTGGCGTTCTCGTCGCCGGCGAACCCGCCGCCGGGAAACTGGCCGTACGCCGCCATGATCTCGTCGTACCTGCGGTAGCTCGCGGCCCGGTGCGCGTCGTCCCCGGATAGCACCCAGTACTGGGCGGGCTCCCGGAAGCCCTGCGCGATGTTGACGTTGTGCGGGCTCGCGACGGTGCCGGCCCAGTTCGCGGAGTACCGGTGGATGCGGTGGACGAGGTCGAGCAGGGTCGCGTCGCCGGTCCGGTTGTACAGCCAGCAGACGACGTCGACCGTGTCGCCCCACCGGGTCGCGCCCCGGCCGTCGGCGAACACCGCGTCCGGTTGCCCGGCCATGAAGCCGAAGAACCGGGTGAGCGCGGTGTCCATCCGGGTGTCGCCGTGGTACTTGGCCCAGGACCGCAGCGCGTGCAGCATCGGCATGTGCGGCCACAGGTCCGCGTGCCCGTTCAGCGAGCCACGCAGGGCCGTGGGACCGAAGAACCCGTCGGCCGCCTGGGTGGCGAGCACCGCCTCGACCCACCGCTGCGTGTCGGCCAGCACGCGGGCGTCGCCGGTCACGTAGCCGAGGTCGCCGAAGCCGCGCAGCCAGTACGGCACCTCCTCCCAGCCACCGAGCTCCGGGTGGACCCACCCGGTCCGGTCGAAGCGCAGGAAGTGGGAGAGCTGCTCGTAGCGGCCGTTGATCCCGTCGACCTGGCGGTCGAGCTGGGTGGCGAGCCATCCTTCGGCGCGGACCGCGCCGGGCGGGAGCCGCAGGAACGCCGCGGGCCGCAGCGGCGCCCGGTTGGCGAGGTACCCGGCGGCCACGGGTGCGGCATCCGCGGCGCGCAGGGGGAGGAGGGCGGCGCTCGCGGCGAGCGCACCGCCGTTGAGGACAGTACGACGGTGTACCGGCATGTCTGCTCCAGGTGCAGGGAGGGCCTGGTGCGGTGCTGTTCTGTTGGGTGGGGCGGTTATGCGGTGGTGCTCTCGCGGATCTCGAGGGTGAACGGGATGCGGACCTCCTCGGGGGCGAACTGTTCCGAGATGCCCGCGCGGCGGTGCACGAGATCGACCGCGGCCCGGGCGAGTGCCGCCTTGTCCGGAGCGATCGTGGTGAGCGACGGAAGGCTGTAGGCACTGAGCTCGGCGTTGTCGAACCCGACGATCGCGACGTCGTCCGGGACTTGGTGACCCCCGTCCGCCGCGGCCCGGATCGCGCCGAGCGCGAGCATGTCGTTGAAGCAGAACACCGCATCGGGTGGTTCGGGAAGCTCGAGCAGGCGTGCCATCGCCTCGGCGCCGTCGCTGTAGTGGTATCGAAGCGCGGGCGCCACCAGCTCCGGGCGCACCGCCAGCCCGGCTTCGGTGAGCGCCTGCCGGTACCCGGCGAGCCGCTGGGTCGCCGTGCCGCGGGTGGGGTGCTGCCCGATGGCCGCGATCCGGCGCCGCCCGATGTCGAGCAGATGCCGGACCGCGGTGTACGCGGCGTCGACGTTGTCGATCCCCACGTGGTCGAGCGGAAGCGCGAGGGGATGCTCGCCGAGCAGCACCACCGGCACCCTGGGTGCCATCCCCGCGAGGTCCGCGGCCTCGATGGCCTGCGGGCTGACGATCGCGCCGTCGACCATGTGCGGCCCGAGCGCGCCCACCGCGTCCCGCTCCCGGTCACGCGCGCCCAGGGTCTGTTCGATCAGGACGCTCCAGTCGTGCCGCTGCGCGGCCGCGATGATCCCACCGGCGAGCTCGCCGAAGTACGGGATGCTGAGCTCCGGCACGACGAGCGCGATGAAGCCGGTCCGCCCTCGGCGCAGGTTGCGGGCCCCGACGTTGGGCCGGTACCCGGTGGCGGTGAGCGCGTCCTCGACCCGGCGCCGGTTCTCCGGCTTCACGAAGTCGTAGCCGTTGACCACGTTGGACACGGTCTTCACCGACACACCGGCGAGGTCCGCAACGTCCTTGAGCGTGGCCACCGGTCAAATTTACAACGTTGTATCAACGATGTAAAAGCATTCCCGCGACCCGGGTCACAGCCGGACCGGTCACGCGGCGACGGCCTCGCCCGTCCTGATGCCAGCCTTCGCGTCCGGAACCCGCCGGGCGGGCGACCAAGGGGTGATCATGCGAGTTCTCGTCGCCGGAGCCACCGGCGTGATCGGCAGCCGCCTCGTGCCGCTGCTCACCGCCGTCGGGCCCGAGGTGGTCGGGCTGGTCCGGACCTCGGCCGGGTCGGCGAGTTGGCGCGGACGGGTGCCACGGCTCAGGTAGCCGACGCGCTGGACCGCTCGGCAGCATGTGGGACGCCGAGGACGTGGTCCAGGAGGCGTACCTGCGCTGGCTGCGTACCGACCGGTCGCAGATCCGCGAGCCCAGGGCGTTCCTCGTGACCGTCGTGTCCCGGCTCGCGCTCGACCAGCTCCGCTCGGCCCGGGTGACCAGGGAGGCCTACCCCGGTCCCTGGCTGCCCGAGCCGGTGGCGAACGACGCGTTCGGGCCGCTCGAGTCCGCCGAGCCGCGCGACACCCTGTCCTACGCGACGCTGCACCTGATGGAGCGGCTCAGTCATCGCCCAACCTCCGCGCGGGTGTTCGGGTCCGTGTCCGACCGCGTCGGCGGCCGCTGACCGTCAGGGCCGGCGCACGGCGCGGAGCACGACGTCGTCGATGTGGCCGGAGCCGGGCGGGGCGGGCGAGGTGCGCGGGCGGGTCTCGTTGGTGACGACGGTCCAGCTGTCGTCCAGGAGCTCGGCGATCTCGGCCGGCACGTAGTACTGGGACGCGTCGAACGCGGCGTCGTGGTGGTGCTGGTGGCCGTCGAGGTCGTGGCCGCCGACGAGCAGGGTGCCGCCAGAGGCGACCGCGGCCAGCAGGCGCAGGAGCGCGGTGTGCTCCGGCTGGTGCGGGATCGGGAAGTACAGCGCGGCCACGAGGTCGAACGTACCGGCGGGCGGTGCGGTGACGGTCAGGTCGGCGTGCGTCCAGGTGACCTTGCCGGCCACGGACGCACCGAGCACCGCGGCCCGGTCGAGCGCGACGCGGGAGATGTCGACCGCGGTGACCAGCCAGCCGCGCTCGGCGAGCCAGATGGCGTCCCCGCCCTCGCCGCAGCCGAGGTCGAGCGCCCGTCCCGGCGCCAGGTCGGCCGCCTCGACGACGAGCACCCCGTTCGGCGCGCCGCTCCACAGCTGGTCCTGCTCGCGGTACTTGTCCTCCCAGAACTGTTGGTCCATGGTGGTCCCCTCGGCTCGTACGGTGCTTGTGCCGACCACCATGCCCACGCCCGTGCGATCCTGGCAAACCTCGTTGCCGAAACAGCAACAGCGGACCGGAAGGAGCGGGTGTGCCGGGTGAGCTGCGGAGTGCCCTGCGGCGGGCGGGGGAGTCCAGCGCGTTCATCGCGCTGACCGGGGAACGCGCGCTGCGCGAAGCCGCGGCGAGCGCGGCACGGCGGCAGCCACTCGGCCCGCTCGACGGGATGCCGGTGGCGTGGAAGGACCTGTTCGACGTCGAGGGGACGCGGAGCACGAACGGATCCGCGACCCGGCGGGACGCGCCGGTCGCCGTGGCCGACGCGCCGGTGGTGGCCAACCTGGCGGCGGCAGGAGCGGTGTGCCTCGGCAAGACCAACCTGAGCGAGCTCGCGTTCTCCGGGCTGGGGCTCAACCCGCACTTCGGCAACCCGGTCAACCCGCTCGCGCCGGACCGCGTCCCCGGCGGCTCTTCGTCCGGCTCGGCGGTCGCCGTCGCGGACGGGATCGTGGACCTCGCGGTCGGCACCGACACGTCCGGCTCGGTCCGGGTGCCGGCGGCGTTCTGCGGGCTCGTCGGGTTCAGGTCCAGCGTGGCGCGCCACGACCGGACCGGCATGCTGGCGCTGTCCCCGAGCTTCGACTGCGTCGGTGTGTTCGCCCGCGACATGGCCCACGTCGTGGCGGCGGACGCGGCCCTGCGCGGGGTGCCGGCCCGACCGGTCGCCGCCGAGCCGTTCCGGGCGGTCGTGCCGGCCGGGGAGCTGGTCGAGGACTGCGCCCCCGAGATCGCCGCCACCTTCCGGTCCGCACTGTCCACATTGGAGAAGTCCGGAGTGGACGTCGAGCGGCGGCCGCTGCCCGCGCTCATCGAGGCCCAGGGGCTGATGGACCGGCACGGCGTGCTGGCCGTCGCCGAGGCCGTCCGGCGCTACGGTCACCTGCTCGACCGTCCCGACGGCATCGACCCCCTGGTGCTGCGGCGGTTGAGCCGGTACGACCCGGCCGGCGAGCCCGTGCTGCGCGCCGCCCTCGGCCCGCTGCGCCGCCGCCTCGCCGGCGAGCTGGCCGGGGCGGTCCTGCTCTGCCCGACCGTCCGCGACCCCGCTCCGCCGGTGGCCCCGCTGCTGGCCGACCTGGACCGGATGGAGTCCGTCAACCGCCGCGTCCTGCGCACCACGATGCTGCTGAGCTACCTGGGGCTGCCCGGTGTCGCGCTGCCGCACGGCGCGCTGCCGCACGCCGGCCTGCGCGGCAGCGTGCTCCTGTCGGTACCGGACGGCGGGGACGACCGGCTGCTCGCGGTCGCCGCCGCGGTGGCGCCGCTGCTCGGCTGACCCGGGTAATGGACCACGCTCGGTAACCGACAAAGGGGGAGGCACGCCCGACGGAGGGGAGGCCGGTGTGGTGCGCATACCGCCCGTGGCACATGCCGAACCGGTCGTGCCCGCGGCGGGCTGGATCCTCCGGCAGATCGCGGCGGGACCGGACGAACCGCTGACCGCGGCCATCGTCGGACCCGGGGGCACAGGCAAGTCCTTGCTGATCAAGGCCATCGCGGCCGCGTACGAAGGGGCGGGCGTCGCGGCACCGCACATCGGCCGGGACAGCGACATCTCGGCGGTGACCGGCGGACTTGCCGGTGCTGGTGGACGACGCACACCGGCTCGACCCCGACGCGCTCGCCGCCCTGCGGGAGCGGGCACGGGCCGACGACATCCGCATGGTGGTTACTTACCGTCCGTGGCCGCGACCGGACGGGCTCTCCTCGCTCGGCGCCCAGGTGTCCCGGCACCACTCGCCGATGTGCTCGCCCACCTCGGTCGGGAGGAGGTCGCCGCGCATGTCGCCCGCCGCGTCGGGTGCCCGCCGCCCGACGCCCTCGTCGCCCTGGTGCACGAGCAGTCGGGCGGCCTGCCGATGTTCGTCGGCCTGGTCACCCAGGCGATGCTGGACATCGGGCGGTTCGACCCCCGCCACCCGGGCCGGTTCCGCCGCCCGCAGCGCGTCTCGGTCTCCCCGGGCCCGCCGAGCGGCTCAGGTACCTGCTCGAGGCGTTGGACCCGCGGATCTACGGCCCGCTCGAGGCGATGACCCTGGGGGCCGCCGCTCGACGCCGAGGTGCTCTGCGCGTTGCTCGACACCGGGCCGGTCGCTCTCGCCGACACCGTGGAGGCCGCGCGGGCCACGGGCCTCGTCACCGACGCCGGTGACCTGATCGTCTTCGTCCGCAACCTCCTGCCCCGACCGCGGGTGGTCGCGGTGTCGTTCTGGTGCTGGCTGCTGGGCAGCGTGCTGGCCGGCGCGACCGCGGCGCTGGCGTCGACCGAGCTCGAGCGGATGCGGGTGGAGTTCGCCCGGCTGGCCACCACCCGCGACCCCGCGGCGACGGACGAGACGATCGACCGGGTGGCCACGGCGTCCGTCCTGGTCGCCATGGTCGCCCTCGCCTACGCCGTGTTCGTCTCGACCGCCGTGACCGACGCGCTGCTCGGCGACCTGCGGGTGGCCGTCAGCGCCGGACGTCGCTGGCGTACACGGCGGTGGTTCTCGTCGCGGTGGTCTGCATGTACCTGCGCGGCACCAGGTCGTCGTTCCGCCGCCCGAGCGGCCGTCAGGGCAGGTAGTACATCGGGTTGGGGAGCTTGACCGGGTGCTCGGCGTGGCCGCCCTTCAGGTCGCTGAACTGGTCGCCCATGTTGACCACGACGGTCACGCGGTACGCGGACTCGATGTGCGCCCTGGTGTTGGCCTTGTAGTCGATCGTGCTGCAGGTCAGCCCGCACGGCAGCCAGTCGGGCGCGGTGCCCTCCGGCTTGAGGAACGCGTCGGCCGGCGCCGGGTAGCCCTCGTCGGCCAGGTTCTTCAGCGTCGCCGCGCGCTGGTGCTCCGGGCGGCCGGTGACGAAGAAGACCTGGGCCCCGCGCTGCGCGGCCCAGTTGGCGAACCGCAGGGTGGGTTCGATCGCCGGGTACTGCCCGGTGTTGATGGCGTGCTCGGCCTCGACCGGGTCGTAGCCGAAGTCGTTGTCGGCGTTGAGCCCGTAGGTGAGCTCGGAGGTGTCGTCGACGTCGAGCACGATCGCCGGGTGCGCGACGTGGTGGTCGAGCGCGCGCCGGAGGTCCCGGCGCGCCTGGTCGACCTGCCGCGCGGTGTCCCGCGCCCAGTCGCTGTCCGGCGAGGCGTGGTGGTGCCGGTCGGCGTCCGTGGCGTCGCCGTAGTAGGCCTTGACGTCGTTCTTGACCTGCCCGAGGTTGACCGGCTCCCGCGACCCGTGACCGTCCGATGTGGACGAGTCACCGGCCGCGTAGGACCCGCCGGCCAACACCATGACCACCGCGACGGCCCCGGTCACCTTGGCGACAGTGGACATCCGTACCTGGTTCATACCCAACTCCTGCCCCGACTCGACATGCGACGCAGGGACCTTAGGAATTGTCTCAAATTAACTTGTACATGTCGTGATTGTTCTGTCATGGTTCTGGTATGGCCATGGTCGTGGAGATCGATGAGCAGGTCCTGGCGGCGAAGTTCGGGACGATCCTGCCGCACTTGGATGAGCGGCAG
>NZ_WHTD01000071.1 GCF_009379765.1 Actinophytocola sp. | reverse complement strand
TGCTACGCTTCACCCGCGAAGTGCCTTCCCGTGAGGACCACTACAGACCTAGACAATCCGTAGTTTCCCTTACAGGACAGGCACTTTCGCGCATTTCAGAGCGCGATCTACGTCACCCCCCATGAAAGACCCGGGCTAGTAGCCCTCGGCGCGCTTCGCTAGTTGGGGGCTAGTAATGGCGTGGTATTTCGCTGGTATCGGTCGTGGCTTCCTGACGTCGTTGTTGTTCACATCGACGCCGTGGGAGACACGACATGGCTGCACAATCTATTTTCCGTCGCAGTGGCGACGCCGCTGTTCGAACTCGTTGGATATCGCGCGGGACACCTTTACCTCGCTGGTGACCGGGCCGCATCCGGTGTCGCTGAACGGCCGGCTCTTTCCGGGCCTGCCCGACCGGCGCATCCCGCTGGACGAGGTCCGCGACCGGCTGCTGGCGCGCCGGTGCCCGCAGGCGACGCGGGACGCGGTGTGGGCGCATCTGGTGCTCCGCTCCCGTACAGAAGGAGCGACCTGGACGGTCGCCGCGGTCGGGGTCGCGCTGCCGGCGCTGACGTCCGTCGCGGCCACCTTGACCAACCGGTTCGCCGGAGATCCGGCCGACGTGCACGCCGAGGTTCTGCGCGGCTTCCTGACCGCGTTGTCGACCATCGATCTGCGTCCGCCGCGGATCATGCTCCGGCTGCGGTGGGACGCATACCGGTCCGGCTACCAACGGCGTGCTCGCTCCCCGCGACGAACAGCTGATCGGCCTGGAACGTGCGATCAACCGCCGTATCGCCCGAGTTGAAGATCCAGCGGAGCGACGGATCCTGCGGAGCTATGCCACGTGGCGTCACCTCCGGCGCCTCCGTATGGTCGCGGACCGGCGGCCGATCACAGCCGATCAGGTCGTCTACGCCTGCAATGCGCTCACCGCCGCAGCGGGCCTGCTGAATTGGCTGCATGGACGCGGCCAAACCCTTGCTATCTGTACCCAGGACGACATCGACGACTGGTTGGTCATCGACGCGTTCTCCCGGTCACGCGGGTTTGTCACCTGGGCTGTCGACGGTGGGCACGCGCACAACATCGAGGTCCCGCCGTTCCACAACGAGCCGGTCCGAGAAGTGTTCGCCGACCGTGACCAGCGCTGGTCCCTGGCTCGTCAACTGCTACACGACGACTCGATCGCGCTTCCCGATCGGGTCGCCGGGCTGCTCGTCCTGCTCTACGCCCAGCGTGCCGCTCGGATCACCCAACTCACCATCGGGAACGTCACTGTCACCGATGACGGCGTCGAACTGCTGTTGGGCAAAGCATCGATCGCTACGCCTGAAGCCTTCGGCGATCTGCTGGAGGCACTGGTCAACGATCGCCGCGCCACGGCGACCGGATCGCAGGACCGCAGGACAAGGTCTGGCTCTATCCGGCATCACGGCTAGGACAACCCCTCGCTCCCAGGTCCCTGCTCCAACGGCTGCGTGCCCTTGGCGTCCAGGCCACCCTCGGCCGCAACACCGCGCTGATGGAGATGGCTGGCGAGATGCCTGCCGCCGTGATCACCAATCTCCTCGGGATCTTCGCGTTGGTGTCGGCGAGGTTGATCGTCTGCTGCTGCGCCACCGACGTGCTCAGCACCGTGCCGGTCGAGTCGGTGACCACGACGAAGTCGCCGCCGACCACGGGCAGACCCTTGTAGGTCCGGTCGTAGGGCACGTAGTGCAGTCCGCTGTTGGTGGGGATCACCTTGTGGGCGGTGAAGGTGTCTTAGGCGCTCGCGTGCAGCACCGCCGCACGGTGGGCGACCAGGTTGTCCGCCGCGGAGGCGGCCCGCGACCGCGCGTCGACCGCGTCGGCTCCGCCGCCCTGGTTGGGCTGGGCTTGCGCGACCGTGGCCGCACCCGCCACCGCGAGCGTCGCGGCGGCCGCCGCGACGACGGCACGTCTTAATCTCATGGGACCGGTCTCCTCTGGGCAGGGCGCATCCGGCCTCGTGCTGCCCCGAGACCCGATACGCGGGAAAAGAACGGAATCGAGGTGTTCGCGCGAACGCGGTCAATGATCGTCTCGGGCGAACCGGCACACAAGGGACGAACGCGGTTCCCTTGTTCGCACTTTGAACAGATAACTACCCGTCGAACATGGCTGGTCAGACGTTCACTCGAACGGCCCTAGCTTGAGTTTCCGGTGATCATGCTCGTTGGTAGGTGTTCTGCCTTGTGGGGAAGGGTTTCGGGCTTGTGAGCGCCTATGACCTAACGGTGGGGTGTCCAGCGGTCGAGTTGGAGGATTTGGCTCAGGTTGTCTTGTAGGTCTGTGGTTTCGGTGAGCATGCGGCGGGCTTTGGGGCGGCCCCGTTCGCCTTGGTAGAGCAGGACGGTTTCGCCGATGCCGGTGAGCTGTCGCAGGAGTTCGCGCACGGACAGGTGCAGTCCGGCGCGGTCGGTTTGCAGCCGTAGCAGGTGCGCGATCTGCAGGGCGAGCACGCAGGTGAAGGTGTGTACGCGGATGTTGTGTTCGGTCCAGTGGTGCATGGGTGAGAACGAGACGACGTGGGTGTCTTTGAGCTGCCGGAAGGAGAATTCGGCTTCGGATTGGGATCGGTAGCCGGCGACGACGTCGGCGACGGTCCAGTCGTCGTGGTCGGTGATGAGCACGTGTTTACCGAAGATCTCTTCTTCCAGTTCGGCGCGGGCGTCGGTGTTGGTGTTCCAGGTCAGGCGCAGGTCTTTGGGGTGCTGCCCGTCCAGCTGCCAGTTGATCACGCGCCGGACCCAGGCGTCGCGGGTGATGGTGGCGATCTCGGTTTCGACCTTGCTGCGGGGGCGGCGGGTCTTGCCGTGGGCCAGGGTGGCGGCCGGTTCGTCGAGGCGTCGGCCGGCTTTGGCCAGGGTGGTGCCGTCGAAACCACGGGCCTGGTGTTCGTGCAGCTCGGGTGAGTGGGTGAGGATGGTGCGCCGCTCGGTGCCGTAGATCACCCGGCGGGTGTCGTAGGCGGACAGCCCGCCGTAGCGGTCCTCATCGACGGTGCTGCGGGCGCTGGCCGCGAGTGCGAGCAGGTCCGGGCAGTCGCTGGCCGGCACCGAGCCGACGTAGTGCAGCCGCGTGTCGGCCAGCAGCGCGAAGTTCGCCGCGGAGTTCTGCCCGGCGTCGAAGACCACGGTCATATCCGTCGCGGTGCGCGCTGCCATGGTGTCGGTGCCGGCCGCGGCGGCCAGGGCGGCGTGCCGGGCGGCCAGGGTTTCGATCATGGCCGGGAACTGGGTGCCGTCGGGCTTGTTACCCGGATAGGTATGCGAGAGCAGCGGGATGCCGCCGTCGCGGGTGACGACCAGCCCCAGCCCGACCAGGCGCAGGTCAGCTCGTTTCTGTTTCGCCTTGCCCCGCTGCGCGATCGGCGCCTTGGCGTTGCCGGTGTCGATGAAGGTGGCGAAGTTCGTCATATCCAGGGCCACCGAGCTGGTGTCCAGCCCGAACTTCTTCGACCACCCGCAACGCCAGCTTCTCCTCGATACCGGCCAGAGCATCGACCGGCAGGGCATGCATCGCGTCCCCGAAGCGCCGGTGGTCCAGCGCGGAGACACCGATCTTGGTGAACCGGTCCGCCGCGGTCGTGCGCCACCACTCGGCGAAGCCACGTTTGGACCGCGGCTCGACGACCCGGTTCAGCGCCGCCAGGCCAAGGTAGGTGCCGGTGCTCAACGGCTGCCCGGATGGCCCGGGACCGGTGGCCTCATCAATGATCGCGGCTACCCCGAGATCGACCAGCAGGCCCCATGCCGCGGCTACCGTCCCGAACTGCAGGTGCCGGGTCCGGTCGGGCAGCACCGCCTGTTCGCGGGCATCCAGCAGCGCCTCGATCTCGGCGGCGGTACCCACATAGCGCTCGGAGACCATCTTCGGTGTGCCGTCCACCCAGCCCATCTCGCGCAGGTACCAATACGGCCGACCGTGGATCACCTTCTTGTAGAGGCTTGCCATATTTAGGTCATAGGCTCAATCGCCGACCTGGTCAAGCACCGCAATCGGCGTGTCACAAGGAAAACCGCGTCAACTCACTCGGGGACAACCCCCAGAAATCCATGATCACCGGAAACTCAAGCTAGTGCTGCTACAGCGCCGCGGGCAATGAGACGTTCGCCGCGCTCTGGGGCCATGCCTTGTGGGATACGATGGCGGGCGGTTAGTGTTCAGAGGTCAGATCATTGGAGGTGAGGGCAGATGGCGGAGGACGGTGAGTCCGGTCGTCCGGACTTCTTGGTGCACGCCGAGGGTGACCACGTGGCCGTCGCGGTGACCGAGATCGCCGTGGGGCCGGCTCGCGGTGCGGTGCTGGCCACGAACAACGACGTCGAGGTCGAGGTGCGCGACGAGGTTCCCTACGGGCACAAGTTCGCGCTCGTCGATCTGGCCGAGGGTGCGCCGGTGATCGAGTACGGCGCGCAGGTCGGTGTCACGACCAAGGCCATCGCGGCCGGTGAGTTCGTTCACACCCACAACGTGAGGAGTGCCAGGTGGCAGACCAGTATCGCGGGCTGACCGGCTTCCGGCGGCCCGACGGCAGGGTCGGGATCCGCAACCACGTCGTCGTGCTGCCGGTCGACGACCTGTCGAACGCGGCCTGCGAGGCGGCGGCGAAGATCGTGCCGGGAATCATTCCCCTTTCCCATGCTTATGGTCGCCTGCAGTTCGGCACGGACCTGGATCTCACGTTCCGCACGTTGATCGGCACCGGCGCCAACCCGAACGTCGCCGCCGCGGTCGTGGTCGGCATCGAGCCGACCTGGACCGAGCACGTCGTCGAGGGCATCGCGGCGACGGGTAAGCCCGTCGAGGGCCTGTCGATCGAACGCCACGGCGACCTGCGGACCATCGAGGCGGCGGCCCGCAGACTCGCGCAGTTCGCGCAGGACGCGGCCGAGCTGACCAGGGAACCGGTCGAGCGGTCCGAGATCATGATGAGCATCAAGTGCGGCGAGTCCGACACGACCAGCGGCCTCGGCTCCTGCCCGACCACCGCGCAGGCGGTCGACCGGCATGTCACCGCCGGCGGCACGGTGATCTTCGGCGAGACCAGCGAGCTCACCGGTGGCGAGCACCTGATCGCCGAGCGGTGCGTCGACGACGAGGTGCGCAAGAAGTTCCAGGGGTTCTACGACCGCTACCTGGGCAAGATCGAGGCCGAGGGCGCCAACCTGCTCGGCTCCCAGCCGACACAGGGCAACATCCGGGGTGGCCTTTCGACCATCGAGGAGAAGGCGATGGGCAACATCGCCAAGACCGGGTCGGTCCCGATCGTCGACGCGCTCGACCGGGCCGAAGTGCCGACCAAGACCGGTCTGAACTTCATGGACAGCTCGTCGGCGGCCGCCGAGTTCATCACGCTGATGGCCGCGGCGGGTGCGGTGATCCACCTGTTCCCGACCGGCCAGGGCAACGTGATCGGCAACCCCATCGAACCCGTCATCAAGCTGACGGCCAACCAGATCACCGTCGACACGATGTCGGAGCACATGGATCTGGACTGCACCGGCCTGCTCAGCCGCGAATACACGTTACCGGAGGCCGGTGACCGGTTGATGGAGGTCATCGACCGCACGATCAACGGCCGGCTCACCGCCGCCGAGGCGCTCGGCCACCGCGAGTTCGTGCTCACTCGCCTGTACCCGAGTGCTTGAGCCGATCGGCAGGTAGAAGACCCGGCGCGAAGCGTCGGCCGGCGAGAATGTGGGACTGAATGAACCGAACCATCGAAGGGATGTACGTCGGCGGCCAGTGGCTGCCGGTCGGTGCGGACACGGCGAGCATCGCGGTGCGAAACCCGTCCGATTCCTCGACGATCGCCGAGGTTTCCTACGGCGGGTCCGCGCAGGCCACCGCTGCCGCGGACGCGGCGGCTGCGGCGTTCGACGGGTGGGCGAACCAGCCCGCGAGGGCAAGGTCGACACTCTTGCTCACCGCCGCCGACCTGCTCGACGAGCGCGCCGCACGCATCGGACGCCTGCTTGCCACCGAGACCGGCAAACGACTGCCGGAGGGTGTCGGCGAGATCGCCTTCGCGGCGGAGTTCTTCCGCTGGTTCGGTCACCAGATCCGCCAGCCGCACGGCGAGTTGCTGACCTCCGACATCGACGGTCGGCGCCAGCTCGTCGTGCGGCGGCCCGCCGGTGTCGCGGTCTGCCTGACCCCGTGGAACTTCCCGGTGTCCATCCAGGCTCGCAAGATCGCGGCCGCGTTGGCCGCGGGCTGCACGACGGTGTCCCGGGCGTCGGAGAAGGCGCCGCTCGCGGTCGTGGAGATGTTCCGCTGCCTCGCCGACGCAGGGTTTCCGGCCGGGGTGGTCAACCTCGTGCAGGGCCCGGCCGCGGAGGTGACCGAGGACTTGCTGGCGCATCCGGCGGTCCGGGTGGTCAGCTTCACGGGGTCGACCGGTGTCGGCAAGCGGATCATGCGGCTGGCCGCCGACCGGGTGGTCCGGCCGGCGCTGGAACTCGGCGGCGACGCCGCGTTCGTGGTCTGCCAGGACGCGGACGTCGATGCCGCGGTCGAAGACGCGATGGTCGCGAAGTTCCGCAACAACGGGCAGTCGTGCATCGCGGCGAACCGGTTCCTCGTGCACGAGGCCGTGTACCACAGGTTCCGGGACGCGCTGGTCGCCAAGGTCGACGCGATGACCATCGGCGACCCGCTCGCCGATCCGGTTCCGGACCTCGGCCCGCTGATCGACGACACCCGGGTGGCCGCGATCCGCGAGCTTGCCGAGGACGCCGAGGCGTCGGGTGCCAAGAGGCTCACCGCCGAGCGCGAGGCGCCACCCGGCGGCAGTTATCTGGTCCCGTCGCTGTGGGACGAGGTCCCCGACACGGCCCGGTTGGCCACCGAGGAGGCGTTCGGCCCGGTCGCCGCGTTGTTCCGGTTCGGGTCCGACGACGAGGCCATCGCGCGGGCCAACGCCACCGAGATGGGCCTCGCCTCGTATGTGTACACAAAGGACAATGCGAGGGCCTGGCGGTACACCGAGGAGCTCGACGCGGGCATCATCGGATGCAACACCCCCTTGCCACCGTCGGCGAACGCGCCGCTCGGCGGCGTGAAGCAGAGCGGGCTCGGCCGCGAGGGCGGCAGCCTTGGCATCGAGGAGTTCACCGTTACGAGGTACGCCGCATGGCAGCTGTAGCAGCGAACTGCGACGTGGTGATTCCCGAGGATGTCTGGGGTGCGCCCTTCGAGCAGTTGAGCGAGGAATACACCGTCCACGCCGAGCCACAGCTGTGGTCGGACCGCAAGGCGTTGGCGCAACGGCTTGCCGGTGCCAGGGCCCTGGTCGTGCGCAACCAGACCAAGGTCGACGCCGAGCTGCTCGCGGCGGCGCCCGACCTGCGGATCGTCGCGCGGGCCGGCGTCGGCCTCGACAACATCGACGTCGCCGCCGCGGACGCCGCCGGAGTGGTGGTCGTCTCGCCACGCGGCGAGAACGCGCAGAGCGTCGCGGAGTACGCCGTCGGCACGGTGCTGGCGCTGGTCCGTGACCTCGTCGGCCACGACAGGGCGGTCCGTGCCGGTCGCTGGGACCGGCACTTCGGCCGCGAGCTGCACGGCCGGACGTGGGGGCTGCTCGGCGCGGGCGCCACCGGGATGGCGGTCGCCCGGCTGGCTCGCGGATTCGGCATGACGGTGCTGGCCTACGACCCGTACGTCACGCGGGCCGACGACGCGGTTCGGCTGGCTCCCCTCGAAGAGGTCGTCGCCGGCTCCGACGTCGTCAGCATCCACCTGCCGGCGACCGAGGAGACCGTCGGGCTTGTCGGTGCCGGCCTGCTCGCGCGCATGCGACCGGGTGCGGTGCTGGTCAATGTGGGCCGTGGCGAGGTGGTCGACGAGCACGCGCTGGCCGACGCGCTCGAACACGGCGCGCTCGCCGGTGCCGCCCTCGACGTCCGAACGGCCGAACCACCGACGCTCGGCCGGCTGGAACGGCTCGACAACGTGCTGCTCACCCCGCACATCGCTGGCCTGACCGAACAGTCGCAAGCGCGGATCATGCGCGCGCTGGCCGACGACGTTCGGGCGGTGCTCAGTGGGGGACGGGCGGCCAACGCCGTCGGCGCGGCGACCAGTGCCGAGGTGATCTCATGACCGACGCGCGGCTGACCGTCGCCGAGGCGCGCGCGCTCGCGACAAGGCTGTTGACGGCGTCCGGCATGCCGCAGGGCCCGGCGACGCGCAGCGCCGAACTGCTGGTGCTGGCCGACGTCTGGGGGATCGGCTCGCACGGGTTGCTCCGGTTGCCGTACTACCTCGCCCGGCTCGCGGCCGGTGGCATGAACCCAGTGGCCGAGTTGCGGGTGGTCCGCGATCTCGGCGCGGTGATCGCCTACGACGGCGCCGACGGTCTCGGGCACTGGCAGGTCTGGTCCGCCGCCGAGACCGCCGCGGCGAGGGCCGCCGAGCACGGCATCGCCATGGCGTCGGTCGGCAGGTCGTCGCACTGCGGCAGCCTGGGGTTGTACACGATCCCGGGCCTGGCACAGGGGCTGGTCTCGCTGGTCTTCTCCACCGGCCCCGCGGTGATGGCCGCGCCGGGAACCGCCGTGCCGCTGCTGTCCACCAGCCCGATAGCCGCCGGGGTACCCACAGGGCCGAAACCGGCGATCGTCGACCTCGCGACGTCCGCGGCCGCCCGGGGGAAGATCGCCGCGCATGCCAAGCGCGGTGAGCCGTTGCCCTCGGGCTGGGCGGTGGACGCCGAGGGGGTGCCGACGACCGATCCGGTCGCGGCGCTGTCCGGCATGCTCGCTCCGCTGGGCGGTGGCAAGGGTTTCGCGCTGGCCTTCCTGGTGGAGGCGCTGGCCGGAGCCTGTGTCGGTCCCGAGTTGGCGACGGGGGTGCCCGACATGTTCGACCCGGACAGCGATGGCCGTGCGCAGCGGATCGGTCACCTTGTGGTGACCCTCGATCCGGCGGCGATCGGTGTGGACGGTGATGGCCCGCAGCGGTTGGACCGGCTGGCCAAGGGGATCGTCGCGGCCGGTGGCCGGGTGCCGGGCAGCGCCCGGCCGCTGCCGGACCAAGTCGACGACGACCAGCCGGTGACGATCGCCGGTCCTGTGCTGTCCGAACTGGACACTTGGTCTGGCCGGCTGGGCCTCTGAGGTGTTGACGTCTTCGGGTCTGCCTCTCTAGCATGACCGAGGTCAGACCTCAGAGGCCAGGTAACAACGCTTGGGGTCCGATCCCTCTTTAACTTCACAGCTGCCCTACGTCCCGAAGTCGGAGTTGACGATGACAGACGTTTCGCCTCCAGAACGGCAGCTTTCTCGACGGGCGTTCGTCCGGGTTGGCGCCGCGTTCACCACGCTGGCGGCCATCGGTCAGGCCACCGTCGGGCAGGCAACGACCGCGTTCGCGGCCGAGTCCGCGAGCGGGCCCTCGGCGAGGACGCTCCCGCTCAACGGTGACTGGTTGTTCGGCGTTGTTTTCGTCGACGGGGCCGAGCAGCCGGCGTTCGACGACGCCGCGTTCAGCCGGGTCACCCTGCCGCACACGGTGACCAACCTGTCCTGGCAGCAGTGGGATCCCACGTCGTGGGAGAAGGTCTGGATCTACCGCAGGCACTTCGACGTCTCCGACGAGCTGACCGGCATGCGGCTGTTCCTCGACTTCGACGGGGCGCTGACCGGCGCGAAGAGCACGCTCAACGGCCGCACGCTCGGCGACCACCTCGGCGGCTACCTGCCGTTCAGCTACGAGATCACCGACCAGGTGAAGGCCACGGGCAACGTGCTCGCCGTCGCGGTCGACTCGCGCTTCAACCTCGACGTCCCGCCCAACCGCCCGGCGCCGAGCGGCACAACCTCCGTGGACTTCTGGCAGCCCGGTGGCATCTACCGGCAGGCGCGGCTGCGCGCGGTGCCGCAGATCTTCCTCGCCGACGTGTTCGCCAAGCCGACCGCGGTCCTCGACGCCGCCAAACGGCAGGTCGAGGTCCAGTGCACTGTGGACGCGGCGCAGGCGCGGCCGAGCGGGCTGCGGATCGTGGTGGACCTGCGGGACGGGGCTCGCAAGATCGCCTCGACGTCGGTGCCGGTGAAGGTCGGCGAGCCGGGCCAGACCACCGTGACCGCGACGCTCACCGGTCTGCGCGACGTCGCGCTGTGGGACGTGGACGCGCCGAAGCTGTACAACGTGGTGGCCACGCTGATGGTCGACGACACCGCCGTGCACGACTACCAGGCCCGGATCGGTTTCCGTGAGGCGACCTTCACCAAGGAGGGGTTCTTCCTCAACGGTCGGCGGGTGAAGCTGTTCGGGGTCAACAGGCACCAGTTCTTCCCGTTCGCGGGCGGTGCGATGCCGGACCGCGTGCAGCGCAAGGACGCGGAGATCCTCCGTAGTGACCTCAACTGCAACATGGTGCGTTGCTCGCACTACCCGCAGGCGACGGCGTTCCTCGACGCGTGCGACGAACTGGGACTGATGGTCTGGGAGGAAGCGGCCGGCTGGGGCTACCTCGGCGACGACGCGTGGAAGGAACTCGCCGTGCGCGACGTCGGCGAGATGGTGCGCCGCGGCCGCAACCACCCGTCGGTGATCACCTGGGGCGCGCGGCTGAACGAGACGCCCGACAACGTCGCGCTCTACACCAGGACCCGCGACCTCGCGCACTCCTTGGACGACTCACGGCCGACCGTCGGCGCGATGGCGGGACGGCACAACACGACGAACTACGTCCAGGACGTGTTCTCGCAGAACGACTACTCACGCAGCACCGGCCCGGACGGCTTGCAGCAGCCGGAGCTGATGTCGCCACGGACCGACCGGCCGTACATGGTCAGCGAGGCCGTCGGCACGCTGTCCGGTCCGGCGAAGTTCTACCGGCGCACCGAAACCCAGCAGCTGCAGCAGGGACAGGCCACCGCACACGGCCGGGTGCACAACATCGTCGCCGCCGACGACCGCCACTGTGGTCTGCTCGCTTGGTCGGGCTACGACTATCCGTCCGGGAGCGGCAACCAGTTCCACGGGGTCAAATACACCGGGGTCGTCGACCTGTTCCGGATTCCCAAGCCGGGTGCCGCGATCTATCAGTCGCAAGTGGACCCGAAGACCAGGGCGGTGATCCAGCCCGCGTTCTACTGGGACTTCGGGCCGACCTCGCCGGTGACTAGCTTGGCCAGTGCGATGATCTGCGCGAACGTCGACCGGCTCGAGGTCTACGTCGGGGGTGCGCATTTCGCGACGGCGATGCCGGACACGGCGAACTACGGCCACCTGCGGTATCCGCCGTCCTTTGTGGACTTCAGTGGCGTGGACGGTGCTTCCCACCCCGAGTTGCGCATCGACGGCTACCTCGGCGACACCAAGGTCGCGTCCCGCAGCTTCTCCGCCGACCCCGCCACCGATGTGCTGTCCCTGCGGGTGGACGACAACGAGTTGGTCGGTGACGGTGCCGACGCCACCCGCGTCGAACTGCGTGCGGTGGACAAGTACGGCGCGCCGCGTCCCTACGTCGACGGGCAGGTGGCCTTGTCGGTGGCTGGACCGGCGATGCTGGTGGGGGACAACCCGTTCCCGCTCGCCGACACCGGTGGTGTGGGGGCGATCTGGCTGCGCAGCCTGCCCAACTCGCCCGGCACGGTCACGATCCGGGCCAGCCACGCGACGCTGGGCAGCGCCGAGGCCAGCATCCGGGTCCAGCAGGCAACCCCCGGGGGCGCGCCCGCGCCGTACGGGATGCTGGCCGCCACGGCGAGTCCGGCGTTCGTGTTGGCCGGTGGCAAGACCACGGTCACCAGCGAGTTCGTGAACAACGGCAACCCGCTGCTGCGCAAGCTCTCACTGGACCTCCAGGCTCCCGGGGGATGGACGGTAGCCGCCACGACGCCCACCTCGTTCGGGGCCGTGACCAGTGGGAAGTCCGTGAAGACGGGTTGGCAGGTGGACCTCGCCGCCGACGCGCCGCCAGGGGTGCACGCCCTCACGGTGCGGGCCGCCTACGACGCGAACAACCAGTACGGCGTCAGCTACAGCAACGTCGACGTGCACGTCCCGTACGCGTCGCTGGCCAAGGCGTACGACAACGCCGGCATCAGTTCCAACGCCGACGTCGACGCCGCGAACTTCGACGGGGTCGGGAACAGCTACTCGCTGGAGGCACTCGCCGCGGCGGGGATCACGCCCGGCGGCACCGTCCAGCACGACGGCCTCACCTTCACCTGGCCGGACACGACGCCCGGGCAGCCGGACAACGTCGTCCCCTCGGGCCAGTTGATCGTCGTGTCGGGGACGGGTGCCAAGCTCGGCTTCCTCGGGGCCGCGAGCAGCCGCACGATCTCGGGCAGCGGCACCGTCCACTACGCCGACGGATCGACCAGTGGCTTCACGCTGACCTTCGGCGACTTCTGGTCGGGCCCGGCCGAGGGCAACGACCTCATCGCCACGCTGCCCTATGTGAACTCGCAGGGTCTCGAAGGCAGGCCACGCGGTCAGCGTGACCACGCCATCAGCCTCTACTACGCCGCGGTACCCATCGACCCCGGCAAGCAGGTGGTCGACGTGACCCTGCCCAGCGGTGGCGTGAACGGTCCGCGGCGCATTACCGCGCTGCATGTCTTCGCCCTCGCGATCGGCTGACCCCGCTGCGTGGAGAGGTGACACCGATGACTACACCGCCTAGGAACGGGTTGCCACGGCGTGGTTTCCTGCGGGCGACCGCCGCCGGTACCGCGGGCCTCGCCGCGTGGTCCGTGCTCGGTGGCCGCTCAGGGGTGGCCGCGGCGGCCCAGCTTGGCCCGGCCGCCAAGGTCGTGCCGTTCAACACCGATTGGTTGTTCGGTGGGGAATTCGTCGCCGGGGCCGAGCAACCGGGTTTCGACGACAGTCGGTTCTCCCGGGTCACGCTGCCGCACACGGTGACCAAACTGTCCTGGCGGGAGTGGGATCCGGCCACCTGGGAGAAGGTGTGGGCCTACCGCCGGCATTTCGACGTACCGGACGAGCTGCGGGGGCTGCGCCTGTTCCTCGACTTCGACGGGGCGCTGACGGAGTCGACGGCCACGCTGAACGGGGCGCCCGTCGGTGGCTACCGAGGGGGCTACCTGCCCTTCAGCTTCGAGATCACCGACCAGGTGGCCCCGCGCGGCAACGTGCTCGCCCTCGCGCTCGACGCGCGCTTCAGCGTCAACGTGCCGCCGAACCGGCGAGCACCGATCCCCGCGAGGACGATCGACTTCTGGCAACCCGGCGGGATCTACCGGCAGGCGGCGCTGCGGGCCGTGCCGCCGGTCTTCCTCGCCGACGTGTTCGCGAAGCCGGTCGACGTCCTCGACCCCGCACGGCGACGACTCGACGTGCGGTGCACTGTGGACGCCGCCGCCGTGCCGCGGGGCGCCACCCAGATCCAGGTCGTCCTGCGCGACGGTGACCGCAAGGTCGCCTCTGCGACGGCGCCGGTGACGATCGGCGGGCCGGGGCAGGCCGAGGCGACCGTGACGCTGACGGGGCTGCCCGACATCACGCTCTGGGAGGTCGACGACCCGAAGCTCTACGAGGTCGTCACCACGTTGCTTGTCGACGGCGACCCGTTGCACGACTTCCGGGTCCGCACCGGCTTCCGTGAGGCGCGGTTCGCGCTGGACGGCTTCTTCCTCAACGGGCGCCACCTCAAGATCTTCGGTGTCAACCGGCACCAGTTCTTCCCCTACACCGGGGGAGCCATGCCGGACCGGGTGCAGCGCAAGGATGCGGAGATCCTGCGCAGGGACCTGAACTGCACCATGGTGCGCTGCTCGCACTACCCGCAGTCGCCCGCGTTCCTCGACGCCTGTGACGAGCTCGGGCTGCTGGTCTGGGACGAAGCACCCGGGTGGACCTACCTCGGCGACAACGCCTGGAAGGACCTGGTCGTCCGGGACGTTGGCGACATGGTCCGGCGCGACCGCAACCACCCGTCGGTCATCATCTGGGGCGCGCGGCTGAACGAGACACCCGACGACGACGCCCTCTACTCGAAGACCCAGGAAGTGGCGCACACCCTGGACGACTCCCGTCCGACCTCCGGGGCGATGCACCCCAACCGCCACGGCACGACGGGCTTCCTGCACGACGTCTTCGGTCAGAACGACTACTCCACCAGCATCGGGCCCGACGGCATGAAGCGGCCGGAGCTGATGCCGCCGCGCACCGACCTGCCCTACCTGGTCACCGAGACCATCGGCACCTTGTCCGGTCCCGCGCGGTTCTACCGGCGCACGGACGGGCAGGACGTGCAGCAGGGGCAGGCGACCGCGCACGGCCGCGTCCACCACCTCGCGGCGTCCGACGACCGTTACGGCGGCCTGCTCGCGTGGTCCGGTTACGACTACCCCGCGGGCGGGGGCAACAACCAGTACCAGCAGGTCAAGTACACCGGTGTCGTCGACCTGTTCCGGGTGCCCAAGCCGGGTGCGGCGATCTACCAGGCGCAGGTGGACCCGAGGACCCGGCCGGTGATCCAGCCCGCCTTCTACTGGGACTTCGGGCCGACCTCGCCGGTCTCCGGACTCGGCGCCGCCATGATCTGCTCGAACTGCGACCGCCTCGAGGTCCATGTGGGCGGGGCGCACTTCGCGACGGCGACCCCGGACACCGCGAACTACGGCCGCCTGCGGTATCCACCATCCTTTGTGGACTTCAGTGGCGTTGACGGCGCTGCCCACCCCGAGTTGCGCATCGACGGCTACCTCGGCGACACCAGGGTGGCCTCGCGCACCTTCTCCTGCGACCCGTCCGCCGACCGGCTCTCGCTCGTCGCCGACGACGCGGAGCTTGTCGCCGATGGCGCCGACGCCACCCGGGTCGTGGTCCGGGCGGTGGACAAGTACGGCGCGCCGCGTCCCTACGTTGACGGCGAGGTCGCGTTCACCCTCGCGGGACCGGCGGTCCTCGTCGGCGACAACCCGTTCGCCTTCGCGGACGCGGGTGGCGTCGGCGCGGTCTGGCTGCGCACGGTGCCCTACTCCCCGGGCACGGTCACCCTCCGCGCGAGCACCCCGACGCTCGGCTCGGCCACGGCCGAGGTCCGTGTCCGCCAGCCGACCCCCGGCGGTCCACCGGTGCCGTCGGGAACCCTTGCCGCGCAGGCGGTTACGTTCATCGTGAAGGCCGGCTCAACGACGAACGTTTCGGGCACGTTCACCAACAACGGCATCGCCACGCTCGGCAAGGTGTCCGTGGACCTCCAGGTACCCGACGGGTGGACGGCGGACCCGACGACCCCCACCACGTTCACCAACCTCACCAGCGGGCAGTCCGTCCGGATCGACTGGCGGGTGGGCGTTCCCGCTGACGCGCCGGAGGCGGTGCACCCCGTTTCGGTGCGGGCCGCCTACCGCGCGAACACGCAGAACGTGGTCACCACAACGGAAATCGACGTGCTGCTGCCGTATGCCGGGGTCGCGCAGGCGCGTGACAACGCAGGCATCAGCGACGACGCGGACGTCGACACCGCCAACTTCGACGGGATAGGCAACAGCTACTCCCGGCAGGCGCTCAGCGCGGCCGGGTTCTCACCAGGCGCCACCATCAGCCAGGACGGGCTCACCTTCCACTGGCCGGACACGGCCGCCGGACAGCCGGACAACGTCCTCGCCAACGGCCAGCCGATCCTGCTGCCGGGTTCGGGTACGAGGCTCGGCTTCCTTTTGGCCGCAAGCAGTTCCAACGTCGCGGGGAGCTTCGTCGCGCACTACACCGACGGGTCGAGGACCGGGTTCCAGGTCAATGTCGGGGACTGGTGGCGGAATCCGACCGGCGGCACCTCGACCGTCGCCTCCATGCCGTACGTGAACTCGCAAGGGCTTGACGGCAGGCCGCGCGGGCAGCGGGACCAGACGGTCCGCGTCTACTACTCCACCATGCCGATCCTGCCGGGGAAGACCGTGGCCGCGGTGACGCTTCCGCAGTCCGAGGACACCGGTCCCGGACGCATCACCGGCATCCACGTCTTCGCACTCGCGATCGGGCCGTGAAAGGAACGATGATGACGCAAGCAGCGACGAACGGGCTGCCACGTCGGGGCTTCCTGCGAGCCACCGTGGTCGGCACGGCATGCCTCGCGGCGTGGTCGGTCCTCGGCAGCGGACGCGGGGCGGCGGCCGAGCGTGGCCCCGCCGCCAAGGTGGTGCCGTTCAACGCCGGATGGCTGGTCGGCAAGGAGAGCCCCGGCAGCACCAAGCCGGTCTTCGACGACAGCAACTTCGCGACCGTCACCCTGCCGAACACGGTGACGAACCTGTCGTGGCAGAAGTGGGACCCGCAGGACTGGGAACGGGTCTGGGTCTACCGCAAGCACTTCGACGCGCCTGCCGACGTGACCGGCATGCGGGTGTTCCTGGACTTCGGCGCGGCGCTGATCGCGGCGACGCCCACACTGAACGGTCGCGACCTGCCCGGTCACGCCGGCGGATACCTGCCGTTCAGCGTGGAGATCACCGACGACCTTCGGCCCACGGGCAACGTGCTCGCGGTCACGGTGGACTCCCGGACCAGCTTGAACGTGCCACCCAACAGGCCAGAGAACCCGGTCCCGGTGGACTTCTGGCAGCCGGGCGGGATCTACCGCGACGTCGTCCTGCGTGCGGTGCCGCAGGTCTTCCTCGCCGACGTGTTCGCCAAGCCGGTCGACGTCCTCGACGCCGCCGCGCGGCGGCTGGTCGTCGAGTGCACGGCCGACGCGGCGGTCGTGCCGCAGGGACGCGCCACCGTCAAGGTCGAGCTTCGTGACGGCGAGCGCGTCGTCGCGACCGAGACGGCGCCGCTGTCGATCGGCGGGCCAGGCCGGACCGTCGCCACGGTCACCCTCACCGGGCTCGCCGACGTGCGGCTGTGGGGTCTGGACGAGCCGCGGTTGTACGACGTCGTCACGACCTTGCTCGTCGACGGCCTGCCGCTGCACGACCACCGCACCAGGGTCGGGTTCCGCGACGCGACCTTCCGCAAGGACGGGTTCTTCCTCAACGGCGAGCGGGTGAAGCTGTTCGGCGTCAACCGGCACCAGTTCTACCCCTTCACCGGCGGCGCGATGTCGGCTCGCGTGCAGCGTCGTGATGCCGAGATCCTGCGCCGCGAGCTGAACTGCAACATGGTGCGCTGCGCGCACTACCCGCACTCGGATGCCTTCCTCGACGCCTGCGACGAACTGGGGCTGATGGTGTGGGAAGAGGCGCCTGGGTGGGGCTACCTCGGCGACGACGCCTATCTGGACCTGGTCTACCGCGATGTGGGCGACATGGTGCGCAGGGATCGCAACCGGCCGTCGGTGATCATCTGGGGCGCTCGGCTGAACGAGACGAGCAACAACGTGCCGTTCTACACCAGAACCCGTGACCTCGCGCACGCCCTCGACGGGTCCCGCCCGACCGTGGGGGCGATGAGCGGCAAGCACGACACGCCCGACTACGTCCAGGACGTGTTCGCGCAGAACGACTACGCGCACACCACCGGCCCGGACGGCCGCAGGCAGCCCGCGCTCCTGCCGCCACGGACCGATCGGCCGTACATGGTCAGCGAGACGGTGGGTACGTTGTCGGGCCCGTCCTTCTACTACCGCCGGACCGACGCCCAGGACGTCCAGCAGGGCCAGGCCACCGCGCACGCGCGAGCGCACGACACCTCCGCGTCGGACGACCGCTACTGCGGGCTGCTCGCCTGGACCGGATTCGACTACCCGTCCGGCAACGGCAACCAGTTCATGGGCGTCAAGTACACCGGCGTCGTCGACCTTTTCCGCATACGCAAGCCGGGCGCGGCGATCTACGAGGCGCAGGTCGATCCGCGGGTTCGCCCGGTGATCGCGCCCGCGTTCTACTGGGACTTCGGCCCCACGTCGCCGGTGACCTCGTTGAGCAGCGCGATGATCTGCTCGAACCTCGATCGGCTGGAGCTGTTCGTCGGCGGCGAGCACCACGCGACCGGCACTCCGGACACGGCGAACTACGGTCACCTCCGCTATCCGCCCACGTTCGTCGACCTGACCACCGTGGACGGATCGAAGCGGCCGGAGCTGCGCATCGACGGCTACCTCGGGTCGACCAAGGTGGCGTCGGTGTCGTTGTCCTCGGACACCTCGACCGACCGCCTTGCCCTCGTGGTGGACGACGCCGAGCTGCTGGGTGACGGCGTGGACATGACCCGGCTCAAGTTCCGGGCCGTGGACCGCCATGGAGCGCCGCGCCCGTACCTCGACGGACAGGTCGAGCTCGCGGTCGACGGGCCGCTGGCGCTGGTGGGGGACAACCCCTTCGACTTCGCCGCGACCGGGGGCGCGGGCGCGGTGTGGCTGCGCACGATCCCGAACTCGCCGGGCGAGGTCACCGTGCGGGCGACGCACCCGGTATTGGGCACCGCGAGCGCGCGGGTGCTGGTGCGACAGCAGACACCCGGGGGCAGGCCCGCGCTGTCCGGCTCCCTACAGGCGCGCTCTGACACCGGGATCGTCACCGAAGGCGACGTCGCCACGGTGTCCGCGACCTTCGTCAACAGCGGGCTCCCGGACCTCGGCCAGGCGACGCTGACGCTCACCCCGCCCGACGGTTGGCCGTCCGAGCCGCTCACCGCCACGACGTTCCGGGACCTCGGCAGCGGCGCCACGGTGCGGGCCAGCTGGAAGGTGACGGTGCCGCAGAGCGCCACCGCGCCGTCGGCGGCCCTCGCGGTCAAGGCGACGTACCGCGGCGGAGACCAGCGCGGCGTGACCGACGGGAATGTGCGTCTGCTCGTCCCCTACGGCTCGCTCGCCGTGGCACGCAACAACATCGGCATCACCGACGCGGCGACCCGCCTGAGCGGCGCCATCGACGGCTCCGGTGACAGCTTCGACTCGGCGGAACTCGTCGCGGCCGGGCTGGCGCCCGGCGCGACGGTCGCCAGGAACGGCTTCACGTTCACCTGGCCCGACGTCCCACCCGGTCAGCAGGACAACGTCGTGACAGCGGCCCAGATCATCGCGGTGCCCGCGGCGACCCGCCAGCTCGCCGTGCTCGCCACGTCGGTCAACGCCCAGAGCGACACCTCGGTGGACTACCTGTACACCGACGGCAGCGCCCAGACCTGCGACCTGACGGTCAGCTACTGGCGCAGCAGCGTGGCCGCCGCCGACAACGAACTCGTGGCACGGGTCGCCACCTACCGCAAGGACAGGCGGCAGGGCTCAGGGAGCCTGTTCTTCGTCCCGCTGCCGGCTCCCGCGAACGGCAAGCAGCTGAAGGCGATCACCCTCCCCATCTCCCACAACGTGCACATCTTCGCGCTCGAGCTCGTCCCGTAGCTCTTCTCCTGACACCCGATCCCCGACCCCTCGAGTGGAGAAGGACCATGGTGTTGCCTCGCCAACCCCGCCCGCGCGTCGCGGTGCTCGCCGTCGGTGTCGCGTTGAGCGTCGTGCTCACCACCTTCGTCGGCGCGCCTGCTCCGGCGCGTGCCGGTGAGCAGGCCAGCCTCCGGATCGACCTCGGCAGCCCGATCCGGTTCATCGACCCGGAGGTGTTCGGCTCGAACGTGGGCTGGAACGCCCAGTCCGACTTCATGAAGCCGGGGACCACACTGTTCTACCCGCGTTTCCTCAACCAGGTGCGCGACGTCGGGTTCGGCGCCCAGCGCTTCCCCGGCGGCACGCTGGCGTCCTTCTACCACTGGAAGCGGGCGATCGGGCCGCTGGAGGGCCGCCAGCCGAACACCTTCTTCGGCAGCGGCTCGCAGCAGTCACAGCTCGGGCCGGACGAGTTCGGGAAGCTGATGGAGGTCACCGGCGCCACGGGCAACGTGATCCTCAACCACTCGGAGTCCCTGCAGGACGCGCGGGGCTACGTGGCCTACATGACGCTGCCCGCACCGAGCCAGCCGGTCACCGACCCCGCCGATCCGCGGTACTGGGCGGGTTTGCGAGCCAAGAACGGCCATCCGGCACCGTACGACATCCCGTGGTGGGAGGTCGGCAACGAGGTCAACACGCGGAGCAACGCCGGGTGGCTGGGCGGACAGCTCGTGTCCTACGCCAACGACAACTGCCCGATCGACAACGTGAAGGCGTGCCTGTACGACTTCGGCGGCACCACCCGGTTCACCGACGAGCCCGTCGGGGACGGGGCCGACCATTCCGCGTCACACAGCACTGGCCTGCCAGGGCAGGAGAAGTTCGTCACCTTCGCGCCGGTGGTGCCGTCGAGCCTCACCCTCGCCGTCGGCGGCCGGCCGTGGACCGATGTGTCCACTTTGGACGACGCCGCCGCGGCCGCGACGGTGTACCGCCTCGACGCCGCTTCCGGCCGGATCGTCTTCGGCGACGGCGTGCACGGCGCCATCCCGCCGGAGGGAGCCCCGATCACGGCCAGCTACGACTCGGGACCCCACCCCGGGTTCGTGGACTTCTACCGTGCGATGAAGGACGTGAACCCGGACATCAAGGTGTGCCTCGGTTCGTCAAGCGACCCGACCGCGGGTGGCGCCTACTTCCAGAACCTCGGCTCGGACTACCCCTACGACTGCGTGTCGACCCATCCCTACGTCCGCCCCGGGAACAGCAGGGCCAAGGGCGAGATCCCCAACGACCTCCCCGAATCGGAGTACTACCAGGAACTGCTTGCCATGCCCGACGTCCTGGCGGGTCAGGTGCGCAAACTCAGGGAGAAGATCGATCTGGCCGCGGGGCCCAACGCCTCCACAGTGGACATCGTGCTCACCGAGTTCGGTCAGCTGCAGAGCGCGACACCGGCCTTCGAGCCGAAGTACCACCTCACCATGCAACAAAGTCTCCTCCTCGCCGGTCTGCTCCGGGAATGGGTCGAGCTCGACGTCCCGCTCGCCGAGCAGTACCTGCTCGCCGGTTCGCCGTTCGGTTCCACCGCGCCGCACGGAAACGTCAACGTGAACTCGGCGATCGTCGGGCCGGGTCCCGACACCATCGCCGAACCGGCGGCCTATGTGGAACAACTGTTCCGGCCGCTCGGCGGGCAGCAACAGGTCACCGTGCGAGCCGACGCGGTGCCCACGCTCGCACTGCGCGACGGCACCCAGCTTCCGGTGCTGAAGACCATCGCCGCCCACGACGGCAACCGCATCACGCTCTTGGTCGTCAACCAGTCCGATCAGGCAGCGGTGCCCACCACCCTCACCGCCGGTGGCAACCAACTGCTGCACGGCGCCATGACGACGCTCAACGCGGACTCGGCGCTGTCCTACAACTCCCCGGACAACCCCACCGCGGTCTCGCTGCGACAGAGCCAGCTGATCGCGAGCGGCGGGCAGGTCAAAGCGACCTTCCCCGCGCACTCGGTGAACCTGGTCCAACTGACGTTCTAGTGCTCCACCCGCCCCGACATCAAAAGGATGCCTCATGCGACGACGAGCACCGCACCGACGCACCGTCCTGATTGTCCTCAGTGGACTCGTCGCGGGTCTGCTGATGGGTCCCGCCCCCAGCACCGCCGCGAGCCCTGCCGCGCAGCGTGGCGACGCCGTTGCGCAACGCGGTGGCGGTCGCACCGGCGACACCGGAAACCAGTCAGATCCCCCATTCCTCGTCGAAGATCGGGGACATGCAGGTGGACATCTCACCGACGGCGCCGGGATTCACCAGGAAGCTCAAAAACGTCGGGCTGATCGGCCCGGTCACGTTGACCCCCTACGGACAATCAGCGCCGCTCACCTGATGGGGATTAGGTTGGAATGAACGCACCTCGATATCTGTATCGGCGGGTTGCAATTGCGCTGACGGTTCCGCTGTTCTTGACCGGCGTGACCGTGGCCGTCACCGGTACCGCGTACGCCGGACAATCGTCGCAAGACGGCCACGCGAGATATGTCGACCCCTTGATCGGCACCGCCGATGCTCGGGAACCCTTCGCCGGTGGGGTCAACCGGAACGGAATTCGCGGGGACGTGTTCCCGGGCGCCGTCGCTCCACACGGGATGCTCGCCTGGTCGCCCGATACGCCCCCGGCTGTTCCGGGTGGGTACTGGTACCCGGACAACGCCATCGATGGCTTCAGCCTCACGCATTTCAGTGGACGGGGCTGCGCCTATCAGGGCGATTTCCCGTTCATCCCCTTCTCCGGTGACGTCACCGAGTCTCCGGTCGCCGCACCCTCGGCGTTCCTGTCGACGTTCTCGCACGCGAACGAGCACGCGTCGCCGGGCTACTACGACGTCACGCTGGACTCCGGCACGAGCGTGCAGCTGGCGGCGGCGACGCGATCGGGCGTTGGCGTGTTCGCCTACGCACACCAGCCGCGGTCGAGTCTGCTCATCGACGCCGGGGGCAGCGCGAACGGCGACACCGCGGCAAAGGTCGTCATAGATCCGGCGCACAACCGGGTCAGCGGCTCGGCGACGACCACGGTGGGCTGCGGTTCGGAACAGTACACGATCTATTTCGCCACGACGTTCAACCGCGGTTTCGCCACGTACGGGACCTGGGAAGGTACGGAGCTGCGGCCACAGACGACTTCGGCCGATGATCCGCGGTCTGGTGCCTATCTGACGTTCGACACCAGTGACGACTCGAAGGTGATCGCGAGGAGCGCGGTGTCGTACGTGAGCGTCGAGAACGCGGAAATGAATCTGCGGTCCGAGGTCGAGGGAAGGGACCTGCAGGAGATCAGAGACACCACCACTGCGGCGTGGAACAACGTCCTCGGCAAGATCGACGTCTCCGGCGGGAGTGAGGCCGCTCAGCGGATCTTCTACACCGCGCTCTACCACTTCTACGTCGAGCCGAGCACGTTCAACGACGTGAATGGGGAATACCGGGGATTCGACGACGAGGTGCACACCGTCCCACCGGGACACGCGCACTATTCCGACATCGACGCCTGGGGTGGGTACCGGACGTTCATCTCGCTGCTCGCGTTGCTCAGCCCTGAGGTGGCCAGCGATGTGGTCCAGTCGCTGATCCGCGACGCGGAACAGGATGGTCCCGGCTTGCCGCGCTGGGTGCAGGCCAACCGCAACTCCGCTGGGAACGTCGCGGACGACGCGGATCCCTTGATCGCGAGCGCGTACGCGTTCGGCGCCCGTGACTTCGACCAGGCGGCCGCGCTGCATGCCATGGACCTCGGCGCATCGCAGGTCGGCACGCAGTCCGGCGGCCACCCGGTCCGAGGGCGTGGTGAGTTGTGGCTGCAATACCAGTACGTGCCGCGCTGGCCGGGCGTCAGCCTCGAGTACGCCACCGACGATTTCTCCATCGCCCAGTACGCACGCTCGCTCGGGCGTGAGGACCTGTACCGCAAGTACATGACGCGCGCCCAGTACTGGCAAAACGTCTTCAACCCCGCGACTGGGTACATCCAGTCCAAGAACGCGAACGGGGACGGCCAGTGGGAGCCCAATTTCAGCCCGGACAAGCGAAGGGGTTTCACCGAGGGAAACTCCGCCCAATACACGCGGTGATCCCGTTCAATATCCGTGGATTGATCAACGGAATAGGCGGAGATCAGAAATTCATCAGCTACCTTGACGACCTGTTCACGGAGCTCAACGTCGGCCCGATCATCGCGCACGATTGGCACGGCAACCAGCCCAGTGGGCAGAATCCCTGGATGTACGACTACGCCCACGCGCCGTGGAAGACCCAGCAGGTGGTGCGGCGGATTCAGACCGAGCTCTACACCGACGCGCCCAGTGGGTCGCCAGGAAACGACGACGGCGGTTCGCTGAGTTCCTGGTACGTGTGGTCGGTGCTCGGCATGTACCCGATCACGCCGGGCACCGCCGACCTCGCGCTCGGCAGCCCGCTGTTCCCGCGCGCCGTGGTGCACAGCGGCAACGGCACGACCATCACCATCAACGGCCGCGGCGCCGCTCCCGACGCGCCGTACGTGCAGGAGTTGAAGGTGAACGGCAGCGCGTGGCCCAAGTCGTACCTGCCCTCGTCGCTGATCGAGCGCGGCGGCACCCTGGACTTCACCCTGGGTACCGCCCCGAACATGGATTGGGCGACAGGCGCGAACGCCGCCCCGCCGTCCTACTCCGATGGCCAGAAATCCACGATCGCGTTCACCGAACCCAGCCGCGACTTCGTCATGGGTCACAACGACAAGAAGACGGTCACGGTCGCCGCTCAGAACATAACGAACAACCCGCAAGAAGTGACGTGGCGAGCCGAGGTGCCAGCGGGCATAACAATGTCGTCCGTGAGCGGAACGCTGCGGGTTCCGCCAGCGGGTGTCGGGGCGGACGAGATCGACGTGGCGAGCGGCGCGGGTAACGGCCAGTACAGGATCAGAATCCATACGTATGCGAAGAATGGTCAGGAGCTGTCGAACGTCGTCCTCGACGTGACAGTGGCCGGTTAGGTCGTGTTCCGTGAGATGAGACCCGTATTGACCACCGCGAACATGAGAGGTATAACCACTGACCACAGACCAATGTGTGCGGGCCGGATCTGTGACGAGTCCGAGGAGGACAGCGTGCCTGAGGAACGGGTTGCGGGTAAAGGGTTGAGCCGGCGTGGTTTCCTGCGGGCCGGTGGCGTCGGTGTGGTGGGTGTCGCCGCCAACGCCGCCTTGGCGCGGCAGGCGCTGGCCGCGCCCGCCGCGCCGACCTTGGCGGGCAAGGTGGTCCCGCTCGAGCACGAATGGCGCTTCGGCGGCCCGACGGTCCCCGGCGCCACGCTGCCCGGATTCGACGACTCCCACTTCGAGACGGTGAGCCTGCCGCACTCCAACGTGCGCATGTCGTGGCACGACCTGCGACCGCCGGACTTCCCGGGGGAGTACGCCGGTGGCAAGTCGCCGTACGAGTTCATCTCGGTCTACCGGCGGCACTTCACGATGGCCCCGAACGAGCGCGGCCAGCGGGTGCTTGTGGACTTCGGCGGGTCGATGACCGCCTCGAAGGTCACCATCAACGGCGTGTACCTCGGTGAGTACAAGGGCGGCTACACGCCGTTCTCCTTCGAGCTGACGCCGCACATCGACTGGCGGGGCGACAACGTCCTCGCCATCGAGGTGGACTCACGGCGCACCCGCGCCGACATCCCGCCGTTCGGCGGCGCGTTCGGCAACGACCCGGACCGCGTGCGGGTCGACTACGACACCTTCGGCGGGCTGTACCGCGCGGTGTCGCTGCGGGTGGTGCCGCACGCGTTCATCGACAACGCGTTCGCCCGCCCGGTGAACGTGCTGACCGACGAGCGCGCGGTCGAGGTGCGCTGCTACCTCGACCGCGCTACGGACGCGCCGCTGGTCATCGAGGTCGAACTGCTCGACGGCCAGCGGCTGCTTGCCAGGTCCAGTGCGCGCCCCGCGCCGGGCGAGGACGGCGTCGAGTTGTCACTCGACGCCCCGGACGTGACCTTGTGGGACGTCGACAACCCCTACCTGTACAACGTCCGGGTCCGCTTGCGCGAGCAGGACGACAACGGCGACCCCGCCATGCCGATCCACGAGTTCGCCACCCGCATCGGTTTCCGTGAAGCGCGTTTCACGCCGGAAGGCTTCTTCCTCAACGGCCACCGGCTCCAGTTGTTCGGGCTCAACCGCCACCAGATCTTCCCCTACGTCGGCAACGCGATGCCCGCGCGGGTCCAGCGCCGCGACGCCGAGATCCTGCGCAGGGAACTCAACTGCAACATGGTCAGGACCTCGCACTACCCGCAGTCCCCGGACTTCCTCGACGCCTGCGACGAACTCGGCCTCCTCGTCTGGGACGAGATGCCGGGGTGGCAGTACGTCGGGGACGAGGCATGGCAGGACGTGGCCGTCGAGAACGTCGACGCGATGATCCGCAGGGACTGGAACCACCCCTCGATCATCCTGTGGGCCGTGCGGATCAACGAGAGCGGGGCGCGGCCGGAGTTCGAGACCCGGCTGAACGATCTCGCGCACCGGCTCGACCCGTCCCGCCAGACGACCGGTGCCTACAACGGCAGCCAGCCGCTGCGCGCCGACGTGCGCGGGCAGAACGACTACCGCGACGACATGACCACGCTCTCACCGCCGAGGGATCTGCCCTACCTGGTCACCGAGGCGGTGGGACAGAAGCGGCCCTTCGGCCCGTTCGACCAGACCTACCTGCGCACCGACCCGGTCGCCGACCAGCAGGCACAGGCCCTGCGGCACGCGCAGGTGCACAACGCGGCGGCCGCGGACCAGCGGTACTCCGGCCTCGTCGCCTGGTGCGCGTTCGAGTACCTGTCCACCCGCAACTCGATCCACGACGTGAAGACCCCCGGTGTCTGCGACCTGTTCCGGATTCACAAGCCGGGTGCGTCGTTCTACCGTTCACAGGTCAGCCCGGCCGAGCGGGTCGTGCTGGAACCGGCGTTCTACTGGGACTTCGGCGAGAAGTCACCGAACGGACCTGGGGCGGAGGCCATGATCTCCTCGAACTGCGAGCGGCTCGAACTCTACCTCGACGGCGAGCACCTGACCAGTGCGCAACCGGCTCGCGGATCGTTCGCCCACCTCGCTTATCCGCCGTTCTTCGTGGACCTGTCGGGCGTCGACCCGGCACAACCGCTGCCCGAGCTGCGGATCGACGGCTTCGTCGGGGACGCGCGGGTCGTCTCCCGCTCCTTCTCGCCGGACCGGGCGGCCGACCAGCTCCTGCTGGAGGTCGACGACCCGCAGATCGACGGCGACGGGATCGACGCCACCCGGGTCGTGTTCCGGGCGCTGGACCGCCACGGCGCGCCCCGGCCGTTCGTCACCGGTGACGTCACCTTCACCATGACGGGACCGGGCGAGCTGCTCGGCGAGAACCCGTTCCAGTTCGAGGTCGCCGGCGGCGCGGGCGCGGTCTGGATCCGAGGCAAGCTGGGTTCGGTCGGACGAGTCGTGCTGCGCGCGGCGCACCCCACCCTCGGCACCAAGCAGGTCGAGGTCACCGTAAGGCGGATCCCCTGACGGGGGACCCGGCCGTGCGCCTTCCGGCCGGTTCGGCGGTGGCGCTGGCCACCCCGGTCGACAAGACGGGACGGCTGGACCGCGACGGTCTCGCGCGACTCGTGCGGCACGTGCTCGCCGGCGGGGTGAAGATGGTGTGCCCGGTCGGCTCGACCGGCGAGGGGGCGCGGCTGTCCACGCGGCAGCGCGCCGAGGTGACGGCCGAGGTCCGGGCCCTGGTGCCCCGCGAGATCCCCATCGTGTCGGGCGTCGCGTCCACCAGCTTCGATGGCACGCTTGCCGGGCTGTCGCAGCTGCACGACGCGGGCGCGACCGCCGCACTGGTCAGTCCGCCCTCGTACTTCCCGATGACCGAAGGGGAGGTGGGCCGGTTCTACGAGCGGCTCGCCGCCGCCCCGCTGCCGATCGTGCTGTACAACATCCCGCAGTTCAGCTCGGTCGCCCTCGCGCCGCCGGTGGTGGCGACGCTCGCGGCCCACCCGGCGGTGATCGGCATCAAGGACAGCAGCAGGGACATGGAGTACCTGCTCGCCGTGCTCGACGCGACCGAGAACGCCGCGAACTTCAGGGTGTTCACCGGCACCGACACCCTCCTCGTGGCCAGCCTCGTGTCCGGTGCGGACGGTGCGATCGCCGCCAGCGCGAACGTCTGCCCCGCGTTCGGCGGCCAGATCTGCGAGGCGGTGGCCGAAGGCGATCTTGACAGGGCGTTATCCGTGCAACGCCGGCTGACCGCCGTGGTCAGGGCGTGCCGGCGTGGCACCCCGCCGGCCGGGTGGAAGGCGGCGCTGGAGATCATCGGCATCTGCGCGGGGAACCTCGTCGAGCCGGGGTCCCGACTGTCCGCGGCGGATCATGCCGCGCTGGCCGGGGAGCTGGCGGCGCTGGGACTGCCGGAGACGGGCCGATGACCCGGATCGAGCCGGTCGCCGGGAACCGGGCCCTCGTCGCCGAGTCCCCCACCTGGGACGACCGCGACAACACGCTGCTCTGGGTGGACATCCTTCGCGGCGAGGTGCACCGGTTCGACCCGGCGGGGGACCGCGATCGCGTGGTCGCCCGGCTGCCGGTACCGGTCGGCTCGGTCGTCGTCCGCCGGTCGCCGGGGCTGGTGGTGGCGGCCGGGATGGGTTTCGCGGTGCTGGACGAATCCAGCGGCGAGCTGAGCTGGCTGGCCACGGTCGACCGCGGTGACCGGATGAACGACGCGCGGTGTGACCCCGAGGGGCGGCTCTGGGGTGGGACGCTGACCGTGGCGCAGCGCCCTGGCGCCTCCGGTCTCTACCGGCTCGATCCCGACCACCGCCTCACCACCGTGCTGGACGACGTCGCGTTGTCCAACGGGCTCGGGTGGAGCCCGGACGGCAGCCGGATGTACTACGCGGACACCGTGACCGAACGGGTGGACGTGTTCGACTACGACCTGGCGACCGGCGCGGCGAGCGGTCGGCGCACCTTCGTGGATCTGCACGAGCACCCCGGCCGGCCCGACGGGCTCGCCGTCGATGCCGAAGGCGGTGTCTGGGTCGCGATGGCGCGGGGCGCCGCGGTGCGCCGGTTCGACCCGGCAGGGCGTCTCGACGAGGTCTTGGACATGCCGACGCCGGGCGTCACCAGTTGCGCGTTCGGCGGCGATGGCCTTGGCGACCTGTACGTGACGACGATGTGCGTCGGGCTCAGCGAGGCCGACCTGGTGCGCTACCCCCAGGCCGGTGCCGTGCTGCGGATCTCCGACCTGGGTGTGTCGGGCCTTCCCGCGCCACGCTTCGCGGGTTGACAGCGACGTTTCCCAGTTCAGCGCGCACATCTCGGCCGGTTCACCCCGTAGTTCGCATGGATGCCGCCCATTCGGGTTCTTGACATTCGTCGCGGGGTGGTTGACATCCAAGGCGGGTGAGCGGCAGAGTACGAGTTCAGAGGTCATACCAGTAGGCAGGAGGCTGCGATGGCACCCCCCGAGGCGGAATCTCGGTTCAACACCAGGCGCGTGCACCGGCTGGCCGGTCGGCGCCGCCGTCACCGTACGTTCACGTTGCTGGTCGGCGCCATTGCCGTCAGCCTGGTCGCCGCCGCGTGCGGTGGCGGCGGGTCGGACAGCGGCACCGAGAACGGCAAGACCGTCATCCGGTTCGCCAACTGGGCCGACGCGGAACCCAACACCCAGCCCGGCATCCGGGCCCTGATCCAGAAGTTCGAGGCGCTGCACCCGGACATCACGGTCAAGAGCGAGCCGGTGTCCTACTCGGACATCGAGCACCAGCTGATCCTGCAGGTGCAGTCGGGCAACGCGCCCGACGTCGCCGAGCTCCAGGGCAACTACACGTTCACCCTCGCCGAGACCGGCACGCTCCAGCCGCTCGACGACCTCGCCACCGACCAGTTCAAGCAGTCGATCATCCCCAACGAGCTCAAGCTCGGCGAGATCGACGGCAAGCTCGTCGCGATCCCGTGGACGGTCGGTCCGTTCGCGCTCTGGTACAACAAGAAGCTCATGAAGCAGGCGGGCCTCGACCCGGCCAAGCCGCCGCAGACGTGGCAGGACATGCTCACCGCCCTGCAGGCGATCCACGCCAAGAGCCCGAAGGTCATCGGTCTCGGTATCGACAGCACCAACCGGACCTACGGCCTCGACCTCAACTGGCCGATCATGAAGAGCTTCGGCGCGGAACCGTTCAAGGGAAACCAGGCCAGCGTCGACACCCCGGAGATGAAGGCGTACCTCAACTTCATGCGGGACCTCACCGCGAAGGGCTACACGCAGGCCAACCAGAAGGGCGGCTTCTTCCGTCAGCCCGCGGCGTCCGACCAGGTCGCGTTCACCATCGACGGCCCTTACGTCAAGGGCGTCGTCCAGTCGGTCAACAAGAGCATGACCGACGACCAGTTCTACGAGACGTGGGGCGTCGCGCCGCTGCCGAGCAACACCGGCCAGCACTTCAGCGCTCCGACCGACCACCAGCTGGTGATGTTCGGCAACTCGAAGAACCAGAAGGCCGCCTGGGAGTTCATGCAGTTCCTGTCGACCTCGAAGGACGGACTCCAGTACACGATCAAGTCCGAGAACTCCGTGCTCCCGGTCACCAACGCGCCCGCCGAGCTCGCCAAGGAGGTCGACAACCCGATCGCGAACGCGTTCCGTGACGACGTCATCCCGACGGTGATCAGGCCGGAGTGGGGTGCCGGTTACGCCAAGGTCTACTCCGACATCATGGCCGGCGTCCAGGCCGCGATGACCAGCAAGGATCCGATCGGCTCGATAACCCCGCAATTGCAGTCGACCGTCCAGTCGGGGCTGGGCTGATGGCGGTTGTGCCACGGTTCGGCCGATCTCGGTCGCCCCGGCGGATTCGCCGGGGCGCACCGTGGATCGACTGGATGACGATTCCCGCACTGCTCGTGCTCGCGGTCGTCATCGGCTACCCGATCGTCCGCACGGTGATCGTGTCCTTCTACGACTTCCCGCTGCTCAACCCGAAGCACGAGTACATCGGGATGGGCAACTTCGATCACCTCACCTCGGACCCGGTGTTCTGGCAGTCGCTGCGCAGCACGGCCGTCTACACCGGCGTCTCGGTGCTGGCCGGGATGCTGATCGGGCTCGTGCTCGCCCTCGTCACCGAGCGGTTGCAGGGCCCATGGCGCATCCTGCGCGGGGCGTTGCTGACCCCGTGGGCTGTTCCCGTGATCGTCGTGGCGTTCCTGTTCCGGTTCATGTTCGAGGACAACGGCGGTGTCGTGAACGCCGTGCTGACCCGGTTGCACATCGTCGACTCGGCGGTGCAGTGGCTGACCAGTTCGGACTGGGCGATGATCTCGGTGATCATCGCCAACGTCTGGTCGCAGGCGCCGTTCTTCCTGCTGGTGTTCACCGCGGCGCTGGGCAGCGTGCCGAACGAGGTCATCGAGGCTGCCCGGATCGACAGGGCCCGCACCTGGTCGATGATCCTGTTGATCAAGCTGCCGTACCTGCGCAGCGCGGCGCTGGTCGGCGCGCTGCTGATGATCATCCAGAACTTCAACAACTTCCCGTTGATCTGGGCGATGACCGAAGGCGGACCGGCGTACAGCACCACGACGCTGGTGATCTACGTCTACCGGTTGGCCTTCACCAGCTTCGACCTCGGTTACGCCTCGGCGGTCGGGCTCGTCTGGCTGGTGCTGCTCCTGGCCATCGCGACGTTGTTCATCCGAGTCCTGCGAGGTGAACGGACATGAGCGTGACACTCGAGAAGCCGCCGGAAACCCCGGAGGCGCCGTCGCGGCCCAAGCAGCCGGCCCGCCGGCTGTCGATGGGCAAGGTGGCCGTGATCGTGTTGATCGCGTTGTTCGCCGGGTGGACGTTGCTGCCGCTGTACTGGATGGTGGCCACGTCGCTGAAGTCGCCGCTCGAGGCGACCAACCTCGATCCGACGTTGTGGCCGCACTCGTTCACGGCCGAGAACTACCAGGGGCTGTTCACCAGTTCGGTGCCCTTCGGCTCCTACTTCGTCAACAGCGTCTTCACCGCGCTGGTCGCCGCGGTGGTGGCGGTGCTGCTGTCCACGCTCGCGGGCTACAGCTTCTCGCGCGGTGGATTCCGGCTCAACGGGGTCACCAGCATCACCGTGCTCGCCACCCAGATGCTGCCGCTCGTCGTGCTCATCGGTCCGCTGTACCTGTTGCTGCTCAAGGCCGATCTGCTGAACACGTACTTCGGGTTGATCCTCGGTTACACCTCGTTCGCGATCCCGTTCGGCGCGTGGATGATGAAGGGTTTCTTCGACGGCATTCCCAGGGAGATCGAGGAGGCCGCGAGGGTGGACGGGTACCGGCGGTTCGGGATCCTCTTCCGGGTCGTGGTTCCCATGTCCATCCCCGGACTCGTGACCACCGGGGTGTTCGTGTTCATGAACACCTGGAACAACCTGCTCTACCCGCTGACCCTGATCAGCACCAACGAGCGGCAAACGCTTCCCGCCGGGCTGATGCAGAGCTTCAGCGGAACGTTCAAGACGGACTGGGGCGGCATGATGGCCGCGGCCCTGCTCACCAGCCTGCCACTGATCATCGCCTTCTTCGCCATCCAGCGGTCCATGGTCCGCGGCATGACGGCCGGCGCGCTCGCGGGAACCTGACGCGATGGGTGACGTTCAACAACAGGGCCGGTTCCGCGGCCAGATCGCCGTCGTCTCCGGTGCCGCACAAGGCATCGGCAGGGCGACCGCGCAGCGCCTCGCCGCGGAGGGAGCGGTCGTCGTCCTCGTCGATCGCGACGACCGGGTCGCCGAGGTCGCGGCCGGGCTCGCGAACGCGACCCACCTGGTCGCCGATCTCGCCGACCCGGCGCAGCGGGCCGGCGTCGTGCCGGCGGTCGTCGACCGTCACGGGAGGGTCGACGTCCTGGTCAACAACGCCGCCACGCTGGGGCAGCGCCGGGCGCTGGTCGACATCGACCTCGACGACTGGTGCCGGGTGCTGGAGACCAACCTGACGGCGGCGATGGTGCTCGGCCGCGATGCCGCGCGTGACATGGCGACCCGCGGCCGCGGTGCCATCGTGAACCTGACGAGCATCCAGGAGGTCCTGCCGGTGTCGACGTACGCGCCCTACGTCACCAGCAAGGGCGGCATCAGCGCGCTGACTCGCGCGATGGCGGTCGAACTCTCCCCGCGGGGGATCCGGGTCAACGCCGTCGCCCCGGGGGTCATCGACTCGCCGTCCATGGCCGACACGCTGCACGACCGTCAGACCGACACGAGCATCGTGCCTCCCGCGTTGTTGCGGCGGTTCGGCCGGGTCGAGGAGGTCGCGGCGGCGGTCGCGTTCCTCTGCTCCGAGGATGCCTCGTACTGCACCGGTGCCGTGCTCCATGTGGACGGTGGCCGACGGCTGGCCAGATCCGCCGACCCGCTGAGCGACTCGTGAGTCCACGTTCTATGAGGAGACCGATCCGATGACCAGTATCAGCCTCAGGGGAGTGCAGAAGCGCTTCGGCGACACCGTCGTCCTGCGCGACTGCGACCTGGAGATCGACGACCACGAGTTCCTCGTCCTCGTCGGCCCGTCCGGTTCGGGAAAGACGACCCTGCTGCGCATCATCGCGGGACTCGAGACGCCGACCGACGGCGTGTTGTACTTCGGTGACGACCGGGTGGACTACGTCGACGTCGGCGACCGCGACATCGCCATGGTGTTCCAGAACTACGGCCTGTACCCGCACATGTCGGTGTACAAGAACATGGCTTTCGGGCTGCGCCGCCGCAAGATGCCCAAGGCGATGATCGACCAGAAGGTCCGCGAAACGGGGGAGCTGCTCGGCATCGGGCACCTGCTCGAACGGCGGCCGAAGCAACTGTCCGGCGGGCAGCGCCAGCGCGTGGCGCTCGGCCGCGCGATCGTGCGTGACCCCGCAGTCTTCCTGCTCGACGAGCCACTGTCCAATTTGGACGCCCACCTGCGTGTGCAGATGCGCGCCGAGATCCTCAAGGTGCACAGGGCGGTCACCGCGACGGCGATCTACGTCACCCACGACCAGGTCGAGGCGATGACCATGGGCGACCGCATCGCGGTCATGAACGACGGGGTCATCCAGCAGCTGGGCACCCCCGACGAGCTGTACGACCACCCGGTCAACAAGTTCGTCGCCGGGTTCATCGGCACCCCGGCGATGGGCTTCCTGACCTGTGACATCACGCGCAGCGCGGGCGGAGCGGACTTGCACGGGCAAGGGGTCCGGTTGCGGCTGCCGGCGGACCGGGCGGCGAGCCTGCCCGACGACGCCGACAAGGTGGTGTGCGGCATCCGTCCCGAGCACTTCCAGCCGATCTCCATCGCGTCCGCCGACGAACACGACTGCGTCATGCAGGGTGTCGTCGAGGTCGTCGAGCCGCTGGGCTCCGAGCAGCACCTCATCGTGGAGATCGGTGGGCAGACGGTGGTCGCCAAGCTGCCACGGGAACACCAATTCGAGCGTGAGGAGAAGGTCGCCCTGACCGTCGACCCCCGGCGGTTGCACCTGTTCGACTGCGAGTCCGGGGAGGCATATCTGTGACGGACAGGATCGCGATGGTCCGCGGCCACCGGGTCGCGCCGCGGTGGATCTTCGTCGAGGTGCGCACGGAGGAGGGCCTCGCGGGCTGGGGGGAGGCCATCGTCCCCAAGCGCGCCGCGGCCGTGCTCGGCGCTGTGGAGGACCTGGCCCGCAACGTCGTCGGCGCCGACCCCTCGCGGATCGAGGAGCTGTGGCAGCGGATGAGCCGGGGCGGCTTCTTCCGCGACGGACCGGTTCTCGCGACGGCGAGCGCGGCGATCGAGCACGCGTTGTGGGACATCAAGGGACGACGGCACGGGCTTGGCGTGCACGAGTTCCTCGGTGGCGCGGTCCGCGATCACGTCCGGCTGTACGCCTGGGTCGGCGGCGACCGGCCGAACGACGTGGTCGCCCAGGTCAAGGCACGCCTGGACCAGGGGTTCACCGCGGTGAAGATGAACGCGACCGAGGAGCTCGACCTGCTCGACAGTGCCGAGCGGGTGGACGCGGTCGTGGCCAGGGTGGACGCGATCCGGTCCGCGTACGGCAACACGGTCGACGTGGCGCTGGACTTTCACGGGCGCGTGCACCGGGCGATGGCCAAGACGCTGCTGCACGAGCTGGCGCAGTACCGGTTGCTCTGGGTCGAGGAGCCGCTGCCGCCTGGCCAGGAGGACCTGCTGCCCGAGATCGCCCGGCACGCCGGAGCAACGCCGCTGGCCACCGGTGAACGGCTGCTCACCCGTGCTCAGTTCGCGCGGTTGCTCGAGATGCGCGTCGTGGACGTGATCCAGCCGGACGTGTCGCTCACCGGCCTGTTCGAGCTGGAGAAGATCTGCCGGATGGCCGAGGCGTACGACGTCGCGGTGGCCCCGCACTGCCCGAACGGCCCGATCTCGCTCGCCGCCTCGGTGCAGGTGGACTTCTGCGCGGGCAACGTGATCATCCAGGAACAGAGCCTCGGCCTGCACTACAACCAGGGATACGCGGGGCTGCCGCCGGGGGAGATGGCCGACTACCTGCTCGACCCGGCTCCGCTGAGCCCGGTCGACGGGCGCCTGCCCCGCCCCGAGGGGCCGGGGCTCGGCATCGAGATCGACGCCGAGGCCGTCGAGGCCCGCGGCGCCGACTGGACCCTCGCCGATCCGGTGTGGCGGGTCGACGACGGTCGCTACGCCGAATGGTGAGGGCGGCGCCGGACATCACGCGGGCTTGACAGCGGATTCAGCCCCAACCAGAGTGTCCGGAGGACCGAGGTCAAACCAATCCCCATCTCCACCTCGTGGATCCCTCCGTCAGGAGGTCAGAGGTCCGTCCACGATCCCCTATCTGAGGAGGGTGTGGTGACTCGAACCGCCAGAAGCCGTTTAGCCTTGCTGGCAGGTCTCAGCCTGGCAGTGACGCTCATGTCCCCGGTCGCGCAAGCGGCCCCGACCGACAACAACGACTGCCCGTGGGTCGGATCCTCGGCCCCGCCGGACGAACGGGCGCAGGCCGTCCTCGCCAAGATGACGACCGAGGAGAAGGTCGCCACGCTGAGCCTGAACGGCAGCCCGGACGGCTACCAGAACTACTTCCCGGCCATCCCTCGGCTGTGCGTGCCGCGACTGCTCCTGCAGGACGGTCCGGCCGGGGTGGCCGCAGGCTTCACCGGCGTCACCCAGTTGCCCGCCCCGCTCGGCCTCGCGGCGACCTGGGACCGCTCGCTCGCCGAAGGCTACGGCGGCGTGCAGGCCACCGAGTCGTGGGGCAAGGGCATCCACGTCGCACAGGGGCCGAACCTCAACATCGCCAGGGTGCCCCAGGGCGGGCGGGACTTCGAGTCCTACGGCGAGGACCCGTACCTGAGCGGGCAGATGGGCGTCGCCAACATCACCGGGATCCAGGACAAGGGGGTGATGTCGAACGTCAAGCACTACTTCGCCAACAACCAGGAGACCGAGCGCGAGTCGATCAACGAGCACATCGACGAACGGACCCAGCGCGAGATCTACATGCCGCAGTTCGAGACCGCGGTCAAGGACGGCAACGCCGCGTCGATGATGTGCGCCTACAACCAGATCAACGACGTCTACTCATGCCAGAACCACGCGATCCTCACCGACGTCCTCAAGGGCGAGTGGGGCTACCGGGGCTTCGTGCGGTCCGACTGGGGCGCCGCCCACAACACGGCGGACGCCTACAACGCCGGCATGGATCTCGCCAAGCCCGGACGCGCCGACCTCGCCGCCGCTGTCGACTCAGGGGCGATCCCGATGTCGCGCATCGACGACGCGGTGACCCGGGTGCTGCGGCGGATGTTCGAGTACGGGTTGTTCGAGCGCCAGCCGACCGGCACGAAGGACAGTGTCGTGACGACGCCCGAGCACGCGGCCCGCGCGCGGGACATCGCGGCCCAGGGCACCGTGCTGCTGAAGAACAAGGCCGGTGTCCTCCCACTGGACAACACCAAGGTGAACTCGATCGCGGTGCTCGGCAACAACGCCGCCGAGGGCGTCTACACCGGTGGCGGCGGCAGTTCGTCGGTCGTTGCGCCCTACGTCGTCAGCCCGCTGACCGGGATCACGGACCGGGCGGGCAAGGGTGTCACCATCAACCGCGCCGAGGGTCAGCCAGACGGTAGCGGCGCACTGCCGCCTGTCGCGTCGCAGTACCTGACCCCGCCGTCCGGAACGGGCAACGGCCTCGAAGCGAGCTACTACAACAACACCGACCTCAGCGGCAAGCCGGTGCTGACCCGCGTCGACCCGAACATCGACTTCGACTGGGACGGCGCTCCCGGCCCTGGGGTCAAGGCGAACAACTTCTCGGTGCGGTGGACGGGTTCGATCACCCCGCCGACGAGCACGAAGTACACGTTCTCGCTGCTCAGCCTTGACGGGTCGCGGCTGTACGTCGACGACAAGCTGGTCGTCGACAACTGGAACGACGGCCGCACCTGCTGCCACAAGCTCCCCGACGCCAAGTGGGGTTCGGTCGACCTGGCAGGCGGCCAGCAGCACTCGATCAAGGTCGAGTACTTCCACAAGTCCGGGGATCGTCCTGTCCACCTCGGCTGGGCCGACGTCGCGCAGATGCGTGAGGACGCCGCGGCGGCGGCCGCGAAGTCCAATGTCGCGGTCGTGGTCGTCAACGACCGGCGCACGGAGAGCATGGACCGGCCGAACCTCCAGCTTCCCTACGAGCAGGACAAGCTGATCGAGGCGGTGGCGGCGGCGAACCCGCTCACGGTGGTCGTGCTCAACACCGGCGGGCCCGCGTTGATGCCGTGGGCGGACAAGGTCTCCGGCATCGTCGAGGCGTGGTACCCGGGCCAGGAGGACGGCAACGCGCTCGCGTCGGTGCTGTTCGGCGACGTGAACCCGTCCGGCAAGCTGCCGATGACCTTCCCGAGCGACGAGTCGAAGACCCCGGTCAGCAGTCCGCAGCGGTGGCCTGGCGTCGACGGCCAGGCGCACTACTCCGAGGGTCTGCAGGTCGGCTACCGCTGGTACGACGCGAACGACGTGCAGCCGCTGTTCGCGTTCGGGCACGGTCTCTCCTACACCCAGTTCGCCTTCAGCGACCTCTCGGTCACCCCGGAGGCGATGGTCAACACGTCCTTCGGCGCCGGAGCAGCCGGGCAGCCCGGCAATCCGGTGAAGGTGACCGCAACGGTGACCAACACCGGGAGCAGGGCGGGCTCGGACGTGGCGCAGCTCTACCTGAGCTACCCCGGTTCCGCCGGCGAGCCGCCCCGGCAGCTGCGGGGATTCCAGAAGGTGTCTCTTGAGCCCGGGCAGTCCAAGACGGTCGAGTTCACCCTCGACGGCCGCGACCTCGCCTACTGGAAGACCGACGCCAAGGCCTGGGTGATGCCCTCGGGGACCTTCCAGGTGCACGTCGGTGACTCGTCGGCTGTGGCGGGTCTGCCGTTGCACGGCCAGTTCCAGGTGGTCAAGTCGGCAGGCAACCACCGGGCCTCCCTCGACGCGCCGGCCACGCTCGCCCCGGGCAGCCCGACGACCGTCACCGGGACCTTCGTCAACGACGGCGACTTCCCCGTCGGCGACGTCGACTACCAGCTCCAGGTGCCGCAGGGCTGGCAGGTCAAGCCGGTGGGCACGCAACCGTCGGAGGTCGACGCCCACGGCTCGGCGAAGCTCAGCTGGCAGGTGACCCCTCCGTACGCCGCGCAGGGCACGCAGCACTCGCTCACGCTCCAGGTCGGCTACGGCACCGCTGGTGGCGAGGCGAGCGTCAAGTCCGCCGCGTCGAACGTCGGCGTCAGCCAGATCGCCGAGTTCGCGTTCACCCCGGCGCAGGTGGTGCTCGACTCCTCCGGCAACGCCTCCGCCACGCTCAAGATCACCAACAAGGTGGCGTCGCCGGTCACGGTCGACTGGCAGGCCACACCGCCGCCCGGGCTCACGCTGTCGCCAAGCTCGGGCACGGTGACCATCGCCCCGGGTGCGTCGTCCTCGGTCGCGGTCGGCGTCTCGTCGGACGGCTCGGCGGGGACCGGATCACGCACCGTGGAGGTGTCGGGCACGGCGAAGATCGATGCCGGTACCTACGACCTGGCCGGTAGCCAGGTGGGCGTCGTGGTGCCGTACTCGTCGCTGGTCGCCGCGTTCAACAACAACGGCATCACCAGCACGGCCAACCCCGGTGTCGGTGACATCTCGGGCAGTGGCATCACGTACAACGAGGACGCGCTCGCCGACGTCGGCCTGACGCCGGGAGGCACGTTCACCTCGGACGGGATCACCTACACCTGGCCGGACGTGCCCGCCGACCAGCTGGACAACGTCGCCGCGGCCGGTCAGACCGTGCCGGTGTCCGGTAGCGGCACCAAGCTCGGGTTCGTCGGGTCCTCCACCTACGGCAGTGGGACGGGCACGGGGACGGTGCACTTCACCGACGGCAGCACGCAGGAGTTCACCCTGACCCTGTCCGACTACTACAACCCGGAGCCGATCGCCGGCAACACGGTGGTGGCCAACGCCGCGTACCGCAACGGCCCGAACGGCATCAACAACCACACGGCGACAGTGTTCTCGGCGTACGTCGAGCTGACGCCGGGCAAGACCGCCGCCTACGTCACCCTGCCGGACATCAACTCCGGGAACGTGGCGACGAACGTGGTCACGATGCACATCTTCGCCGTGGCCGTCGGCGGCTAGCCCCGTCTTCCGCACATGAGGTGGGGTGGACAGGTCAGGCGTGTCGGTGATGTGTCTGACCTGCCGATCTGTGAGTCTGTCGCGTTGTGGATCAACGTGGACGACGGGCCCGGTATGTCGCGGCGAGTATC